>NZ_VCKW01000010.1 GCF_005889715.1 Actinomadura soli
GGGTTGAGGTGGTCGCAGACTTCGTCGAGGGCGGCGGCGAAGACGGGGTGGGTGGCGTAGAGGTCGCGGCCCATGCCGGGGCGTTGACTGCCCTGCCCGGTGAACAAGAACGCGGTGAGGGGTTGGGCCGGTACTGGTGTCGCGCGGTGGAGCAGGTTGGGGTGCGGCGTGTCGTGCGAGAGCGCGATGAGGCCCTCAAGGAAGCCCTGGCGATCCTGGGCGGTGATGGCAGCGGTGTGAGCGAAGCGGGTGCGTGTGGTGGCCAGGGTGTGGCCGATGTCGTTGAGGGGTGTTTGGGGGTGGGCGGTCAGGTGGGTGTGCAGGCGCGTGGCGTGGGCGCGGAGTGCCTGGTCGGTGCGGCCGGAGATGATCCAAGGCCGTGGCGTGGTGTCTGCGGTGGATTGTGGGGCTGTGGTGGGTGGCTGTTCGAGGATGATGTGGGCGTTGGTGCCGCTGATGCCGAAGGAGGAGACTCCGGCGCGGCGTGGGTGGTCGGTGTCGGGCCAGGGCCGGGCTTGGGTGAGTAGTGAGATGGCGCCTGCGGTCCAGTCGACGTGGGTGGTGGGTTCGTCGACGTGCAGGGTGCGGGGGAGGACGCCGTGCCGCATCGCCTCGATCATCTTGATGACGCCGCCCACACCGGCAGCCGCCTGCGCATGCCCGAGGTTGGACTTCAGGGAGCCCAGGTAGAGGGGCCGTTCGGGGTCACGGCCCTGCCCGTAGGTGGCGAGCAGCGCACCGGCTTCGATGGGGTCGCCCAGGCGGGTGCCGGTGCCGTGTGCCTCGACCGCGTCGACATCCGCGGCGGAGAGCCCGGCTGCGGCGAGCGTCTCCTGGATCACCCGTTCCTGGGCCGGGCCGCTCGGCGCGGCGAGGCCGTTGCTGGCGCCGTCCTGGTTGATGGCCGAACCGCGGACGATGGCCAGGACCTCGTGGCCGTTGCGCCGGGCGTCCGACAGCCGCTCCAGCAGCAGGACGCCGACGCCCTCGGCCCAGCCCGTGCCGTCCGCTCCGTCGGCGAACGCCTTGCAGCGGCCGTCCGGCGACAGGCCCCGCTGGCGGCTGAACTCCACGAACATGCCGGGGCTCGACATCACCGTCACGCCGCCCGCCACGGCCAGCTCGCAGTCGCCCGCGCGCAGCGCCTGCGCGGCCAGATGCAGGGACACCAGGGACGAGGAGCACGCGGTGTCGACGGTGACGGCGGGGCCGCGCAGGCCGAAGGTGTAGGCGACGCGGCCCGACAGCACGCTGGTGAAGTTGCCGGTCAGCAGGAACCCGCCGGCCTTGTCGTCCGCCTCGTGCAGCCGCGGGCCGTAGTCCTGGGCGAGTGCGCCGAGGTAGACACCGGTGTCGCTGTCGCGCAGCGCGGCCGGATCGACCCCGGCCCGCTCCAGGGCCTCCCACACGGTCTCAAGGACCAGTCGCTGCTGCGGGTCCATGCCGAGGGCCTCGCGCGGGCTGATGCCGAAGAACTCGGCGTCGAACTCGTCCGCGTCGTGCAGGAACCCGCCCTGGCGGGTGTACGAGCGGCCGGCGCGGTCCGGGTCGCCGTCGAAGAGGGTGTCGAGCGGCCAGCCCCGGTTGACGGGGAAGCCGGAGATGACGTCCTTCTCGTCCAGGACGAGCTGCCACAGCTCTTCCGGTGAGGTCACGCCGCCCGGGAAGCGGCACGCCATGGAGACGATGGCGATGGGCTCGTCCGCGTCACCGCCGCGGCGCTTGGAGGGCGCCGCCGCCACGGTGGTCGCGGTGCCGTTCAGCTGCGCGGCGAGGTGCTGGGCGAGCTGCTCGGGGGTGGGATGGTCGAAGAGCAGCGTCACCGGGAGCCGGAGGCCGGTGGCGTCGACCAGGCGGTTGCGCAGCTCCACCGCGCGTGCGGAGTCGAGGCCGAGGCTCAGGAACGCGCCCGTGCCGTCGAGTTCGGCGTCCGGGTCGAGTCCCAGAACCAGGGCGGTCTCGGCGCGCACCAGTTCCAGGAGCCCGACCATGGCCTCATCGGGTGCGCCGTCGGTGGTGGGCTGGGCCTGCGGCGGAGGGGGCGCGGGCAGGTCGATGAGCGAGGCGTCCGGGCCGAACGCGGGGCGCCAGTCCACCGTGGCGCCGCTGGTGTGCAGGCGGGCGAGCGAGGCGAGGAACCGGCGCGTTCCGGGCTTGTTGCGGTGCAGGGTCTCCACGACGACCGCGTCCGACTCCAGGTCGTCCAGGATCTGCTGGAGCGCCATGGTCATGACCGGGTGCGGACTGATCTCGATGAAGGCCTGGTGGCCGGTCTCGAGGGCGCGCACGGAGCGCTCGAACCGCACGGTGCCGCGCAGGTTGGCGTACCAGTAGGCGGCGTCCAGGGCCGCGGTGTCGAGGAAGTCGCCGGTCACGGTCGAGTGGAACGGCACGCCCGCCGAGCGCGGCTCGACCGGCGCGAGCCCGGTGATGAGCTCGTCCCGCAGCGCCTCGATGTGCGGGGAGTGGGCCGCGAGGTCGACGGGGATCCGCTTGGCCGTCACACCCCCGGCGGGAAGCTCTTCGAGCAGGCGGTCGACGACGTCGCGGTCGCCGGACAGGACCACCGATCGCGGCCCGTTCACCGCGGCGACGGCGAGCCGGTCGCCCCACTCGGCGAGTATCGGGTCCAGGGACGCGAGCGGCGCCGACACGGAGATCATCCCGCCGCGGCCCGCGAGCCGGGCCTGGGCCTTGCTCCACAGGGAGACGACCCGTGCCCCGTCCTCCATGGACAGGCCGCCGGCGACGACGGCGGCGGCGATCTCCCCGTTGCTGTGCCCGAGCACGGCCGAGGGCCGCACCCCGAAGGACTCCCACAGCCCGGCGAGGGCCACCGACACCGCGAACAGGGCGGGCTGGACGACGTCGTCGCGGTCGAGGGGCGCCGCGCCCGGCGTCCCGCGCAGCACGTCCTCCAGGGACCAGTCGATGTAGGGGGCGAGCGCCCGGGCACTCGCGTCGACGGCGTCGCGGAACACGCCGGACGCGTCGAGGAGCCCGGCCGCCATGCCGATCCACTGGGAGCCCTGGCCGGGGAAGACGAAGACGGCCCGGTCCCGCGCCGCCGCGCCGCCGCTGACGCGGGTCGCGCTGCGGTCGCCGCGGGCCAGCGCGGTGAGCTCGTCGGCGAGCTGCCGGTCGTCGTCCGCCCACACGACGCTCCGGTGCCGGGCGGCGGAGGGTTCGGCGGCGGCGTGCGAGGCCGCGAGGGAGAGGCCGAGGTCGCGCAGCGCGGGCCGGTTCTCCTCGTGGTGCGCGAGCAAACGCCGCGCCCGTTCCCGGACGTCGTCCTGCCCCGCCCCGGAGATGATCAGCGGGACCGTGGACGTGCGGAAGCCCGGCCGACCGGTCGCGAAGTCCCCTTCCGCGGCGGCCTCGACGACGACGCGGCATCCGCCGCCGCTGACGCTCGACGAGGACCGGCCGCGCTCGGCGGCCAGGACGGCCTCGACCAGCGCCGCCATGCCCGCCGCCGCGTCCGGCGCCGCGCCATGACCGCCCGTCGAGGCGGCGTCGCCGGCGCGATCGACGGACAGGACGGCGTGCACGCGGTCGCCGTCGGACCGCGCCCGGGCGAGCGTCTTGAGGACCAGGACGCCGCCGCTCTCGGGGCCGTCGACCCCGCCGGCGAGCGCCATTCCGGCCCGGCCGCCGTCCAGGCTCCGCGCGGCCAGGGCCACGGCCCGCAGCGCGGACCCGGCCCCGGTGGTGACGGTCGGCGTGAACCCGGGGAGACCGGCGGCGTGGTCGGCCTCCGGCCCGCCGAGGAACAGCTCTCCGTCGCCGTCCCGGAGGTCTTCGGGCGCGACGCCCGCGGCCGTCAGCGCCTCCTGGACGAGCGGCTCCCAGCCGGCCCGCGGGGTCGGCGCGCCCGGGAGCCGGCAGGACATCCCGATGACGGCGAGGGACACCCCGAGGGACCCGGCATCGGTGATCATGCGGTCGGCAGACACGTGCTCTCCCACTTCGGGTCTAGGTGGGTGCCGCGCGACGGGACGCGGCGGGCATAGGACAAAAGAGGGGATACGGGGGCGCGGGGGAGGGCTACCAGGCGACGGACAGCCGGTGCAGACCGCGCGTGCCCATGCCGTCCTTCCAGACGAAGGGTTCGGGGACGTCGGCGAACCGCAGCGTCGGGAAACGCTGCACGAGACGTTCGAGGACGATGCGGATCTGCACCCTGGCCAGCGGCGCGCCCAGACAGCGGTGGACACCGTGGCCGAAGGTGAGGTGGGGGGTGTCGCGGCCGGTGAGGATGTTCATCGTCTCCGGCTCGGCGAACGCGTCGGCGTCGCGGTTGCCGTACAGCAGCGCGACCACGATGCCCTCGCCCGCCTGGACGGTGACGTCGCCGACCTGCACCGGCTCCGTGGCGACGCGCAGGAAGGTCACCGGCGTGGTGGGGCTCAGCCGGATCAGCTCCTCCACCGCGTTCCCGATCCGGTCGGGATGCTCGACCAGTTCCTCGTACGCGGCGCGGTCCTGCAGCAGCGAGAGCGTCGCGAGGCCGATCTGGCCCGCGGTGGTCTCGTAGCCCGCCATCAGCAGCGTGAGCCCGAGGGTGAACAGCTCCTTGGTGGACAGCTCGCCCCGGTCCTGCGCGGCGATCAGGTCGCTGAACAGGTCCTCCTGCGGCTCCTGGCGCTTGCGGCCCAGCAGCTCGGAGATGTACTCGATGAGCTCGATGCGGTTGCCGGCCCGCTCGCGGGGGCTCTTGGTGTCGACGTCGAAGAGCACCTCGACCCAGCCGCGGAACCGGGCGGTGTCGTCCTCGGGGACGCCGAGCATCGAGCAGAGCACCGACAGCGGCAGCGGCCGCGCGAGGTTCTCGATCAGGTCCGCGCCGGGGCCGAGCTCGGCGATCGCGTCGAGGCGCCGGTCGGTGAGCTCCTCCACGAAGGTGCTCATCCGGGCCATGCGGCCGGTGGAGAACGCGCCGCTGACCAGGCGCCGCAGCCGGACGTGCCGCTCGCCGTCCGCGCTCATCATGGAGTCCGCCGCGGGCTGGTCGTGGTTGAATCTCGGGGCCTCGGGCCCGAGCGCCGCGGCCCGGCTGAACCTCTTGTCGGTCAGGACCGAGCGGCCCAGCGCGTAGTCGCGCACCAGCCAGATGTCGTCGCCGGTGGACAGGGCGATGCGGGCGACGCCTTCAGGGCCGGGCGGCAGGAACTCGGGTAGCGGGCCCAGCTGGTCGGCCGTGGACTGCCTCATCTGCGTAACCCCTTCACTTGTCGGCCGGCCGGGCGGCGCGGATCCGGTGCCCGACCTCGCGCAGCAGCTCTTCCTGCCGGTTGAATGCGATGCGTACGTACTGCTCGCCGCGGGCGGGGTCGGCGAATGAGGAGGCTCCGGGGACGACCAGGACCCCGGCGGTGTCGAGGAGCTCGAAGGTGAAGGCCCGGCCGTCCTTGAGGCCCCCGGTGAGCGGGCTGACGTCGGCGAACAGGAAGCAGCCCCCTTCGGGCGGGGCGATCTTCATGCCCATGCCGGTGAAGATCTCCAGGGCGAGGTCGCGGCGGCGGCCCATCTCCTCGGCCGCGGTCTTCAGGTCCGTCGAGAGGGCGGCGACGCCGACGGCCACCTGCAGCGGGGTCGCGGTGCCCTGCGTGGTGAGCTCGTGGACGCACTGCATCGCCTGGGTGCGGACGCGGTCGGCGCGCAGGAAGCCGATCCGCCAGCCGCTGATCGCGAAGCTCTTGGAGAGCGAGCCGGCGACGATGCTGCGCTCGGCGAGCCCGGGGACCTCGGCGATCGAGGTCTGGACCCGCCCGTCGAAGACGTAGTTGCTGTACACCTCGTCGCAGATGACCGTGGTGTCCCACCGCTCGGCCAGCTCGGCGATCAGGTCGAGCTCCTCCCGGTCGAGGACCCGTCCGGTGGGGTTGGCCGGCGAGTTCAGCAGCACGGCACGGGTGCGGGAGGTGAAGGCCGCGGCCAGGTCGGCCGGGTCGAACCGCCAGTCCGGCGGCTGCAGCGGGACGAACCGGGGCACGGCGCCGGCCAGCGCGATGGCCGACCTGAACTGCTCGTAGCCGGGGTCGAGCAGGACGACCTCGTCGCCGGGCTCGACGGAGGTGAGCAGGGCCACGCAGAGCGCCTCGGTGGCGCCCACGGTGATGGTCAGCTCGCCCCACGGGTCGGTCGGGACGGGAAAGGTGGCGGCGATCCGCTCCCGCAGCCCGAGATCGCCGGCGGGCATGTCGTACTGGTTGCGCCCGGCGCGCATCGCCTCGCAGGCGGCGTCGATGATGTCGGCGGCGGGCTCGGGATATCCCGGGGTGCCGAGCGCCATGTCGATGGCCTCGCGCTCCAGCGCCAGCATGAAGAGCTCGCCCAGGCTGTTGCCCGTGAGCCCCGCGGCGCGCGACGAGATGAATGGCCGATGGGCCGTGGAATGCGCCATGCTCCCCCTCCTCCTGTCTTCTGGGTCGCCTGAAAGTCCAGGCCGGCGCCTACGCGCAGTCGACCAGGGGAATTCAATCGAGCCGTTGTCCGGAAGATCGTGCGACATTCGACGGACGGAATCAAATCGAACAACCGCAGGCGCCAGGTGAACTCAGCCGACAGGACGCGTCCCCGTCCGAATCACGCGTAACTCAGAATGGATCACGTTGCCGGGTCGCGCTCCTGCTCCACCCGAACATACACGCCGATCCCTAAATGGTGAACCGGAAAACAGACCGGTGCTCGCGTCCCGGCGACAGGACACCGCGGATCGTGATCCGACAGGTCAGCGGCGTTCGGCTCGGAGGCCGGGCGTCGACTGGAACTGGGCGGGCTTGCTTGCGTCACGGTTCCGCGCAGACAATCGGGACTGGAAACCAAGAGGCGCGGTGGTGGACGGCCGGCCGAAGGGAACTGTGCGCGCACACTATACTCTTCGGATCGTTTTCCGCTCGCGCTTGCGGTGCCTCTGGTGAATGCCGGCTTCCGTTTAGGATTCTTGGATTCCGTCGCCCTGCCGGGATTCCCCCGCCCTGCCGGTGTGAGCGAACCGTCCGCGCGCGCGGCCCCTGCTCCGCTCACCGCGTCCCGCAGGGATTCATGAGTTTTGGAGCCTTCGTGACCGACCTTCACACGCCTTCAGACACCGTTGAAGGCATCGACCTCACCGACCCGCGGACCTTTCTGGCGCCCGGTGCCGAACTGGTGGACATGTGGCGCCGGTTCAGGGCCCAGAGCCCCGTCCACTGGCATGAGGTCACCGGCCGCGCCGTGCCCGGCTTCTGGGCGCTGTCGCGCTACGACGACGTGATGAAGGTCTACCGGGACAACAGGCGGTTCACGTCGGAGCGGGGCAACGTACTGACCACCCTCCTGGAGGGCGGCGACTCCGCCGCGGGCAAGATGCTGGCCGTCACGGACGGCCGCCGTCACCGCGACCTGCGCAACCTGCTGCTGAAGGCGTTCGCGCCCCGCGTGCTCGAACCCGTCGTCGCCGGGGTGCGGGAGCGCGCCGACCGGCTGGTGCGGCACGCCGCCGAGAGCGGTGACTGCGACTTCGCCCAGGACGTCGCCGAGCACATTCCGATGGCCACCATCGCCGACCTGCTCGGGGTGCCGGCCGGTGACCGCGACTACCTGCTGTCCCTGACCAAGGAGGCGCTCAGCACCGAAGAGGAGGGACAGTCCGCGGACGAGGCCCTGGTCGCCCGGAACGAGCTGCTCTTCTACTTCTCGGGCCTCGCGGGGGAGCGGCGCGACGACCCGCGCGACGACGTGGTGAGCGTCCTCGCGACCAGCACGATCGACGGTGAGCCGCTCTCCGAGCAGGAGATCATCTTCAACTGCTACAGCGTCATCATCGGCGGCGACGAGACCAGCAGGCTCTCGATGATCTGCGGGATGCGCGAGCTCATCGAGCATCCGGAGCAGTGGCGGCGGCTCAAGTCCGGTGAGGTCACCGTGGACAGCGCAGTCGAGGAGGTGCTGCGCTGGGTCAGCCCCGCCATGCACTTCGGGCGCCGGGCCCTGGAGGACGTCGAGATCGGCGGGCGGACCGTCCGCGCCGGGGACGTCGTCACGCTCTGGAACAGCTCGGCCAACTACGACGAGGACGTCTTCGCCGACCCCGGCACCTTCGATCTGGGCCGCGCGCCCAACAAGCACGTGTCGTTCGGCTACGGGCCGCACTTCTGCCTGGGCGCCTACCTGGGCCGGGCCGAGATCTCCGCCATGCTCACCGCGCTGCGCACCCATGTCGCCGAGGCCGTGCCGGACGGCCCGGCCAAGCCCATCCATTCCAACTTCCTGCACGGGTACAGCAGCCTGCCGGTCACTCTGCGCCGGGCCTGAGAGAGCGCTTCACCCCCTCCACTTCGAGCCTCTGGAGCATCCGTGAACCACCTACAGGGATCGTCCGCTGCCGAGTCGTTCCCCGGTGCGACCCTCGCGCTGGCCACGTTTCCCGAGTTGTTCGAGGCACGGGTCCGGGAGTCGCCGGAATCGCCGGCCGTGGAGTCCGGCGGCGACGCGTGGACGTACGCGGAGCTGAACGCGCGCGCGAACCGGATCGCGCACTGGCTGATCGGGCGGGGGATCGGCCCGGAGAGCGTCGTGGCGGTGGCGATGCCGCGCTCGGCCGGGCAGATCGCCGTGCTGCTCGGCATCATGAAGGCGGGCGCGGCGTATCTGCCCTGGGACCTCGGCTACCCGCGGGAGCGGATCGCGTACATGGCGTCCGACGCGGCTCCCGCGGCGGTGCTGACCACGCGGACCGCCGCCTCCCGGCTGCCGGACGACCTGGACGCCGACGTCGTGGCGGTGGACGTGCCCGCGACGGCGGAGACCTGGCGGCGGTCCCCGCGGACGGACCCGGGCGACGCTGACCGGGTCGCGCCGCTGAGGGCGGCGAACGCCGCGTACGTCATCTACACCTCGGGCTCGACCGGCCGGCCCAAGGGGGTGACGGTGACGCATTCCGGGCTCGCCGCGCTGCGCGCCGAGGCCGTGCGGCTCGGCGACCTCGGCGCCGGGGCCGGCGCGCGGGTGCTGCAGTTCGCCTCGCTGAGCTTCGACATGTCGGTGTGGGACCTGGTGTCGGCGCTGACCACCGGCGCCGCGCTCATCGTCCCCGAGCGGGAGCGCCTGGTGGGCGAGGACCTCGCGGACGTCCTCGCCGCAGGGGACGTGACGCACGCGACGCTGCCGCCGAGCGTCCTGGCCACGCTGCCCGCGAGCGCCGCGGAGGAGCTGAAGCGGCTGCGCGTCCTGGTGATCGGCGGTGAGGCGTGCACGCCCGGGCTGGTGACCGCGTGGGGGCCCGGGCGCCGGTTCATCAACGCGTACGGGCCGACGGAGGCCACGGTGTGGGCCACGTTCAGCGGCCCGCTCAGCGACGGCGCCGTACCGATCGGCACGGCGATGACGGACACCCGGGTGTACGTGCTCGACGAGCGTCTCGAACCGGTCACCGGCGGGCGGCCGGGCGAGCTGTACCTGGCCGGTCCGAGCCTGGCGCGCGGGTACCTCGGGCGCTGGGGGCTGACCGCCGCGCGGTTCGTTGCGGACCCGTCCGGCCCGCCGGGCGCGCGGATGTACCGCACCGGCGACCTGGCGCGGGTGTCCGCGAGCGGCCGGCTGGAGTACCTGGGCCGCACCGACGACCAGGTCAAGGTCCGGGGCCAGCGGATCGAGACCGGTGAGGTGGAGGCGGTCCTCGCGACGCATCCGAGGGTGCGCCAGGCGGTGGTCGCGGCCCACGAGGGCGGGGACGGCAGGGGCAGGCAGCTCGTCGGCTACGTGGTGCCGGTGCCCGAGGAGGAACCCCACGCGGCCGAACGCGGCGGCGGGGCCGGGAACCTCGCCCTGGAGCTGGGGCTCAGCTCGGTGGAGCTGCGCTCGTGGCTGGCCAGGCGGCTGCCGGACGTCATGGTGCCCGGTGTGGTGATGGTCGTCGACGAGGTGCCGCTGACGCCGAACGGCAAGGCCGACAAGGCGGCGCTGCCCAAGCCGGAGTTCCGCGGGGCCGAGTACCGGGCCCCTCGCTCGCCCGCCGAGCGGGTGCTCGCCGACGTCTTCGCGGAGGTGCTCTCCGTGGGCCGGGTCGGTGTGGACGACGACTTCTTCTCCCTCGGCGGCGACAGCATCCAGTCCCTCCAGATCACCTCCAGGGCGCGGGCGCGGGGGGTCGAGGTCGGCTCCCGGCAGATCTTCGAGTTCCGCACGGTGGCCGCCCTCGCCGAGGCCGTCGCCGCGGCGGGGCCGGGGGCCGGCCCGGTGCTCGAAGAGCTGGACGGCGGCGGCGTGGGATGGCTGCCGCACCTGCCGGTGACGCGGGCCGTCCAAGAACGCGGGCTGGTGCCCGCCCGGTCCTCCCAGGCGATGGTCCTGGAACTGCCCGAGGGCATGGACCGGACCCGGCTCGCCGCCGTCATCGGCGCCGTGATCGACCACCACGACCTGTTACGCGCCCGCCTCGTGGACACGGACGGCGGAGGGCTGGTCGTGGACGCGCCCGGGTCAATGGCCCTGGACGCGTCGATCCGCCGGGTCCCCCAGGACGGCCCGTGGAACGACCCGGGGCAGGCCGACGTCTGGCACCGCGTGCTCCGCGCCGAACGCGACGCCGCCGCCGGACGGCTCGACCCGGCTGCGGGCGTGATGGCGCGGTTCGTCTGGTTCGACGCGGGCGCCGCGCGGTCCGGGCGGCTCCTGGTGGTCCTGCACCGTCTCGTCGTGGACGGCGAGTCCTGGCGCGTCCTCATGTCCGACCTCGCCGCGGCGTGGCGGCAGGTCCGCGACGGCGAGGCCGCCGAACTCCCCCCGGCGGGCACCTCCGTGCGCCGCTGGGCCCACGCCCTGCTCCAGGAGGCCCGGCGGCCAGAGCGCGTGGCCGAACTCGACCTGTGGCGCGCCACTGTCGAGGCCCCCGACCCGGTTCTCGGCGCCCGGCGCCTCGACCCGTCCGTGGACGTGAACTCCACGCTGTCCGAGGTCGGCGTACGGCTCCCGGCCGACGTCACCGAGGCCCTCCTGACCACCCTCCCGGACGCCTTCCACTGCGACGTCGAGGACGGCCTGCTCGCCGCCCTCGCGATGGCCGTGACGCGGTGGCGTGCCGGACGCGGTGTCGACGCGTCGTCCACGCTGATCCGCGGGGAGGGGCCCGGCCGCGCGGAAGCCGCCCTGCCGGGCGCGGATCTGTCCCGCACTGTCGGCCCGCTCGCCGCCGTCACCGCCGTCCGCCTGGACGTGGCCGGGGCCGGCCTGGAGGAGGCGTTCGCGGGCGGACCGGCCGCGGGCACCGTCGTCAGGGCCGCCAAGGAACAGCGCCGGGCCCTGCCCGGCCGGGGTATCGGCTACGGGCTCCTGCGCCACCTCAACCCGGAGACCGCCGACGTCCTGGAGCGGCACGGCGGCGGCCAGATCTCCTTCGCCTACACGGGCGGCTTCACCGCGACCGGCCTGCCCGCCGAGCTGCGCGGCCTCGGCTTCGTCCCGGCCCCCGGAGCGGCCGGTCCCGCGGGGCCCGACGTGTGCCGCGACCCCCGCGAGCCCGCGCACGCCGAGCTCGCCATCAGCGCCGCCGTCACCGACGGTGTTGACGGCCCGCTCCTGGGCGCCCTGTTCACCGCACCGGAGGGCGTCCTGTCCTCCGCCGAGGTGCGGGAGCTGGCCGGCCTGTGGTCCCGGGCCCTCGAAGCGCTCGCCCGGCACGCGACCCGGCCCGGCGCGGGCGGCCTGACCCCGTCGGACGTGCCCCTGGTCACCGTCGCGCAGGACGACGTCGACGGCTGGCGGGAACAGCACCCGGGCCTGTCCGACATCTGGCCCGTGCCGCCCCTGCCGCTGGGCCTGCTGGTGCATTCGATGATGGAACGCGAGACCGGCGCCGAGCTGGACACCTACCAGGTCCAGTACACGCTGCGCCTGTCCGGGCCGGTGGCCGCCGACCGCCTGCGCACGGCCGCGCAGGCCCTGCTCGACCGGCACCCCGCGCTGCGCGCCGCCTACGTGCCCGGCCCGGACGGCGAACTCGTCCGGCTCGTCGTGGACGGCGTCGAGCTGCCCTGGCAGTACCTCGACCTGAGCGGCCTCGGCGATGCCATGCGGGAGACGGCAAACGAGCAGTTCCTGTCGAGCGACCTCAAGGTGCACGTCGACCCGGCGGTACCGCCGATGCTGCGCATGTCGCTGCTCACCCTGGCCGAGGACCGTCACGAGCTCGTCCTGACGGCCCATCACGCCAATGTCGACGGCTGGTGCCTGCCGCTTCTCGTCCGTGACCTGCTGCGCCTGTACGCGAGCGGCGGCGACGCCTCGGAGCTGCCCGCGGCCCGCGGCTACCGCGAGTACCTCGCCTGGCTGGCCCGGCAGGACGCGCGGGAATCGGCCCGCGCGTGGGCGAAGGAACTGGCGGGCCTCAAGGAGCCGACGCTGGTGGCGCCGGACAACGGCCCGGGCCCCGGCACCGGCACGGGGAGCGCGGACGTCGGCTGGGTCGACATCCCCCTCCCCGCGGGCGCGGCCCGGGACCTGCCGCGCCGCGCCGCCGAGGTGGGCGTCACCCTGAACACGCTGGTGCAGGGCGCCTGGGCCATCGTCCTCAACCGCCTGACGGGCCGCCGGGACGTGGTGTTCGGCGCCGCGGTGGCCGGTCGGCCCGCCTTGCTGCCGGGCGCGGAGTCCATCGTCGGCACGTTCATCAACACCGTTCCCGTGCGCGTCCCCTACGTCCCGGACGGCACCGTCGCGGGGATGCTGGCGGACCTGCAGGAGCGGCAGGGCGCCCTGCTCGGCCACCACCACTACGGGCTCGCCGAGATCCAGCGGGCCGCAGGGCTTCCGGTCCTGTTCGACAGCCTCATCGGCTTCGAGTCGTTCCCGCTGGACCGCGAGGGCATCGCGGAGGCGGTCGAGGAGGCCGGCATCGCCGTCACCGGCATCCGGCTGTTCACGCTGAGCCAGTATCCGGTGACCGTGTTCGTCTACCCCGACGGCGGCCGCCTGCGCCTGAACCTCCAGTACCAGCGGCGCCTGTTCGGCCGGGAGCGGGCGGGGGAGATCGCCGCGCTGTACGGGCGGGTGCTCCAGGACATCGCCGCGGACCCCCAGGTCCGGCTGGACGAGATGGCCGCCGATGGACGCACCGCCGCACCGGACGACGGCCGCGCCCTCGACCCCGCGGACTACCTGGCGTCCGTGCTCGGGGACGTCACCGAGCCCACCGTGATGTTCGGGCTCCAGGACGTTCGCGGCGAGGGCCGCCGGGTCCTGGACCTGCGCCTCCCGCTGGACGCGCGCCTCGGCGAACGCGTCCGGGCGTGCGCGGAGGAGCAGGGGGTGGGCCCGGCCGCCCTGTTCCACGCGGGCTGGTCCCTGGTGGTGGCGGCGTGCAGCGGGCGCGACGACGTGGTCTTCGGCACCGTCGTCTCCGACGCCCTCCACGGGCCGCGCGGCGTCGAACGCCCGCGCGGCGGCTCCACCGGCGTCCTTCCGGTCCGCGTCGACCTGGCCGGAACCGGCGTGCGCGATCTGGTGCGCGCCACCGACCGGACGCTCCGCGAGATCGTCCGCCACGGGCAGGCCGCTCCGGCCGCCGCCCACCGCAACGGTGGCGCGCCGCCAGGGCCCCCGCCGTTCAACGCGGTCCTGAACTACCGGCGCCTGGAGCCCGGCGACGGCTCGGGCGCCGTGGCCCCGGCGGGCGTCGTCGAGGGGAGCGACCACCCCATCGTCCTGAGGGTCGATGACCAGGAGCACTCCTTCTTCCTTGACGCGCGAATCGACCAGTCCCAGGACGCCGAGCTCCTCATCGGCTACCTGGAGACCGCCATGAGGAGCCTTGTCGACGCCCTCACCGCCGAGGACGCGGAGCAGCGCGCCGCCCTGGAACTGACCGTCCTGAGCGACGAGGTGCGCCGTCAGGTGCTCGCGGAGTGGAACGACACGCCGCCGGTGGTCCCGGTCGAGCGGTGCCTGCACGAGTGGTTCGAGGAGGCGGCGGCCGCGGCGCCGGGCGCGGTGGCGGTGGAGTGCGAGGGCCGCCGCCTGTCGTACGGGGAGCTGAACGCGCGCGCGAACCGTCTGGCGCGGCATCTGCGCGGCTTGGGAGTGGCGCCGGACGTGCTGGTGGCCGTGTGCCTCCCGCGCACCGAGCACCTGGTGGTGGCCGTGCTCGCGGTGCTGAAGGCGGGCGGGGCCTACGTGCCGGTGGATCCGGGGTCCCCAGCGGACCGGTTGGCCCATGTGCTGGAGGACAGCGCCCCGCGCGTCCTGTTGAGTGACGGCGCGCTGCCTGAAGGGCTGCCCGTCCCGGCGATCCCCGTGGTCGACGTCCGCGCGGACGCCGGCCAGTGGGCCCAGCAGTCCGCCAGCGATGTGACCGGGACGGGAACCGGCCCCTCGAACATGGCGTACGTCATCTACACGTCCGGGTCGACCGGTGTGCCGAAGGGCGTGATGGTCGAACACCGTCACGTCGTCCGGCTGTTCACCTCGACAGACGCGTGGTTCCGCTTCGGCGCGCAGGACGTCTGGACGCTGTTCCACTCCTTCGCGTTCGACTTCTCGGTGTGGGAGATCTGGGGCGCGCTGCTGCACGGCGGCCGCCTGGTGGTGGTGCCGCAGGCCGTCACGCGCAGCCCGGAGGACTTCTACCGGCTGCTGTGCGCGTCGGGTGTGACGGTGCTGAACCAGACGCCGACCGCGTTCCGGCAGCTGGTCGCGGCCCAGGGCGAGGCCGCGGAGCCGCACTCGCTGCGCGTGGTGGTGTTCGGCGGCGAGGCGCTGGAGGCGGCGTCGCTCAAGCCGTGGCTGCGGCGCGCCGCGAACAAGGACACCCGGCTCGTGAACATGTACGGCATCACCGAGACCACCGTGCACGTCACGTACCACCCGCTGACCGAGGCCGACGCCGACCGCACCGTCAGCCCCATCGGCCGGCGCATCCCGGACCTGCGCACCTACGTCCTGGACGCGCACGGCCGCCCCGCGCCCATCGGGGTCGCGGGGGAGCTGTACGTCGGTGGCGCCGGTGTGGCCCGCGGCTACCTGAACCGTCCGGAGCTCACCGCCGAGCGTTTCCTGGACGATCCGTTCGCCGAGGAGCCCGGCGCGCGGATGTACCGGTCGGGGGACCTGGCCCGCTGGCTGCCGGACGGCTCCCTGGAGTACCTGGGCCGCAACGACGACCAGGTGAAGATCCGCGGGTTCCGGGTCGAGCCGGGCGAGATCGAGGCCCGGCTCGCCGGGCATCCCGCCATCCGGGACGCCCGCGTCCTGGTGCGCGACTACGACGGCGACCAGGGGGACCGGCGCCTGGTCGCCTACCTCGTCCCGGCGGCGGACCGCGCGCCCGCCGTGCGCGAGCTGCTGCGGCTGGAGCGCACCGAGCCCGAGGCGTTCGCGCGGACGTACGAACTGCCCAACGGCATGACGGTGTTCCACCAGAACAAGAGCGAGACCGACTTCGTCTACGACGAGATCTTCACCAACCTGGAGTACCTGCGGAACGGCATCACCATCGATGACGGCGACACCATCGTCGACGTCGGCGCCAACATCGGCCTGTTCACGCTGTTCGCGGGCACCCGCCGCCCCGGCGTCCGGATCCTCGCGTTCGAGCCGATCCCGCCCGTGTACGACTCGCTGCGCCGCAACGTCGCCCTCCACGGCCTCAACGCCACGGTGTACGACTGCGGCCTCGCGGCGGAGGCGAAGGAGGCGACCTTCACCTTCTACCGCCACAACACCGTCATCTCCTCCAGCCTCACCACCGCCGACCAGGCCCACGACCTGGTCCGCTCCTACCTGCGCAACAAGGACGAGAGCGCCGGCGGGGGCCCGGGCGGCGCAGTCGGGGACGACCTCATCGACGAGCTCGTCGACGCCCGCCTCGACAGCGAGCGGTTCACCTGCCGCCTGCGGCCCCTCTCGGAGATCATCGCGGCGGAGTCGCTGGACCGGATCGACCTGCTGAAGATCGACGTCGAGAACGCCGAGTACGAGGTGCTCATGGGCGTCGACCGGCGCGACTGGCCGAAGATCCGGCAGCTCGTCGTCGAGGTCCACGACGTCGACGGTCGGCTGGAGAAGATCACGACCCTGCTGGCGTCGCTCGGCTACGACGTCGTCCGCGAACAGACCGACCGCCTGCTGCGCGGCACGACGCTCTACAACGTCTACGCCCGCCGCGCCGGTGATGAGGGCGCGCGGGAGGCCCCCGAGCCCGCGTCCGCGCTGGCCCCGGCCCGGTGGTCAGGCCGGGCGGCCCTGCTGGACGACGTGCAGGACATGCTTCGCGCCGCGCTGCCCGAGTACATGCTCCCGGCCGCGTACGTCCTGCTCGAAGAGCTGCCGCTGACCCAGAACGGCAAGCTGGACCAGCGGGCGCTGCCCCGGCCGGGAACCCACGGCCGCGCCTACGTGGCGCCGCGCACCCCGCGGGAGGAGCGGCTGTGCGAGCTGATCGCGCGGGTGCTCCGCGTCGAGCGGGTGGGCATGGACGACAACTTCTTCCAGCTCGGCGGCAACTCCCTGCTGGCGACCCGCCTCACCAGCATGATCGGCAAGACGCTCGGGGTCAGCGTGCTCATCAGGACGGTCTACGAGAACGGGGACGTCGCCGCGCTCGCGCGCACGGTGGAGAACGCGCCGGCCGCGAACCAGCCGCGCCTGCGCAGGATGGACAGGAGCACCCGTCGTTGAGCCCCTCAGCGCCGCGCGTGGCGGATCTTCAACCGTCCCGTCCCCATGGTCCCGGAGATCCGGATCGTCGGCCCGTCCGGGCGAGAGCCCCGCCGCGGCCGGTAGCTCGCGTCCTTCAGGACGGTGCGCAGATCCTCGATGTCGACGATCGCGTCGCGGGGCACCGTGATCTTGGCCCTGCCGGTGCCGAGCTGCAGCTCTATGTCGACCACCGGATGCTCGATGACCGCCCGCGACAGGTCCAGGCGCACGCGTCCGAACGCGGACTCGACCTTGACGGTCCGCGGCACCCGCCAAACGCCGCGCCGCCGGATCGGCCCGGTGAGGGCGGCGATCGTGGACGTGGTGCCCGGCTTCTCCGCCGGGAGCGAGGCCAGGGCCCGCGCGAGCTCGCCGCTCGTCTTGGCGGTGAGCACCCGGTCGAGGTGCGCGTCCATCTCCTCGTGCGAGATGTGCCCTTCGCTGTAGGCCTCCTGCAGGCGCTTCACGGCCGTGTCGCGGTCGTCTTCGCTGATCGGTGACGGCGGGTCTTGCGACGGAGAGGTCACGGTTTCACTCTAGCGCCGTCCCGGCGACGCGAACGCGTGAAGTGCGCGGCGGACAATGCGTCCGGCGGGAGGCCGCCCGCGCCGCCCGCGGCCCGGTCCCAGGACATTCATTCCGGGTCCCGCCGCCCCGCTTTCAGCCATTCCGTCCAGGTTTTCACAGATCCCGACCACTTCTACGAAAAAGAGGCGAGCAAGGTGTCGATCGTCAACAGGGACCGGCCCGTGAACAGCGCCCGCGCGGCGTCGCCACGGAATTATCTGATGTGCCGTCCGACCTACTTCGACGTCACGTATTCGATCAACCCGTGGATGGACCCGGGACGGCCGACCTCGGCGCAGGCCGCCCTGGCCCAGTGGAAACGGCTGCACGACACGTTCGTCGAACTGGGCCACGAGGTGCGGCTCATCGAGCCGGTGCCGGGGCTGCCCGACATGGTGTTCGCCGCGAACGGCGCCATCGTCGCCGGCGGCAAGGTCCTCGTCGCCCGGTTCCGGCACCGTCAGCGCGCCGACGAGGCCGCGGCCTACCTCGACTGGTTCGGCCGCGGCGGCTGGTCCGAGGTCCGGCAGGCCGAGCACGTCAACGAGGGCGAGGGCGACTTCCTCTGCGTCGGCGGGGAGATCCTGGCCGGCAGCGGTTTCCGCTCCGACCTCCGGGCGCACGACGAGGTACGCGAGTTCTTCGGCCGCCCCGTGGTGAGCCTGACGCTGGTCGACCCGAGCTTCTACCACCTCGACACGGCCCTCGCGGTGCTCGGGGACGGGGAGATCATGTACTACCCGGCGGCGTTCTCCCCGGAGAGCCGGGCGGTCCTGCGCGAGCGCTTCCCCGGCGCCATCCTGGCCGACGAGGCGGACGCCGCCGTGTTCGGCCTGAACGCGCTGTCGGACGGCCGGAACGTGGTGCTGCCGCAGCGTGCCGCGGGCCTCGCGGCGCGGCTGCGCGAGCGCGGCTTCACACCCGTCGGAGTCGATCTGGCCGAATTGCTGAAGTCCGGCGGCAATGCCAAATGCTGCACGCTGGAGCTGCGCGGCTGAAGCGGCCCACGGCCCAGGCCGGCCGCCGCGGCCCGCCCGGCTGTCCCGCCGACGGGACAGCGCCGCCCGGTCGGCCGGGAAAACTCCCGGAGGTGCTTTCCGGTGCGCTCTCCGCACCGATGAAGGTATATTCTGCCGCAGCCGGATTCGAATCCTGAAATGCTCTTCCTGGATATTCGACCGGCGCCCAGGTGTGCCTCCGGCCGGCTCCCGGCGGAGAAAAGCGGAGCATCGGCCCGCGCGCAATTCTTCGGCAGGCACCCAGCAGTCCCGGCATCCCGAATGGTGGCCCGCCGGGCATCGCAGGACAGGAGCAATCGATGAACAGCACGCCCCGCCGCGACTCCGTGCAAGGCAACTGGATACGCCAGTACCACGAGTCGCGGGGCGAAGGCCCGACCGTGGTCTGCTTCCCGCACGCCGGGGGCTCCGCGTCGGCGTACTTCGCCCTGTCCGCGGCCCTGTCCGCCACGGCCCAGGCGCTGATCGTCCAGTATCCGGGCAGGCAGGACCGCCTGGCAGAGCCTGCCCTGGAGGATCTCCGGGAGATGGCGGACCAGGCCGCCGAGGCCCTGGTCCCCTGGCAGGACAGGCCACTGGTCCTGTTCGGGCACAGCATGGGATCCGTCCTGGCCTACGAGGTCGCGCTGCGGATGGAGCGGTGGCATGACCGCGGACCGGTGGGCCTGATCGTCTCGGGCCGCGCCGCTCCGTCCGTCCCGGAGGACTGGGGCATCCACCTGATGGACGACGAGGGCATCACCGAGAAGCTGGCGGAACTCGCGGGAACGCCCCCCGCCCTGCTCGCCGACAAGGAGTTCCTGGACACGATCATCCCGCCCATGCGCGCCGACTTCACGGCACTGGAGACCTACCGGGACCTCCCGGGGAGCAAGGTCGCGTGCCCGATCAGCGCCTACTGCGGAGACCAGGACACCGACGTGCCGCGCGACGGGTTCCTCAAGTGGAGCGAGCACACGACGGCGGGGTTCACCGCCGGCTACTTCGACGGCGGCCACTTCTACTTCCAGTCCCGGGAGCCGGAGGTGGCCCGGGTCATCTCGCGGGACGTGGCGGCCTTCGCCTCGCGAGGCGTCCGGCGGTCGTCCGCGCACGAGGACGCGCGGTCCGGCGGGGGTAGCACGTTCGTGCCTTGACGCGATGTATCGCGTCTCCTTACGCTCATCGTGCCGCCTGCTCCCTACCCCGCATCTGACCCTTGTTGAGAACGGCCGTAAACCATTCGAAGCTGGGAGATCTCCTATGCCAGTGGCCATCCACGCCGAAGGCCTGGTGAAACACTTCGGCGACGTCCGGGCCGTGGACGGCGTCGGCCTTGACGTTCCCAGAGGCTCGGTGCTCGGACTGCTCGGCCCCAACGGCGCCGGCAAGACCACGATCGTCCGGATGCTGACCACCCTCCTCAGGCCCGACGCCGGGCGCGCGGAGGTGGCCGGTTTCGACGTGCTGAAGGACCCGGACGGCGTGCGCCGCTCCATCGGCCTGTCCGGGCAGTTCGCCGCGGTCGACGACTATCTGACGGGGCGCGAGAACCTCCAGATGGTCGGCCAGCTCTATCAGCTGAGCGCGCGCGACGCGAAGGCCCGCGCGAAGGAGCTCCTGGAGCGGTTCGACCTCGCGAAGGCCGCCGACCGCACCGCCAAGACGTACTCCGGCGGCATGCGCCGGCGGCTGGACCTCGCCGCGACCCTGGTCATCCGGCCGCCGGTCATGGTCATGGACGAGCCGACCACGGGCCTGGACCCGCGCAACCGGCTGGCGCTGTGGGGCGTCATCCAGGACCTGGTCAAGAGCGGTACCACGCTGCTGCTGACCACCCAGTACCTGGAGGAGGCCGACCACCTCGCGCACGAGATCTGCGTCATCGACCACGGCCGGGTGATCGCCCGCGGCACCTCCGACCATCTCAAGTCGCAGATCGGCCGCGAGCGCGTCGAGGTGGTCGTGCACCGGCGGGACGACATCGCCGGCGCCCGCGAGGTGCTCACGGCCCGCGCCAGGGGCGAGGTCACGATCGACGACCACATGCGCAGGCTCACCGTGCCGGTCACGGGCGGCGCCCGGCTGCTCGCCGACGTCATCCGCGACCTGGACGAGCGAGGCATCGAGATCGACGACATCGGGCTGCGCCGCCCGACCCTGGACGACGTGTTCATCTCGCTCACCGGCCGCGCCGCCGAGGCCGATGAGCCCGGGGACGCCGCGGAGAACGATCAGACCGAGGACCAGCCCGTGAAGGAGACCGTGAAGTGACCGCTCCCACCGTCCCGTCCGCCTCGGCGCCCGCGGCGCTGCGCACGACCGGCGTCGGGCGATCCGTCCGCGACTCGCTGGTCATCACCAAGTGCAACCTGATCCGGGTCACCAGGGTCCCGGGGATGATCATCTTCATGCTGGTCCAGCCGGTCCTGTTCGTGGTGATGTTCTCCTACGTGTTCGGCGGCTCCATGCAGATCGGCGGCACCACGGACTCCTCGGTCTACCGCGAGTTCCTGATGGTCGGCATCTTCGCCCAGACCGTCATCTTCGCGACCGTGGCCACCAGCGCGGGCATCGCCGACGACATGCGCAAGGGCCTCGTCGACCGGTTCCGGGCGCTGCCCATGGCCCGCGGCGCGGTCCTCACCGGCCGGACGCTCGCCGACCTGGTGCAGATGATGGTCACCATGGTCGTCCTGGCGACCGTGGGGTCGCTCGTCGGCTGGCGCATCCACGAGGGCGCGCTCAAGGCGGCGGCGGCGTTCGGCCTCCTGCTCCTGCTGGGATACGCCTTCACCTGGGTCGGCGCGCTGACCGGCATGCTGGTCGGCAGCCCGGAGGCCGCCTCCTCCGGCGGGATGATGTGGATCATCCCGGTGACGTTCATCTCCAACGCCTTCGTCGACCCCGGCCAGATGACGCCCTGGCTGCGGCACGTGGCCGACTGGAATCCGTTCAGCGCCACCGTGCAGGCCTGCCGGGAACTGTTCGGCAACCCCGGGGTGCGGACATCGGACGTCTGGCCGATGGAACACGCGGTGGAGGCCTCGCTGCTCTACTCGATCGTCATCATCGCGATCTGCCGCACCCTCGCCGTGCGCAAGTACCGCAACGCCACTTCCTGACCCCCCGTCCCTCCGTGGCCACATGCTGTCATATCTGGTCGGCGGCTTTACGGCGCAGATGTGAGTGCTCATAGTGAGAGCACGGCAAACGGGGGACGGGGGAGATCATAAAGCCACACCTGCCGCCTTTGCCTAAAGGCCGGGCCGACGGTCCGGCCCGTGCCGAAGAGGCTGCGCAGCACTCGGCCGTGAGATCGCCGTCCATTTCGCTGCCCAAGGGCGGGGGTGCCATTCGGGGGATCGGCGAGAAATTCGCCGTGAATCCCGTTACCGGGACCGGGGTGTCCACTGTTCCCATCGCCACCAGCCCGGGGCGTTCCGGGTTCGGGCCGCACCTCGCCCTCTCCTACGACTCCGGCACCGGAAACGGCCCGTTCGGCTTCGGCTGGTCGCTCGGCCTGCCGCGGATCTCCCGCAAGACGGACAAGGGGCTGCCGCAGTACCGCGACGCCGAGGAGGCGGACGTCTTCGTCCTCTCCGGCGCCGACGACCTCGTCCCGGTGCTCCACTCGGACGGTGGCCGCTTCGCGGACGTGACCACCGTGCCCGGGCACATCATTCATCGATACAGCCCGCGCGTCGAAGGGCTTTTCGCCCGTATCGAGCGCTGGACCCGTAGCGGCGACGGCGACGTCCATTGGCGCACCATCTCCAAGGACAACGTCCTCAGCGTCTACGGAATGGACCAGCGGTCCCGCATCGCAGACCCGGCCGATCCGCGCCGGATCTTCGCCTGGCTGCTCTGTGAGACCCGCGACGACAAGGGCAACGGCGTCGTCTACGAGTACAAGCAGGACGACGGCGTCGGCGTGGACGTGAGGCGTGGGCACGAGAGCAACCGCGGCGGCCCCGACGATCCGCGCCGAAAGACCAACCGCTATATCAAGCGCATCCGCTACGGCAACCGGACGTCACTTCTCGACGATGCCGGCCGCCGGCCGCACGTGCTCGCCCACGACCAAATCGCGAACGCCGGATGGATGTTCGAGGTGGTGTTCGACTACGGCGAGCACGACACGGCCGCCCCGAAGCCCGGCGACGGCGGGCCATGGCACCACCGCGAAGACGCCTTCTCTTCCTACCGCGCCGGGTTCGAGGTGCGCACCAGCCGCCTCTGTCAGCGCGTGCTGATGTTCCACCATTTCGAGCACGAGGACGGCGTCGGCGACGACTGCCTCGTACGCTCCACCGATTTCTCCTTCTCCGGCGAGCGCAATCCCGCGAACAAGGGCGAGCCCGCGTACGCCTTTCTCCGAGCCGTCACCCAGACCGGCTATCGACGAAAGGGCGACGGGTACAGCCGCCGCAGCATGCCGCCGGTCGAGTACGAATACACCCGGCCCGTCGTGCAGCACGCGGTGCACGACGTCGACGCCTCCGACCTGGAGAATCTGCCGGTCGGGCTGGACGGCTCGCGCTACCAATGGACCGATCTGCACGGCGAAGGCATTCCGGGCGTTTTCAGCGAGCAGGACGGCGCCTGGTTCTTCAAGGGCAACCTCAGCCCGATCAGCGCCCGGCAGGTCGAGCTCGCGCCGATGGAACGTGCCGCGAGCAGGCCCAGTGTCGCCCTGGCCGGCGGGCAGGCGCAGTTCATGGATCTGGCCGGTGACGGCCGCCCCGACGTCGTGATGACAGACGGCCCCATTCCCGGCTGGTACGAACACGACGGCGATCGAGGATGGGAGCCTTTCCGGCCATTCGAGTCCCGCCTGAATCGCGATACGCGCGATCCCAACCTGAGGTTCGTCGACCTGACCGGCGACGGCCTCGCCGATGTGCTGATCACCGAGGACGACGCCTTCGTCTGGCACGACTCCCTGGGCGAGCGGGGCCACGGCCCGGCCCGCCGGATTCGTCGAGCGCTCGACGAGGAGACGGGCCCGCGCCTGGTCTTCGCCGATGCCGCCCAGTCCATCCACCTGGGCGACATGTCCGGCGACGGGCTGACCGACCTGGTGCGCATTCGCGATGGCGAGGTCTGCTACTGGCCGAACCTCGGCTACGGCCGCTTCGGCGCCAAGGTCACCATGGACGACGCGCCCCGTTTCGACCGTCCAGACCAGTTCGACCACGCCCGTGTCAGGCTGGCCGACATCGACGGCAGCGGCACCACCGACATCGTCTATCTGGGCGGTGACGGCGTCCGGCTCTATTTCAACCGATGCGGGAACAGCTGGAGCGAGCCGCACACTTTGGCCGCGTTCCCGCAGGTGGAAAACCTCAGCTCGGTCACGCTCGCCGACCTCCTCGGCAACGGCACCGTCTGCCTGGTTTGGTCGTCGCGCCTGCCCGGCGATGCGCGGCGGCACATGCGCTATGTCAGTCTCATGGGCGAGCAGAAACCGCATCTGCTCGTCAGGACGGTCAACAACCTCGGCGCGGAGACGCGGGTCGGCTACGCCTCGTCCGTCAAGTTCTCCCTGCAGGACAAGCGCGCGGGAAACCCGTGGATCACCAGGCTTCCGTTTCCGGTGCACGTGGTCGAACGGATCGAGACCATCGACGCCGTCAGCGGCAATCGCTTCGTCACCCGGTACGCCTACCATCACGGCCATTTCGACGGGCACGAGCGCGAGTTCCGCGGCTTCGGAATGGTCGAGCAATGGGACACCGAGGAGTTCGGGTTCCGCTCCGGCACCAACGAAGACCCCGCCACGGATCTGCCGCCGGTGCTCACCCGCACCTGGTTCCACACCGGCGCCCACGTCGACGCCGACCGGATCAGCGGCCATTTCGCCGCCGGGTACTACCGGGAGGGCGCCCCCGCCCCCGATCTCCCCGGCCCGGGCGCTTCGGGGCAGAATGCCATGCCCCTCGCAGATGCCATGCTCCTCAAAGACACCATGCTCCTCAAAGACACCGTGTTGCCCACGACCGTGCTCAGGCCGGACGGGTCCAGACCGCCGTGGAAACTGAGCGCGGAGGAGCGGCGAGAAGCCTGCCGGGCGTTGCGCGGCTCAGTGTTGCGAGAAGAGATCTACGCCCTCGATGGCACCGAGGCGGCTCGCCGTCCGTACCGGGTCGCCGAGCGCAACTACACCCTGGAGCTGCTGCAACCGCGCGTCCCCAGCAACCGGCACGCCGTTTTCTTCACCCACCCCAGGGAAAGCGTCGAGTTCCACTACGAGCGAGCCCTGTACGGGCCGGACGGCGACCGTTTCGCCGACCCCCGGGTCAGTCATGCCGTGACGCTGGACGTGGACGTCTTCGGAAACGTCCGGCGCGCCGCCTCGATCGCCTATGGCAGGCGGGCCCCTGACCCGCACCGAGTCCTCACCGACGCCGACCACGCGAAACAGCGGAAACCCCTGCTCACCTGCACGGAGACTGACTACACCAGCCCGGTGGACGAGCCGGGCGCACACCACGTCCCGCTGTCGAGCGCGACCCGGACGTACGAGTTGCTCCAAGTGACGCCGACTGCACCGGCCACCGACGGGACCGGCCGCAGGGTCACCCCACTGTTCACCTTCGACGAACTGCGGACCCGCCTGGACGAGGCCGCCGCGCCCGGCAGGGAACTGCCGTACGAGGACGTCGACCACACCGGCATCACGACCCCCGGCCCGCACCGGCGGCTGATCGAACACGTCCGCACCCGTTTCCGCTCGGACGATCTCACCGGCCTGCTGCCTCCCGGCGAGCTGCAGCCACGCGCGCTGCCCGGCGAGACGTACCGCCTCGCCTACACTCCCGGCCTGCTCACCAGCGTGTACCGCCGAGCCGGGCAGGACCTGCTGCCCGCCGATCCCACCGCCCTGCTCAACGGTGAAGGGGGATACGTCAGGCTCGACGGCGACCCGGGCTGGTGGATCCCGTCAGGCCGCGTCTACCTCCACCCGGACGGCCCGGCCTCACCCGGGCAGGAGAGGCCGTTCGCCGCACAGGAGCTGGCCTTCGCCCGCGAACACTTCTTCCTCCCGCACCGCTTCGCCGACGCCTTCGGCGAGGCCACCGTGGTGGGCTACGACGCCCACCACCTCCAGCTCGCCCACACCCGCGACCCGGCGGGCAACACCGTCCGCTCGGTGCACGACTACCGGGTCCTCGCGGCGCGGCAGGTCACCGACCCGAACGGCAACCGCGGCGAGGCCGCGTTCGACTGCCTGGGGCTCGTCGTCGCGACCGCCGTCAGGGGAAAGGCCACGCAGGATCTGGGCGACTCCCTGGCCGCGTTCGCCGCCGATCACGAGTTCGCCGACCCCGATCTGCCGGCGCTGCAGGCGTTCGCGGCCGACCCGCACGGCCGCTCCGCGGCGCTGCTCGGCTCGGCCACCAGCCGGGTGGTCTACGACCTGCACCGTTTCGCGCGCTGCGGGCAGCCGCCGTTCGCCGCGGCGCTGACCCGCGAGGTCCACGCCGGGGAACCCGCCCCCGCGGGCGGGTCGCGCGTCCAGGTCGTGGTCGGCTATTCCGACGGTTTCGGACGGCAGGTGCAGACCAAGGTCCCCGCCGAGCCTGGCGCGGCGCCGGTCCGTGACGCGGACCTCCCGGTGGAGGCGGGCGATCCGCCGCGGCCCACCGGTGACATCCGGCCGGGCCCGCTGCGGGACGGCGGCCTCCCGGTCCCGGTCGCCCGCAGGTGGGTGGGCCAGGGCCGCACGGTCTACGACAACAAGGGAAACCCGGTCCGCCAGTACGAACCGTTCTTCTCCTCCACCCATCTGTGCGAGGAGGAACCGGAGCTGACCGACGCGGGCATCTCGCCGGTGCTCTGCTACGACCCGGTGGGACGTGTCGTCGTCACACTGCGGCCCGAGGACACCTACGAGAAGGTCGTCTTCGACCCGTGGCGGCAGGCCAACTGGGATCCCAACGACACCGTCCTGCTCGATCCGCGGACCGACCCGGACGTCGCCGGGATCGTCCGCGGTCTTTTCGCAGACCGTCCCGCCACCTGGCGGACGTGGTTCGAACGGCGGATCGGCGGAACGCACGGGACGACGCCCGCCGACCAGGCGGCCGCGCAGAACGCCGCGAGGAGAGCCGCCGAGCACGCGGCGACGCCCGGGCTCACCTTCTCCGACAGCCTCGGACGGACGTTCCTGACCGTGGCGGACAACGGGCCGGGCGGCGACCTCCCCACCCGCACGGACCTCGACATCGAAGGCAACCGGCGTGCGGTCACCGACGCCCGCGGCATCACGGTGGCGCGCAGCGCCTTCGACATGGCGGGAAACACCGTGCACACCCGCAGCCCCGACGCGGGCGAGCGGTGGACGCTCCTCGACGTGACCGGCAACCCGATCCGGTCCTGGGATGGCCGCGGCCTCCAGCGGCGCACGAGCTACGACGTGCTGCGCCGGCCCCTGGCCGTCTTCGTCGCCGGTACGGAGGGCGAGCGCTGCGTCCAGCGGACCGTCTACGGCGAGGCGGCCGGTGAGGGAGCGAACCACCGGGGTCGTGTACACAAGGTCTTCGACGGCTCGGGCGTCCTGGTCAGCGAGGCGTACGACTTCAAGGGCAATCTGCTGCGCGGCACCCGCAGGCTGCTGTCCGACCATCGGTCCGAGGTCGACTGGCCTGAGGAGCCCGATCCCGCCATCGACGCGCTCCTGGAAGCGGAGGCGTTCACCGGCGCCGCCGTCTACGACGCGCTCAACCGTCCCGTCCAGGAGGTGGCGCCGCATTCGGACCGGCAGGGAACGACCGTCAGCGTCACCCGGCCCGGCTACAACGAGGCAGGGCTGCTCGAACGGCTGGACGCCTGGCTCGACCAGGCGGACGAGCCGCCCGCGCCGCTCGACCCGGGCGGCGCGACCCAGCGCGTCGTCGGCGCCGTTGACTACAACGCGCGAGGCCAGCGCGTCCTCGTCGAATACGGCAACGGCGTCCAGACCGCCTACGACTACGACCCGCTCACGTTCCGCCTGCGGCGTCTCACCACGCGGCGCGGCGGTGACGTTTTGCAGGACCTCACGTACGACCACGACCCGGTCGGGAACATCACCGGCGTCCGCGACGGCGCCAACGACCTGGTCTTCCATGACCGGCAGGTGGTCGCCCCGGGCGGTGAGTACCGCTACGACGCCCTCTACCGCCTCGTCGCGGCTCGCGGCCGGGAACACCGCGGCGGAGACGCGCAGGTGGGCCACGATCCCGGCCCGTGGACGGTGCGGACCTTGCCCAACGACGGCCAGGCTCTGCGCAACTACATAGAGACGTACACCTACGACGGCGTCGGCAACATCCTCGGGATGCGCCACCACGAGGGCCCGAATCTCGACTCGCCCGGCCCGGCCGTCTGGCACCGCCGCTACCAGTACGCCGTCGACGGCAACCGCCTGATGGCCACCAGCCTGCCCGGCGATCCGAAAGACCTGCCCGACTATGTGACCGCGCCCGGATACAGCGCCAGGTACCAGCACGACGCCAATGGCAACATGACCGCGCTGCCTCATCCGGCGTCCCTGGAATGGGACGACGACGACCGGCTCCGAGGCGTCGACCTCGGCGGCGGGGCCCGGGCCTTCTACGCCTATGACGCCGCCGGGCAGCGCGTGCGCAAAGTACGCGAGAAGGCACCCGGGCTGATCGAAGAACGGATCTACCTGGGCGGCTGCGAAATATTCCGGGTCAGGACGGCCGGTGCCCTCACATTGGAACGCCAGACGCTCCATTTGATGGACGACGCGTCGCGCGTAGCGACGATCGAAAGCCGCACGCACCTCGTCGGCCCGGACCCGTCCCCGGCGCGGCTCGTCCGCTTCCAGCTCGGTGACCACCTCGGCTCGGTCGTCCTGGAACTCGACGCCGACGCCCGGATCGTCTCCTACGAGGAGTACCACCCGTACGGCACGATCGCCTATTCCGCCTGCCGCAGCGAAACCGAAACGCCCAGGCGTTTCCGCTACACCGGCAAAGAACGCGACGAGGAAAGCGGCCTCTACCGCTTCGGCGCCCGCTACTACGCGCCGTGGATCGGCCGCTGGTGTTCTCCGGACCCCGGCGGGCTCATCGATGGGGTGAACCTTTTCCAGTACGCGCAGGGCAACCCGGTGCTGCTGGCGGACCCCACGGGATTCGCGGCCGAACCGGGACAGGGCGTTCGCGTGGGCGAGATCCTGCCGACGGAATTCCTCCTCCGGCTCAAGGTGACCGCCACGGAGAAGACGTCCGGGGTGACCCCGAAGATACGGGAGAAAATCCAGTCGTTCTATCACACGGCAACGGGAAGACCCGCGAAAGAGGCGCATGCCGCCCATGAATTCGGAAGCGAGTTCGCGACCACACCACCCGGGCAGGCGGCATATGTACGACCGCAGAAGGCGGCCGACAACCTCAAGGGGTCCGGCTCGATCAGGAGCATGGTCGGCAAGATCCGGGACAAGCTCGTCGAAGGCATCAAGAACAAGGGCTACGCCCGTACGACGAAGGGCCATCACCCCGGTTCCGCGGTTCGTCCGGCGACGTCTCGGCAGCACATTCCGGCCGGGTCGCGACGGGTCGGCACCCCGTTTCCGAGCGCGCGGACGCCGATCCTCGGCCGGGCCGGCATGCGGGGCGCCGCGGAGCTGGGCCTCGTCAAGGGGCTGGGCAGGGGAGGTCTGACCGTTGTCGGCGGGCTCCTCGCGATCAAGGAGCTGAAGGCGGACCTGAAGGCGCGCGACTACGGGCGCGCGGTGGCGAGCGGCGCCGGCGTCGCGGCGGCGGCCACGGACATCGCGGCGGGCGGCGCGGGTCTCGTGACGGGCGTCACCTCCGGCGGTGTCGGCTTCGGTGCCGGTGTGGGAGGCATGGGAGTCGCCGAAGGAGTGGCGGCCGCTCCGCATGTCGTCGGCGCTTTCGCGCTCGGGGCGGCGGCCGGGGTCGCCATTCAGGAAGGGAGCGCCGCCCTTTCGAAGAAATACCTGGGAACGGAGATATCCCCGGGCCGGATCATGGGCGACGCGCTGAGCGCGCAGGACAAGCTCGTCTCCAGGATCTGGGCCGATCCCAGCAAGCCGGCACACACCCAGACCCTCGGCTGGAAACTCGCCGGATGGCTCACGGACTAGTGGAGACGAAATTGAGGCGGTGGGTTTCGTGACGGCGTCCGATTCGGCGGGGACGAGTTTCCACATCGGCGGGACGGTGCGCGACGACGCGGGGTCTCCCGTCACCGCGGGCGTCGCCGTGGAGGTCGTCGACCTGCGGCTGGGCGGCGAGCACCCGATCGGCACGGCCGAGGTCCGGCCGGACGGCGGGTTTGCGCTGGCCTACGATCCGGAGCCGGTCCGGTCGGGCCCCGGGGCGAGCCTGGACCTCGTCGTGCGGGTCGTCCGGAGGCCCGCCGACGGCGCCGGACGGCGCGGAGCCGCGGCGGAGGGAGGGGTGCTCGCCCGTTCCGCGCCGCGCTTCGACGCGGGCCCGCGCGAGCTGGTCGACGTCGAGGTCCCGGCGGACGCGGTGCCCGTCCTCGACGAGCACAGCCGCCTGGTCGCCGACATCGCGCGCGGGCTGGCCGACGCGGGCGGGAACGGCGCGGGCGGAGACGGCATCGGCCTGGCCGGGTTCGTGGAGAACACCGAACGCCGGGACGTGACGTTCGCCGCCGCCAAGAGCGGATGGGACGCCCGCGCCGTCGCGATGGCCTCGCTCGCCGACCGGGAGGCCGCGAGCACCGGCATCCCCGCGCCGCTGCACTACGCCCTCTACCGGGCCGGGCTGCCCGCGGGCCCGCGGTTGTGGGCGCTCGCGCCGGCCGAGGTGATCGAGACCGTCTGGTCGCGCGCCGCCGAGCAGGGGATCATCGCGCCGGAGCTGGCGGCGGAGGTCCCGGCGAGCCTCGACGCGGTCCGCGGTCTCGCCGGCCGGGCCGTCCTCGACCTGCCGGGCGGGGCCGGCGACGGCCGCCTGGACGACCTGCTGCGCCCGGCCCTGCCCGACGAGGCCGACCGGCACCGCTTCGCCCAGATCTACCGCGAGCACCGCGGCGCGCCCGAGGCCCTGTGGTCGCGGGTGCGCGAGGAGTTCCCGGACGGCGCCGACCGCCTGGAACTCGACGGCGCGCTCGCCGGCCTGACCCGCAACAACGCCCCGCTGATCGCCAGGCTCCACGACGGTCCCGCCCCGTCGCGGGTCGGCGACCTCGTGGCCGCCGGGTACCACCGGGCGGAGCGATGGCGGCAGGACCTCACCGCCGACGTGCCCGTTCCCGACGACGTCCCGGGCGAGGACGAGGACGCCCGGCGCGACGCCTACGCGCGGCTTCTGGCCGAGGAGCTGCGGCTGCGGCATCCGACCGCCGTGCTCGGCGCCGAGGTGGCCGAGGGGACGCTCCCGGTCGGCGGCCCGGAGGGGACCGGCCGCGCCGTGGCCGGTTTCCTCGCCGAACACCACGACCGGTTCGAGCTGGCCGTCCATCCCATCGACGACTTCCTCGGCGAGCGGGCGATCGAGCTGGCGCCCCCGGTACGGGACGAGGTGGCCGCCCTCCAGCGGGTCGTCGCCGTCGCCCCGACGCCGGAGGCGGTGCGCGGGCTGCGCGCGCTCGGCATCGGCTCCGCCCGCGAGGTGGCGCTGCACGGCGAGGAGGCGTTCGCCGCGCGGTTCGGGTCCGCGCTCGGCGGCGAGGACGCCGCCCGCGAGACGTTCCGGCGCAGCGACCAGGTGCACAGCGCCGCCCTCGCCACGGCCACCAGCTTCCTGGTCGGCAGGGCGGCGCCCGAGGTGTTCGCGGTACCGCGCGGCGGACCGGCCGCCCTGACCGGCCCCGGGGCCAGGGCCCTCGCCGTGGCCGAGACCGCGGGATTGGCGGCCGTGCGGAGGCTGCCGAACCTGGAGACGCTGTTCGGGCCCGGCGACACCGGCGCCTGCGAGCACTGCGAGTCGGTCCTGAGCCCGGCCGCCTACCTGGTCGACCTGCTCGAGTTCCTCGACGTCGAACCACCGGCGCCCACCGGCCGCAAGCCGCTCGACGTCCTGCTGCAGCGCCGGCCCGACCTGCAGCACATCGCGCTGAGCTGCGAGAACACCGAGGTCGAGCTGCCGTACGTCGATCTGGTGAACGAGATCCTGGAGCACGTCGTCGTGCACGCCTCGATCGACGGATACCGGGGCCACGACGTGGCGCCGGGCACCAGCACGGCCGAGTTGCTCGCGTCGCCGCAGTTCGTGGACGAGGCCGCCTACACGGCCCTGCGCGCCCTGCCATACCCGCTGCCGCTGCCGTGGGACCAGCGCCTCGCCGCCCTGCGCGCCTACCTGGCCCGTGTGGAGTCGACGCTCGCCGACGCGATGTCCGTGCTCGCCGCCGACGACGCCGGCGGCCGGTCGCGGAGCGACATCGTCCGGGAACGGGTGGGCGTCGGCCCCGCCGAACGGGACGTGCTGTGCGGGCCGGGGGTCACCCCGCAGGCGCTCTACGGCGACGACCCGGCGCGGGTGACGGAGGCGCAGCTCGTCGTAGGCGTGGGGAACGCCCGCCGGCTCGCCCGCCGTCTCGGCATCAGCCCGGCGGAGATCGTGAGCCTCGTCCGGACGCGGTTCGTCAACCCCGATGCCGCCCTGCTCGTCCCCCTCAGCGCCCTGCGCGTCGGGCTTCCCGCGATCCAGGCGCTGCGCGCCGGGACGATCACCCCGGCGCAGTTCCGGGCGATGCTGCCGCCGGGCCTGGACACCGCGCCGTTCGGCGGGGACGTCGTCGCCTGGCTCGCCGCCCGGCACGACCGGATCATGAACCTCGTCGTGCTCACCGATCCCACCGGAGCGGAGCCCCCGGCGGGCGACTCGACCGGCGGGTTCGCGTCGCTGGAGCTGCGGCGGGCGCTGCCCGACCCGGCGCGCAACCGGCTCCGGGCGGTCGACCTGCTGGCGATCGCGCGGTTCGCCCGGCTGCGCTCCCGGCTCGGCTGGAGCATCGAGCGCACGGACGACGTCGTCGCCGCGCTCTGGCCCGCCCCGATCCCGGTCACGGCGTCCGCCGCCGAGGTCCGGCGCGCCCTCGACACCGGGTTCGACACCGTCCTGATCCGGCTCGGGCACCTGCTGGAGGCCGTGGACCTGCTCGGGCTCGACGCCGGCGACGACCTGCCCTGGCTGCTCGGCTGCTTCGCGCCGCTGGGGGAGCGCGGCCCGGACGCCCCGTACCGCACGCTGTTCCTCACCTCCACGCTGCTCGGGGCGGACCCGGTGTTCGGCCCCGGCCCGGACGGCGGCCCACCGGCACGGCCGGACGCGAAGCTGCTCGACCACGCCCCGGCCCTCCAGGCCGCGTTGAAGCTCACCGCCGGCGAGTTCGCCGTCGTCGTGCGCGCGGCGGGCGCCGGCCCCGCCACTCCGCTGTCGGTCGCCTCGATCAGCCTCCTGTACCGCTACGGGTACCTGGCCCGCGTCCTGCGGGTGGGGGTGACCGAGCTGGTCAGCCTGATCGAGGCGACCGGCTGGCAGCCCTTCGCGCCGCTGGACGGGCCCGACCCCGACTTCCTGAAGCTGATCCGCCTCGTCCGGTCGATCCGCGGCTCGGGCCTCCCCGTCGGACGCCTCACGGCGCTGGCGCTCGGCACGGACACCGTCCCGGACGGGGCGGTCATGGACGTCCTCCGCCCGGTCCGCACCGCGCTCGCCGACCACCGCGCGCCGGGCGGCGGGCAGTGGAGCGAGGCGGCGCTGCGGACCGTCCTGACCTCGGTGTTCCCGCCGGATGTCGGCGACGCGTTCCTCGGCCTGCTCGCGGGGGTCTCGACCTACACGACCGCCTACCACCAGGACCAGCCGTCCCTCGCGGGCCCGGTGCTCGCGGCCGCGCCGCGCCTCTCCTACGACGCGGCCCGCTCGCTGCTGATCCATCGCGGCGTCCTGACCCCGGAGGCGGCAGCCGAGGTCACGGCCCTGCCGGGCCTCCCGGCGGGCCTGGCCGACGCCGTCGCGCGGCTGGTCAACGCCGGGCAGGCCGAGTACCTGCCGCTGCTCCGCGCCAACCCGGTCCTGGCGGAGCGCTGGCGCGTCTGGTCCGCGACGCCCGACGACCCCGCCGACCCGGGCGGCGAGGCCCGGCGCGCCGCCCTGGGGGAGGCCCTGCTGGACGCGCTGCTGCCCGCCCTGCGACGCCGCCGGCTCGGCGAGGTGCTCGGCGCCGCGACCGGCACGGACCCCGGTGACCTCGCGGCGTTCGTCCATGACGCCGCCGCCCTGCCGGGGTCGGCGGCGCCGCGATCGGTGGGCGACGACCTGGCCGCCGTGACCGCCACCGGCCTGAGCGCGCGCTTCTGGGCGGGCCCGGTGGCGGGCCCGGCCGCCGGGGCCCCGGCACGGACCGCGCTCGCCCCGCGAGCCGACTACGGTCCGGGCGCGGCCGCGCTGCGGGACGCGGCCGGAATCCCCAACGGACCGCTCAGCGGGATCTGGGCCGCGTTCGTCGATCCGCCCGTCTCGGGCGCCTACGTGCTGTCGATCGAGTCGGACGGCTCCGCGGTCACCCTCCAGGCCGACGGCCGGGCGGTCCCGCTGCGGCGCGATGGCGGGACCTGGACGGCGACGGCCCCGGTGGATCTCGTCGCCGGTCGCCCGGTGCGGCTCGAACTGACCGCCACCGAGCTGAACGCGAGGCTGAGCCTGCGGTGGCGGGCCGAGGGGGTCGCCCAGGTGGTGCTGCCCGGCGCCGCGTGCTGCCCCGCGGACGCGGTCGCCGCGTTCACCAGCGGATACCGGCGGCTGCTGGCGGCCCTCGAACTGGCGGCCGCGTTCGGGCTCTCGATCCGCGAGCTGCGCTTCTTCGCCCGCTCACCGGAGCATCGGATCGGCGGCAGCGGCTGGCTCTCGGCGGTTCCGGCCCCGGCGGGTGCCGCCGCTTCGCAGACGCTGGTGCGGGCCGTCGCCGGCCTCGCCCGGTACCGGCGGCTGTGCGAGCGCTGGGCGGTCACCGACACCGCGATCATCGACCTGCTCGACGGCTCCGCACCGGCCCCGCCGCCCGACGTGGTCGCGGCGCTCAGCGGTGTCACGCCGCCGATCGTGGCCGACGCCGCCGCCCACCTGGGGCTGGACGGCGTCGCGCTGCGCGGCGTCGACGGCCTGGGCCGGGTGGCCGACGTCCTGGACCTGGTCGGCAAGGTCGCGCTTCCGGTGAGCACGCTCGGCAGGACGATCCGCACCACGCCGTCGGCGCAGGACGTCCGCGACGTCCGGGACGGCATCCGCGCACGCCACGACGACGCCGCGTGGGCGGAGGCGGTGCGCCCCGTCCACAACGAGCTGCGCCGCGCGGCCCGCGACGCGCTGGTCGCGCGGGTCCTGCACCTGGAGAACCCCGACCCCGACCTGGACGCCGACGAGGTCACGGGCGGGTTCACCTCCCCCGACCAGCTCTACGAGAAGCTGCTCGTCGACGTGCAGATGGACCCGTGCATGACGACGTCCCGCATCGCCCAGGCGATCTCGACGGTGCAGCTGTTCGTCGCGCGGCTGCTGCTCAACCTGGAACCCGACGTCCCGCCGGAGGCGGTCGATCCGCGGCGCTGGGAGGCGATGAAGCGCTACCGGATCTGGGAGGCCAACCGCAGGGTGTTCCTCTTCCCGGAGAACTGGCTCGACCCCGATCTGCGCGACGACAAGTCGCCGTTCTTCCGGGAGCTGGAGTCCGAGCTGCTCCAGTCCGACATCACCGACCAGGCCGCCGCCACCGCGCTCGGGCATTACCTGGAGCGGCTCGACGAGGTGGCGAACCTGGAGATCGCCGGCATGCACGTCGACGAGCGCGTCGCCGCGGGCACCGGCGTCCCCGACCCGGTGGTGCACGTCATCGGACGCACGTCCGGCGCGAAGCGCGCCTACTTCCACCGGACCCTCGACGGGACCTGGCGGCCGTGGGAGCGGGTCAACGTCGACGTCCCGGACGACCCCGTGCTCCCGGTCATCTGGAAGGGCCGGTTCCTGCTGTTCTGGCTGAAGGTCTCCAAGCAGCCCGACGGCAGGCGGCCCGGCGAGTTCGCCGCGAACACCCCGAAGCAGACCCGGCTGGCGGACCTGGCCCTGCGGGACCTGACCCTCCGCCCGACGGCGTCCCTGACCGTGAGCCTGTTCTGGAGCGAGTACTACAACGGCCGGTGGCAGTCGCCGCGCACGTCCGACCCCGACCGGCCGATCGACCTGGGCGCCGAGTTCAGCGTGATCGGCGATCCGCTGACGCTGAGCCTGGCCTCGGACATCAGGGCCGACGGCACCGGCGTCCGCGACAGCCTCGGCATCATCGTGCTCAACCCCAGCCCGGGCGGGACGGGCAACTCCCATTTCCGTCTCTACACCACCCACAGCCTGCCGGTCCGCAAACAGGACGACACCATCGGCTCGCCGGGCTTCCCGGCCGACCGGCAGTTCTCCACCACGGGCCCGCTCATCGTCAGCTACAGCGACGACCCGTTCCACCAGCTCGCGGTCCTGGGCGAGGCCCAGTCGCCCTACCAGGCCATCGGCCCGATGCACCGGCTGAAGGACCCGCACCGGGCCCCGTTCTTCTTCCAGGACCGCAGGCACGTGTTCTACGTCCATCCCGACCCCACCGACCCGGTGCCGCCGCAGCCGTTCGGGCTCTTCCCCGGGCCGCTGGTCGCGCCGCCGGTGTTCCCCTCATTCGAGACGTTCGAGGTCGAGAGGCTCAGCCATGGCTGACACGAAGTCCTTCGTGTTCGAGAACCACTTCCACCCGTACGTGGGGATGCTGGTGGAACGGCTGAACCAGCAGTCGGTCGACGGGCTGCTCGACCTGGCGGTCCAGCAGGTCTCCGAGCCGTTCTTCGGCCAGATCTACAAGCCGAACGACCCGGCCGCGCCCGGCGGGGACGCGAGCTTCGAGGTCACCTCGTCCCCGAAGAACATCGACGTCGGCGAGGCCGGCCCGTACTCCGTCTACAACTGGGAGCTGTTCTTCCACGCGCCGGTGACCATCGCCGTCCACCTGAGCAAGAACCAGCGCTTCGCCGAGGCCCAGCGCTGGTTCCACCACGTCTTCGACCCGACCAACACCGACACCGGTACGCCCGTGCCCGACCGGTTCTGGAAGTTCGTGCGGTTCCGCAATCCGCGGCCGGGCGACATGCCGAGGGTGGACGAGCTGGTGGCCGTGCTGAGCCGTCCGCCGTCCGAGCTCGGCCCCGAGGAACGGATCCTGCTGGCCTCGGCGGCGCTGAGCTACGAGGCGCTGCGCCGCGAACCGTTCAGGCCGCACCGGGTGGCCCGCACCCGCGTGGTCGCCTACCAGTACTACGTGGTGATGAAGTACCTGGAGAACCTCATCGCCTGGGGCGACAGCCTGTTCCGCCTCGACACCGCCGAATCGGTCAACGAGGCGACCCAGCTGTACGTGCTGGCCGGGAACATCCTCGGCCCGCGTCCCGCGGAGGTGCCCCGGCACCGGTCCGCGCCGCGGATGAGCTACCGCCGGCTCAAGGAGGCCGGGCTCGGCGCGTTCTCGAACGCGCTGGTGGAGCTGGAGAACCAGCTTCCGTTCGCCCGGACGCCGCCGCCCGGGGCGCCCGGGGCGGGCACCGGCGGGACCGCGCTGCTCGGCATCGGGCGCAGCCTCTATTTCTGCGTTCCGCGCAACGACCGGCTGGTCGGCTACTGGGACACCGTCGCCGACCGGCTGTTCAAGATCCGCAACTGCCAGGACATCACCGGGGCCGTGCGCAGGCTCTCGCTGTTCGCGCCCGCCCTCGATCCGGGCCTGCTGTCCCGCGCCACCGCGGCGGGCGTCGACATCGCCGGAGCCGTCGCCGGGACCCGGGCGCCCGCCTCGCCGGTACGGGCCGCGCTGCTGATCCAGAAGGCGCTGGAGATCACGGCGGAGGTCAAGTCGGCCGGGGCCGCGATGCTGACCGCCATGGACAGGCGCGACGGCGAGCAGCTCGCGCGGCTGCGGCAGGGCCACGAGATCGACATGGCGCGGCTCGCCCGCGACGTCCGCTTCCTCGGCTGGAAGGAGGCCGAGGCGAACACCGAGGCGCTGCTGCGCTCGCGCGCCGTCACGTTCGCCCGCTACCGGCACTTCCAGCTGCTGCTCGGACGCCCCGAGTCCGAGGTCGACAAGCTGCGCGAGGTCGGCCTGACCCGCCTGCCCGTGACCGAGGCGAACTTCGCCGAGGTGCACCAGCGGCTCGTCGGGCGGTACGCCACCGCGATCGCGCAGGAGAGCCGCCCGGCGCCGCGCCTGGCCAGGGACGGCGACCCGCAGGTCCAGGCGGGCGCGGAGAGCCAGGGATCGCTGGACCTGATCGCCAACGAGTACGCCGAGCTGAACATCCACATGCCGGCGGCCCGCGACAAGCAGCGGGAGGCCACCGACATCGACATCATGTACGGGGTGCTCGGCATGCTGCCGAACATGGGCGTCGACATCGAGCCGTTCGGCGTCGGCGGCCACGTCGAGTTCGGCGGGCCGCTGCTGTCGGCCGTCGGGCGGACGCTCGCCTCCGCCACCCGCGGGGCCGCCGACCAGGACGTCTACGAGGGCGGCCGGGCCGCCAAGATCGCCGGCTACCAGCGCAGGGACCTCGACTTCGTCCAGCAGAGCAACCAGGCCGCGCTGGAGCTGATGCAGAACGGGCGGCAGCTCATCGCCGCGCTCGTGCACGAGCAGGTCGCGCGGCGCGACTACGACTCCGCGGGCGACCAGATCAAGCGGGCCCAGGAGGTGGACGCGTTCCTGGCCTCGAAGGACACCAACACCGAGCTGTACACGTGGCTGCGCGGCGAGGTCGCGCGCGGCTTCGCCGAGTGCTACCGGATGGCCGTCGACGTCGCGCGCGCCGCCGAGCAGGCGGTCAAGCGGGAGCTGATGCGTCCCGAGCTCGACGACACGACCTTCATCGGCTTCTCGCACTGGGACACCGGCCGCCGCGGGCTGCAGGCCGGGGAACGCCTCCACCACGACCTCGTCCGGTTGCAGCTGGCCTACCTGGAGAACAACCGGCGCGAGCTCGAACTGACCACGCATGTCTCGCTGCGCATGCTCGACCCGCTGGCCCTGCTCGAACTGCGGTCCCGCGGGACGTGCCAGTTCACCGTGCCGGAATGGCTGTACGACCTGGAAGTGCCCGGGCACTACTTCCGCCGCGTCCGCACGGTGGCGCTCAGCCTGCCCGCCGTGACCGGCCCCTACACGTCGGTCGCGGCCACGCTGTCGCTTCGGCGCAGCTCCCTCCGGCGCGACCCCGGGCTGATCGACGGCCGGTACGCGCGGCTCCCGGGCGAGGACTCGCGGTTCCTGGACTACCCCGGCGCGCTGGAGTCGGTCGTGACCAGCACCGCCGTCCGCGACGCCGGGCTGTTCGACGCGAACGCGCGCGACGACCGCTACCTGCCGTTCGAGGGCGCGGGCGCCATCAGCGAGTGGACGCTGAGCCTGCCCGCCGACCTGCGCACGTTCGACTACACGACCATCTCCGACGCCGTCCTGCACATCGGTTACACCGCCCGCGCGGGGGTGCGGGCCGACGCCGTCGCCGCCGATCTGCGCGAGCGCTTCGCGGCCGCGCAGGAAAGGACCCTCGCGCGGTCGTTCAGCCTGCGCCATGACTTCCCCACGGACTGGGCGGCGTTCGCGGCGGGCGAAGAGGATCTCCCGCTGCGGATCGAGAAGGGCTGGTTCCCGTACCTCACCCAGTCCGCCGCGATCACGCTGAACGCGGTCGAGCTGTACGGGATCGCCGGCGACGACCTCGTCCGGGGGCCGTCGCCGGTGGGCGCCGACGCGCTGCCCGCGCTCAACGCCCAACTGGCCGCGGAGGGCGCGTTCACCCTGGCCGTGCCCGCCGACGACGCCGTCGTGCGGCGCGACCGGGACGCCGACCCCTATCTCATCGTCCGCTACACGATCCGTTGACCCCGCAGCCGAGAGAGGCCCGCCCACGATGAAGGTTCCTTCGACGACGCCTCCCCGCGAACGGACGCGCTGATGGCGCGCGCCGCGTGGAGCAGGCTCGGAAGCCCGAGCGAGGTCACCGGGGCGCGGGCGTCCGGTGACGCCGCGGTCATCGCCGTCGGCACGTCCAGCGGCCATCTCTACCTGCGCAGACGCACGGAAGCCGGGTGGCGCTGGGAGCACGCGGGGACTCCGCCCGGCGCGGTGGAGGTGCTCGACGCCGCTCTGCTCGCCGTCGAGGGATCGAACGCGGTCACACCGGTCGTGGTCGGGGACGACCTCCGGGTCTGGCTGTACCGCCCGGGCCAGGCGGGGGCCGCGCCGTGGATCGCTCTCGGCGGCGTCGCACCGGACGAGGACCTGCCCTTCCTCGCCGAATGCGGCGACATCACTGTCAGCACCTCGCGTGGGGCCACGGCCCTCGTGGTCAGCAGCGCCACGGGACGGCCGTGGATACGCCCGGGCGTCGAACCCGGCGCGACCTGGTCCCGGCTCACGCCCGGCGGCGGGCTGGTCGCCGTGGAACTCGCGACGGCGCTCGTGTCCGGTGCGTCCGGGGAGGAGCCGCATTTCTTCGCCCTGGCCCAGCAGCCCGGGGGCGCCGGGTCCCGCCTCCGGGTCGCCGTCCTCGAGGACTCCGCCTGGACCTGGATCGATCTGGGCGGCCCGGCGCCAGGGGGCGCCCTGCAGACCGGCGGGCTATCTGCGACCAGCGTCCGCGACGGCGGCGGCCGGCTCCGGGCGTGCGCGGTCGTGCGGCAGATGATCACCGGGAAGGTCGGCATGGTCACCGGCTCGGGCCGGGACTGGCGGTGGGCCGATCTCGGGCGGCCGCCCGCCCAGTACGCGCCCGCGTCGGCCGTCGTCGCGGCGAAGGGGCCGGACCCCCGGCCCGGCGACGAGCCCGTCGTCATCGCCCGCGCCGGCCACCACATCTGGACGCGCACGCGCACCGGCGCCTGGACGGATCTCGGGACCACGCCGCAGGACGTCGCCGTCGTCGATCCGGCGACCGCACGCGAGGGCGTCGCGGCGGACGGGCGGCGCCGCGTGTGGGCGGCCGGCGTGTCCTGGGCGTCCGACCTGTGGACGTTCGAGTCGGACGATGCCGGCGTGCGGTGGGAGGACCACGGCTGCCCCGCCCCGGTGATCTCGGTCCCGGGCGTCTCGGTCGGCCCGAACATGATGCACGTCGTCGACGGGTACGGCGCGGTGTGGAGCTGCCAGCTGTGGCTGAACGGGCCCGACGGTTTCGTCAACCCCACCGGCACCTGGACGTACCACGGCCCGCCCGCCGCCGGCGTCACGGCCGCCGTGGGCGTCGGGGTGCTCAACATGGAGGGCAGCGAGCCCCGCCCGACCTGGGTGTTCGTGGTCGGCAGCGACGGGCGTCTCTGGGCGAGGACGGCCGTCGACGAGGAAGGGGAGGCCGCCTGGTCCTGGGTGGACCACGGCGCCCCCGCCGACGGGCCGATCAGGACCGGCGCCGCGCCGGTCGGCGTCGACTTCTTCGGAGGCCCGCCCGCCGTCCACGTGCTGGGCGACGACGGGCGCCTCTGGATGCGCCGCATCTCCGGGGGCGACTGGCGCTGGAGCGACCGCGGCGTGCCGCAGGGCCAGCTGATCTTCGCGATCGTGGGCGCCGCCGCCCCGGAGGGCGAGGCGGGGCCGCGGCCGGTCGCCGCCGTCGTCACCGGCGACGGGCACCTCTGGATCAGCGTGCCGGAGGGCGACTCCTTCCGGTGGAGCGATCTGGGCATGCCGTCCCCGGCCGAGAAGGTCGTCGCCGGGATCGGCGTCGAGACCGTGGCGGACGACTCCCCGGCGGTGGACATCGTGGTCGTCGGCTCACCGAGCGGGCAGGTGTGGAGCCACCGATGGGAGCCTGGAAAGCCTGGGCAATGGACGGCGTACGGGCGTCCGGCCGGCGCACGCGTCCGCGGCGGCGTCGGGACGGTGCGCCCTCCGAACGAGGCGGGCTGCTTCATCGCGGTCATCGGAAACGACCAGCAGGTCTGGGTGACCTGGTCCACCGAGCCCGGGACATGGACGCGCTGGGACCCGCCGCAGACCGCCGCCACGGTCATCGCGGGGAAGGCCGTCCTGCTGGGCAAGCCGTGCGCGGTGGTGCTGGACGAGGACCGGCGGGTCCACGTCGTGACCGCCGCGACCGGGGAGCGGGCCTGATGGCGCCCGTCCGGTGGACCGATCTCGGCGGGCTCGGCGAGGTCACCTGGGCCCGGGCGGCCGGCGACGCCGCGCTCATCGCCGCCGGCACCTCCAGCGGCCACCTCTACCTGCGCAGACGCGAAGGAGCCGGCTGGCGCTGGGAGCACGCCGGGCGGGCACCGGGAGCCGTCGGCGTGCTCGGCGTGGCCCTGCTCCCCGCTGCCGGGGGATCGGGCGCCGTCGCTCCGGCGGTGCTCGTCCGCGACTGCAAGGGCGACTCCCGCGCGTGGCTGCGTTCGGCCGGGGCGGGGCGCAGGCCGTGGATCCGCCTCGGCGGCCCGGACCCGGACCTGGAAAAGTTCAACATGTCCGACATCGTCTCGGCCACCACGCGGCACGGCACGGACGTCCGGCACACGCTCGTGACCACCAGCGCGGCGGGACGGCCGTGGGCACGTCATGACGCCGGCCCCGGCGCGTCCTGGCTGCGCGTCCCGACGGACGCCGACTGGATCGGCGTGGAACTCGCGATGACGCTCGCGTCCGTCGCGGCCGGGGCGGAGCCGCAGCCGCACCTGTTCGCCCTGACCATAGACCGCGAGTCCTTCGTGGATCAGGCCCTCCGGGTCGCCGTCCTCGAAGGTTCGCTCTGGACCTGGATCGACCCCGGCATCCCCCCGGACGCCGGGTTCGTCCAGTCCCTGTCGGCGGCCGGCTTCCGCGACGCCGACGGCCGCCTCCAGGCGTGCGCCGCCGTCGTCGGGGGAGACGACAACGCCATGGTGCTCACGGGCTCGGGCCGCGACTGGCGGTGGACCGACCTCGGCCAGGCGCCCGGCCCCGACCTGATCCGAACGGCCGTGGTCGTGGACCCGGGCGCGGACCCGCGACCCGGCGCCGAGCCGGTCGTCGTCGCCAGCGCCTTCTCCGATCACATCTGGACGCGCACGCTGACCGGATCCTGGACGGACCTGGGAGCCGCACCGCGCGAAGCCGCCGTCGACCCGGCCGCCGCGCTCGACCTCACCGCCGCGGCGGGGCGGCGGCGCGTGTGGACCGCCGGCGTGTCCTCGGACTCAGGCCTGTGGAGCTTCGAGTCGGACGACACCGGCGTGCGCTGGGAGGAGCACGGCCGCCCCGGTTCGCTGGCTTCGCTCGTCGGGGCCTACACCGACGCTCTCGATATTCACGACAAGCGCCGCGTCGTGGTCCATGCCATCGACGCGAACGGCGCGCTGTGGAGTTGCGATCGGTGGGGGAGCCCGGGCGCCGGCCTCTCCGACTCGCGCGGCTTCTGGACCCGCCACGGCCTGCCCCCGTCCGGTGCGGTCTGCGCCCAGGGCGCCGGTGTCTTCAACATCGACACCGGATTCGTCGCGCCGGCCTGGGTGTTCGTGGTCGACGGCGACGGGCGCCTGTGGGCGATGAGGGGCGCCCGGGGCGGCTGGGCCTGGATCGCCCACGGCGCTCCCCCCGGCAAGTCGATCGTGACGGCCGCCGCGCCGTTCCCGGCCGATCTGACGGGCGGCCAGCCGACCGTGTTCGCGCTGGCCGACGACGGGCGGATCTGGATGCACCCCGCGGGCATGGGCGGCCTGCCCTGGATCGACTGCGGCGGGCCGCAGGGGCAGCTGATCTCGAGGTTCGTGGGCGCGGCCGCCCCGATCGGCCTGGCGGGACTGCTGCCGGCGGCCGTCGTCATCACCAAGGACGGGAACCTCTGGATCGCCGACTCGGCCGAGTCGGGAGGCGGGTCGTTCAAATGGAACCTCCTCGGCACCCCCGACCCGGCCGAGACGCTCATCGCCGGGATCGGCGTCCACGTCGTGACCGCCCCGGCGGACTCCGACGCCCTGGACATCGTGGTCCTCGGCGCACCGAGCGGGCACGTGTGGCGCCTCCGCTGGGCGCGGGGACGCCCCCTGAGCTGGACGAGGCACGGACGGCCGGCCGACGCCCGCCTCCGCGGCGGCCTCGGAACCATGCCCGATCCCGCAGACCCAGCGGGCTGCCTCATAGCGGTCATCGGAAACGACCAGCAGGTCTGGGTGACCCGCTCCACCGCCCCCGGGACGTGGACGCGCTGGGACCCGCACCCCGACACGACGACGATCATCGCCGGGCAGGCCGAGACGCTGCTGAACCTGCCGTGCGCGGTCGTACTGGACGGCGAACGGCGCCTCCGCATCGCGACACCGCAAAACGGCTAGCCGCCCGGCGAACGGGACACCTATGCGGTAGGTCGGTCAGGTGGCCTTGCCGCGGACGACGTAGAGGTTCATGTCGGTGAAGTCGAGGGTGACGTTGTAGGGCTTGTGGAAGCAGTGGAAGAAGGCGGCCGGCACGTCGAACCCATGGGGGGCGAGCACGGCTTTCGGGTTCGTCTCGCAGTAGACCTCCTTGGCGACGGCGTCGCCGAGGCGGATCTCCTTCGGGTAGCAGGGGTAGGTGACGGCCGGGTGGCTCTGGGCGAACGTCTCGATCGGACGGTCGTGGTCGGTGCGGATCTGCAACTGCTCGGCGGTTTCGCCGAACACGACCGCGGCGCTCTCGCCGCCCCGTCCACCGAAGTTCACACCCACCACACGTGAGCCGGAGCCCGCGATGCTGCCTCTGCTGTGCACATACTGCTCACGGGCCAGCCAGAGCGGGAGGGGCTTGACGCCCGCCCGTGCGGCGGCGGCGCGCGCATTCCTGGCCGATTCGGGGGTCCGGCGGCGCAGGATCAGCGACCGGCCCGCGTAGTCGAAGGTGGTCAGCAAGTGGTAGAAGACCCACGTGCCGATCATGCCGTCGCTCTCGGTGTCGACATCCTCGCCCGACTCCGTCGACCACCAGCCCACGGGGACGTTGCGCAGTTCGATACCGCCCAGCTTGAACGAGTCCAGCACCCCGTAGTGCGCCCATACGGCGCCGTCCTCGAAATCGATCTTCTGGCTGGCGACGGGGCTCAGCCCGGCCTCCTTGGCCATCGTCGCGGTCACGCCCAGGTTCGGGGCGCCGGTGTAGAACGCGAAGCGCTTCGGCGGTCCGCCGTTGACCGACGCCTCCACCAGCGGCATCGGGTCCATCTGCTGGAACGGCACCCGCCCGACGTCGCCGTGGATCTGGTACGCCTCGCCGCGGACCGCCGCGAACCACTTGGCGTAGGCGTCCTCGCCGATCGCCTGCCAGTGTGGTGCGGACAGAGAGAATTTGTCCTGCCGTATATAGCAGTCAGCCAGGTAGTAGTTGGTGTCCCTGTCGCCGGGTGCCAACTGAAGGGCCATCTTGAGGTATTTCTCAGCGTCGGGGAACCGGTTGGCCAGGAGCCCGACATAACCGCGCCGGCGGGCCGCGTGCAGGTTAGTGGGGTCCTTTTTCAGGATCTCCTCGTACGCGCGGCCGGCCTTCTCGAAATTCCCGGCCTTGAACAACGCGTCCGCGTCACCGCCGTCGGCCCGTGCCGTGGCCGCCTGGCCCAGCAGCGGTGTGGTCGCGGCGGCACCGGCCACCACGACGGCGCCCCGCAACAGCGAACGCCGGTCCCATTCTCCGTCACCAGCCACGCACTTCTCCTTTTCGTGATCACCTTCCGTCCGTGTTTTTCTAGCCAATGGACGGTCACAGCGCGGTGCCCGAAGCTGTGACCCAGATGTGACCCGGTCCGCTGCCGGATGGTGCCGACTCCGCGATGGCCGCCGGGCGAGGAACCGGCCGGAGATCGCCGTCAGGTGCTCGGCGATCTCCGGGACGGTCACGGAGCGGGCACCGTCCGCGGCTGCCAGGAGAAGACCTGAGGCGAGCGCGGATCGATGGTGACGCGGAGCCAGTTGCCCGCGGTGTCGCCGAAGGTCTCCAGCCGGGTCAGGTTGGCCACCCCGGCATAGCCCGGCTCCACCTCATACGCGTGCTCGTCGCCGTGCACGAGCAGGACCGGCTTGCCGAAGGCGCGGGAGCGTTCGACGATCCGCGCGCGGATGTCGGCGAAGCCGGGGGTGCCGGTGGGCTCCGCCTGCATCATCAGCAGCACGCCGGGAGCGCGGGTACGGGCGGCCCGAGCGAAGGCGGTGTCGATCCAGTCGAGCGCGGCGGCCTTCCGGGCCTCGAACTCCGCCAGGCGCAGGTCGGGCCGGTCGCCCCCGGGGAGTTCGGCCCACGGTGCCAGGTCGTTCTGGCTGCCCACGACGTGGACGGTGCCGACGACGACCTTGGCGCTGGTGAAGAGCACGTTCTCGCGGTAGTCCGTATACCGGGGGTCGAGGGCCTGGGAGCGCACCGGCATCGAGCGGCGGCCGAGGGTGCGTCCCACTCTGGGGTAGAACACCCGGCGGACCGCCTGCAAGCGCTCGGTCGGCAGGTAACCGCCCGCCGCCGCGCGGTGGCAGTCGGTCCATTCGTTGTCGCCGGGGGTGAGGACGAACGGGTCCCTGAAGGTGCCGAACAGCCCCGCCAGGTCGGCGAAGCGGGCGTCGTCGCAGGTCGACGATCCGTTCTTGACGTCACCGGCGTGCAGCACGTAACGCACGCCGGGGCTGGAGTTGATGTCCTTGACCAGCCGGGGGAACACCGCTCTCTGGGCGTCGCCGTACGGGGTGTCGCCGAGCAGCGCGAAGGTCTCCGGGTGGCCACCGGTCACCTGGGCGGACGCGGCGGCAGGGGCCGCGAGCCCGACCACGAGCGCGGCGGTGAGGGCGCTCTTCATGAGCATGGGGGTACGCATCAGCGATTATCGGCAGATGCCGGGCCCGTTCCGGTGACGGTCGGCTGTCCAGGAGCCGACCTCTGCTCGACGAACGCGCCCACGCGAAGTCCTGTGGTGCGGCATGCCGAACCGGCCCGGAAGCCCCCGGGCCGGTTCAGGGGTGGTCAGCGGACGGTGATCTCAGCGGCCGAGGCGTAGGCCCCGCCGCCCGACCGGCTCGATGTGAGCCGGACGAGTTCTGCATCGACCGGATCGAAGGTGACGGTCTTGGCGGCCTTGCTCGCCGCCCAGGTCCCCTTCGCGACCTCGGTGAAGGTGATTCCGTCGGTGCTCACCTCGATGGTGTAGTCGAGGATGTCGCCGTTGGGGCTGCCGTCCTGCCGGGGCAGGTACTGCAGCGAGCCGATCTTCCGGACCCCGTCCAGGTGGACGGTGATCGACTGCGGAAGGGTGACCGGCGGGCTCCACTCGGTGTGCCAGATGGTGCCGGGGTTGCCGTCCACGGCCTTCTCGGGCTCGTTGCCCAGGTGCCAGCTGGTCGCGAACGCCGGAGCGTAGTGGCACTCCCCGGGCACTGTCACCGGCACCTGGACGGACTGCTCGCCGAAGAACACCGTGACGCGGTAGTCGCCGGGCGGTGTCGTGACCGGCGCGGTGACCGGCAGGTACAGGTCGCGTGCCTCACCCGCCGGGACGGTCAGGTTGCGTGCCGTGCCGTCCACCCGCAGCGGAGCCTGGGCCTCGGCCCGGACCGCCGTCGTCGTCTCCTTGGCGGACGTGTTGACGGAGCGGGCGGCGACTGCGGAGACCCGTCCGGTGCCGGGCTCACACTGGTCCAAGGTGATCCGGGCCGGGAACACCGTCTGGCGAACATCCGTATCGGGCTTCAGGCGTGCCCAGGTGAAGGGCTGGTCCGCGTAGTAGTTGCCGCAGGCGGCCCCGGCTTTGCGCGAGTCGCCCCGGTCGTATGCCGCCTTGCAGGTGGCCAGGTCCGGCACGGCGGTGTCGTACTCGACGTCCATGGCGGCCTCGGCCACGCGGCCGCGCGCGAACAGGAAGCTGGTGTACTGACGGGTGGAGACCCGGGAGTCTCCGACGAACGCGGCCTCGTCGTAGGCGTTGGTCTGGGTCAGGTACGACCAGAAGGGCGCGAGCGCGCAGCCGAACTTCTGCGCCTGCGCGCAGCGGATGCTGGAGAAGTCCGCCCCCAGGACCGCCATCTCGGTGTCACCGGCGCGCTTGCGCAGTGCGGTGTCGAACTCGGTGGCGGCGGCCTGCGCGACGGGTGCGCCCACGGCGCCCACGCGGCCGCTCAGCAGGTGGGTCTCCTGGGACGAGCCGCGGCCGGCCACCGTGAGCTGGGCCTGGTCCTCGCCCTGGACGCGCACGAAGCCCGCGGCGCCCCGCACGCTGACGGTGCCGGAGTTGATCAGGATCGCGCTGGCGCGGACACCTCCGTCACCGAGGAACGGGGTGCGCCCGGGGGAGACCGCGACGCGGTAGCCGTCGCCGGTGCTCCGGCTCAGCCGCCTGGCCAGGTGCTCGGCGCCCGGCCCGAGAATGTCGGTCAGCAGCAGGACGTCGGGCGCCTTCGGAACGCTCTTGATGACGCGGTTCGCGAAGTGGTCGAGGTCGGCGGTGTCCGCGGCGTCGGCGGGACGCATCGCGTCCTGCAGGTTCGCCTGGACGACCACCAGGTCCGTGGAACGTTCCGCGGGCGCGGCGAAGGCGGGTTCGGGTCTGCTGAAGGCGCCTGACGTAAGCAACCCGGCCAGCAGGGTGCCGGCCATGAGGGTGACGACCGTCGCCATCGTGGGGACGGACCCTGCGCGGCCGATGAAGTTCTTCGCCACGTTCATGCCTCCGTGTCCTGCAGGCCGGGACGGCCCGCCTCCACGACGAACCGGCGGCGTACCGACATCACGCCGCTCTGGTCGGTGACTTTCGAGATCACGTTGTAGTCGGTCTCCCAGGTGTTCGCGGCCACCCGGCAGGCGACGTAGCCGCGCAGGTTGTTGACGAACTTCAGGTGCGGGTTCGCGCGCAACTGGAGACGGCCGCCCTCGGTCATGTCCACGCCGTTGCCGCCGCTGGAGATGGACGTGCCCATGAACTCGACCCCGATGGTGGGCGACCCCTGGTCGTTGAAGTCCGCCTTCAGGTCGGCGGCCGCGCTCCAGTGCGCGTCACCGGTGATCACTACCGGGTTGGCGACCCGGCGTTGCCGGATCCCGCCGAACAGGCGCCGCCTGGCCGCCTCGTACCCGTCCCAGATGTCGGGGTGGAACTGCTCGATGCCGCCGTCGGCGGTGAACCGGTTCTGCTGGTACATCTCCACCTGGTTCGCCAGCATGTTCCAGGTGGTGCGGGACCTGCCGAGACCGTCGAGCAGCCAGCGCTCCTGCCCGGTCCCCAGCATGCTGCGGTCGGCGTCGAAGCGGCGCGCGAAGTTCTGCGCGCTGCGGTACTGACGGCCGTCCAGGACGAAGAAGGACGCCAGCCTCCCGTACCGGAGCCTGCGGAAGATCTGCATGTCGGGGCCCTGCGGCATCGAGGACGGCCGCAGCGGCAGGTTCTCGTAGTAGGCGCGGAAACCGGCGGCCCGCATGCGCAGGACGTTCTCCGGGCTGATCCCCGGCACGCTCTCGTCCGCCCAGTCATTGATGATCTCGTGGTCGTCCGGGGTCACGATCCAGGGGGCGCTCCGGTGCGCGGCCTGGAGATCGGGGTCGCTCTTGGTCAGCGAATAGCGGAGGCGGTACTGCGCGAGGGTGAACAGCCGCGCGTTGTGCGCCGCTGACAGAGGCGTGTTACGGGCACCGCCGGTGGGACCGTAGGCGCCCTCGTAGATGTAGTCGCCGAGATGGAAGATCACGTCCAGGTCCTGGCTCGCCATGTGCCGGTAGGCGGTGTAGAAACCGTCCACCCACTGCTGGCATGAGGCGAACGCGAGGGTGAACGGGACGGCCGCCGACGGGTCCGGGGCGGTGCGGGTGCGCCCGATCGGGCTCTGCTCCCCACCCGCGGAGAATCGGTACCAGTACTCACGGCCGGGCCGGAGGCCCTTGACCTCGACATGCACGGAGTGCGCGAGCTCCGGCGTGGCCAGGACCGAACCGCGCCTCACGACCCGGCGCATCGAGTCGTCCTCGGCCACCACCCAGCGGACGGGCACATCCTTGCCGGGCATGCCGCCCAGGCCGTCGTCGGCCAGCGGGGCCGTCGCCAGCCGCGTCCACAGGACGACGCCGTCCGGCCACGGGTCGCCGGAGGCCACGCCGAGGGTGAAGGGATATCCCGCAAGCCGGGGGGACGCCTGCGCGGGATCCGGGGTCAGCCGGCTCAGGGCCACCATGCCCGCCACCCCGAGACCTCCACCAAGGAGGCCGCGGCGGCTGATGGCGAATCCACTGCCACGTGCATTCACTTTTTTCTGCTCCTCTGTCGGGGGAACACCTGCCGGCCCGAGGACTTGGCAATAGACTCGGGTCAGCAGTGCCCACCGCGCCCTCCAGATGGCAGCACTACAGGCCGATCGGCGAACGGCTGCACTTGACGAGAACGGCAGATAATGCGTCACGAAATGCGATCGGCCAAAATCTGGGAGCACCTGGAGTGCGCTGGTCAGGGCACAAATTGAGATTAAAGATCACTCCGCGGGGGGTCCAGGTGCGGGCCGGTGGCGGTGAGATGAAGTTCGCCGAATGGCTCGATGAATAATCTGGACGAAATAGCGTCCAATAAGCTCGTCTCACGGCCACGGAGCGACGTCTGGATGCAATTCCACTGACGCCGTGTTGAACGTTCAGGGGCGGGGCCAGGTCTGGGCGACTGTGGCCGGGTCGGTGTAGGTGGAGCCTCGGGCCTGGGCGATGGCCGTCAGCAGGTCGGTCAGGCAGTAGGACTCGGCGCTGTTCGTCCAGTGGGCACGCCAGTCGGCGGAGGTGCAGTCCCACTGCTGGCCCTGGTTCGGGCCGGCGAGGCGACGGCCGCGCAGGAACTTGTAGCCCTGGATCGTCTGCCATTCGTCCGCGCCTCCGGTGAGGGCGGCGGCGAGCCGGTCGGGGGAGGTGTAGCGGCCTGGGGACGCGTCAGTCGTCGGCGCCCAGTGGTAGCAGGTCAGCGCGGGGTCGTTGCAGCGGCCGGACGGCCAGCTCCAGGTGCTCTGGAAGTACGGTGCGCCGGTGGTGGCCCGGGTGTTGCGGCCCGCGCCGTAGCTGCGGCCGTAGGCGAAGCACGTGGCGACGACGTCCTGCTGGATCTGGGTGCTGAGCTTGTTGTTGGGATAGGCGAACAGGCCCCAGGCCCGGTCGTGGCCGTGGGCCTTCAGGTCGGTCAGCGAGTCGCATGATTCGGTTCGCTGCTGTTCGGGGGTCAGCCCGGTCATGTCCGCGTAGGTCGCTCCGTGGCTGACGAACGTCCAGCCGTGGCGGGCTCGGAGGCCGTCCAGGTCGTTCCAGGTGGCGTAGTCGGTGAAGTTCGCCAGGCAGTGGCGGGTGGTGTCGCCGGTGCGGTTCACGACAACGGATCCGGTGGCTCGCACGTTGCGTCCGTCCAGTGCGGATGCGACTTCGGACAGTGGGACGGCACCGCGCAAGGGTGCGCACCTGTGGTCGACCGCCTGCCACTGCGACCGGCTCATCAGGAGGGTGACGAAGCCCGTGGCGCCTGGGCGGTGGCCGAAACGCACGCTTGGACGGGCCGTCTCCCCGGCCACGTTGCCTGCGGCGTCGAACGCCTCGACGTGGGCCAGGTAACGGCCGCCGGTCTGCGGAGGCGTCCAGTCGTAGGTCCAGGTGACGGACGGGGTGCGCAGGCCGGTCGCGGTGGGGGTGAGCCGCCTGTACGGCCCCCAGCCTCCGGTCGGTTGCCACCACAGGCCCGTGTCGCGGTTCTGGACGCCCAGGTAGAGGGCGGTGACGGCGACGTCGTCCGTGGCCGCGCCGGTGATCCGGATCGGCCCGGTGGTGAGGGTGCGATCGGCGAGGGGCGCCGTGAAGGACGCCGCGGGCCGGACCGTGTCGACGGGCGCCGGGGTGGACGAGAAGCGCAGCCAGGGCAGGGTGGCGTCGGCCTGGCCTGCCGCGTCCAGCGCGGTCACCTGGAGGCCGTAGTCGCCCGCCGCGGGCGGGGTCCAGCTGAAGGACCAGCCGGTCTGGGGGGCGGTCCAGCGGCCGTCGTTGATCGTCCAGGACGTGGAGCCGGACGGGCCGGTGCGGGTGGCCGGGTGGCGGGTGAACGTCCCCCAGCCGCCGTCCGCGTGCCACCACTGCTTCGTCGTCCGGTTCTGGATCGCGACCTGGACGTCCGCGACCCCGCGCAGGTCGGTCGCGGTGCCCGTCCAGGTGATCGCGCGGCCCGCCGGGTGGGAGCGGTCCTGCGTGCCGGCGACCCCCGCGTCGGGTGCGGCGCCGTCGGAGGCGAACGGGCGGAACGCCGGGTCCGGGTCGGTGCCGCCCGCCGGGCTCGTGGCCGTCGCCTGGAAGGCGTAGTCGCCGTCTGCCGGTGACGTCCACGGGAAGGACCAGGTGGCCGTGCCGTCCGGGGCCCTGCTCCCCAGGGTCGCCGGGTGCCGTTGGTGGGCGCCCCAGGTTCCGTCCGCGCGCCACCACAGCTTGGTGGCGCGGTTCTGCACCGCGACGCCCACCGAGGCCGCGCCGGACGCCAGGCCGCGCGCGGTCAGGGCCGCGCCCGCTCGGACCACCGACGTCGCCGCCGGGGTCGCGATGGCGGTGTCGGGGGACGAGGAGAGATCGAGGACCGTGAAGGGCGTGTAGGCCGGGGCCGGGTCGGTCGCCGAGGCGTTCCGCGCGAACACCTGGACCAGGTAGTCGCCCGGCTCGGGTGCCGTCCAGGTGGACGACCAGGTACCGCCGGACAGCGTCGCCGCGAAACGCTGCTGCTCGCCCCAGGTTCCGTCCGCCCGCCACCACAGCTTGCTCGTCCGTTCCTGGACGGCCACCTGCACCGAGTCGGCGCCGGTCACCTCGCCGCGAAAGGTCACCGGACCGGTGCGTGCCAGACCGCCGGACGATGGCGCGGTGATGGTCGCGTCGGGCGCGGCGGCCGCCGCCGGGACGGCCGCCGCCGGGACGGTCGGCGTGAGGGTGACGAGAGTCCCGGCGGCGACCGCCGCCGGGAAGAGCCGCCTCACTCTGTCTCCCCGTCGCCGCTCCTGCGGCCGCGGATGAACTCGGCGATCGGCACGGGCAGGAACAACAGGGCCAGGAACACCAGCACTGTCGCGTACAGCAGCCACGGCTGCCCCGCCTTCTTGAGGGCGTCGGCCACGTTCGAGGCCGCGGTCGCAGCCTGGGTGGGGCTGACGGACGAGTTCCCATTGGGGCCTGTCGTGGCCCCGGGAGCGAGCGAGCCCGGGCCGCCGGTGGGTCCCGTGGTGGCGCCGGGAGTCCCGGCGCCCGTAGCCCCCGCCCCGCCGCCGCCCGATCCGCCGCCGGAGCCGCGGCTTCCTACCGGGAGCTCCTGGGCCCGTTTGCCGGATTCGCCGCACGTCGTGCCGTCCGGAAGCTTGAGGCTCTCGTAGAACTGCCCCCAGGTGGCGGGATTGCCGGGGATCGACGGGCGGCCCGGTACCTGGCCCAGAGCGCTGAAGCCCTGGGAGATCAGGTTCGTGGGGAGCGGGGAGTAGCCCAGGGCCGCGGCCTTGCGCTGCCCGTCGGTGATCGAGTACAGGATGAACCGGGCCATCGCCTCGCCCTTCTGCGGGTCCGAGCCGCTGGTCGGCACGATCACGTAGTTGTAGCTGGAGACCGGATAGGCCCTCGGGTGCGGATGCCGGTAGACGCGCTGCAGGTTGTACGTCCCGTCGCCGTTGCGGTCGGCGCGCGTCAGGGCGATCGCCTGGTGGCAGGCTTCGGGCAGCACGTAGTTGCCCGCGGCATTGCGGATCCGCACGACCGGGATCCCGCGTTGCAGTGCGTACGCGTACTCGGCGTAGCCCACGGTGCCCGCGTACCGCTGGACGTGGTTGGCGACGCCGTCCGAGCCCTCCTTGTAGTCCAGGTTGTTCCGGGTGGTCGGCCACTCGTCGGTGGCCGAGCAGATCCGCCCGGTGCAGTCGTCCGCCTGCGGGGCGAGCTGCATGTAGCCGCGCCACCGTCCCGCGTCCTGCGAGTACAGGTACTCGGTGAACACCGAGGTCGTCCCCGAGCCGCCCTTGCGGACCACCGGGCGGATGACCGTGTGCGGCAGCCGCCCGCGCAGGTGCGGGTTCTCCGCCGCGATCCGTGCGTCGTCCCAGTGGACCGCGCCGTGGTGCGGCTGCGTGAACACCCACGTGGCCAGCGGGCCGGACATCTGCAGGTCGGTGATCGGCCGGCCGGCGGAGTCCCGGACGTTGGCGAGGATGGCCGTCCCGCCCGCGACCAGCGGCAGGTAGGTGTAGGGGAAGTTCGGTCTCGGCTCGTTGCCCAGCCCGGCCGGGAAACCGAACGAGACGTCGCTGGAGGCGAAGTCGACCTGCTTCTGCGCGAAGTACGCGCGCCCGGCCGTGGAGCCGTTGCCCTGGTAGTTGACCCGCAGGCCGAACTGCCGGGACACGTCGGCGGTCCACTGCTGGATGGCGATCTGCGCGAACGTCGACCCGGCGCCGTTCACCGCGGGCAGCGCCGCCGCGGCGGCGGTCGACGGCGGCGCCAGCGGCCCGAGCGCGCAGACCAGGCCCGCCGCGAGGACGACGCGGCCGCGCCGTCCGGTGAATCCCGTCCCCATCGCTCCCACCGCTCCTTCTCAGCCGAACCGGCCGTGCACGTAGTCGGACGTCCTGGCGTCGCGCGGCGAGTCGAAGATCGTCGAGGTGGGCCCGGACTCCACGACGCGGCCCGGCTCGTTCTCCGCCGCCAGGAAGAAGGCGCAGCGCTGGGAGACGCGCTGGGCCTGCTGCATGTTGTGGGTGACGATGACGATCGTCACCTGCTCGCGCAGCTCGCCGATCGTCTCCTCGATCCGCCGGGTCGAGGTCGGGTCGAGCGCGGAGCACGGCTCGTCCATCAGCAGCACGTCCGGGCGGACGGTCAGCGAGCGCGCGATGCACAGCCGCTGCTGCTGCCCGCCCGACAGGCCGCCCGCCGGGTCACGCAGCCGGCCCTTCACCTCGTTCCACAGCCCGGCGCGGCTCAGGCTCTCCTCGATGAGCTCCGTCCGGTTGGCGGCCCTCGTCCCGGTGAGCTTCAGGCCCGCGGCCACGTTGTCGGCGATGCTCATGGCGGGGAACGGGTTGGGCTTCTGGAAGACCATCCCGATCCGGCGGCGTACCTGGGTGACGCGCAGGCTCGTCCCGTAGATGTCCTGCCCGTCCAGCAGCACCGAGCCCGCGAGGGACGCGCTCGGGACCAGCTCGTGCATCCGGTTGAGGATGCGCAGGAACGTGGACTTCCCGCAGCCCGAGGGGCCGATGAGCGCGGTCACCCTGCCCGCCCCCATCTCCAGGTCGACGCCTTCGAGCACCTTGCTGGCACCGAACCAGGCGCTCACCTGGGAGGCGGTCAGGGTTCCGCCCCGGGATCGCACCGGCCCGTCCGGTGGGCTGGCGAGCGGCTTGGTCCGGGTGGGATCGGCGTTGTTCATGAGCGGTCGGCCCTCTTCGTCGGTTGCCGGTCTTTGGGACGCGCGTGCGCCGGACGCCGGGACGCCCGCCGCCGTCCACCCGGGCGGGAGCCGCCGAGCAGCCGGGCGAGCACGAACAGCGCCAGGACGAGCGCCAGCAGGACGAGGGCGCCCGCCCAGGCCCGCTGCACCTGCGTGTTCTGCGAACTGCGGATCTGGGTGTACACGAACAGCGGAAGGTCGTCCTGGATGCCGTTGAGCGGATTGCCGTTGGTCGTGGTCGTCCCGAACGCCGTGAGGAGCATCGGCGCGGTCTCGCCCACGACGCGGGCCATGCCGAGGATCACGGCGGTGGACAGGCCGGCCCGCGCGGTGGGCAGCACGACGCTGAGCACCGTCCGCCAGTGCGGGGCGCCGAGCGCGAGGGACGCCTCCCGCAGCCCGCCGGGCACCACGCGCAGCACCTGCTCGGCGGCGATCGTCACCGTCGGGAGCATCAGGACGGCCAGCGCGAGGCTCCCGGCGAACCCGGAGAAGCCCCAGCCGAACTGCAGGATCAGCAGGGAGTAGATGAACAGCCCGGCCACGATGGACGGCAGGGCGGTCATCGCGTCGGTGACCAGCCGGGTCGGCCGGGTGAGCCGTCCCCGGACCTCGCTCAGGTACACCGCGGTGAGCACGCCGAGCGGCACCGAGATGACGGTGGCGATGGCGAGCTGCTCCAGCGTCCCGATGATCGAGTGCACCGCGCCGCCCTCGGTGGCCGCCGACAGCGGGCCGGTGACCTCCAGGTTCTCGGTGAAGAAGGTCGGCCGGACGACCTTCGCGCCGCGGTAGGCGACGTACCCGATGACGGCGACGATGGGGGCGAACGCCGCCAGCGCCCCGGTGCCGACGAGCACGGCCATGATCCGGTCGGCGGCGACGACGCGGCCGTGCCCGTCCCGGACGACGAGCGAGTAGGTCAGCAGGAACAGCGCGTACCAGCAGAGCCCGAACCCCACGACGTGGACGTCGTAGGGCAGCAGCCGCTCGAAGACGAGCCAGACGAGCGCGCCCGACGCGAGAGCGGCGCCGAGGAACTCCGCGACGTCGCTCCATCGCCTCGTCCTGGGCCGGTACTGCGGCGGCGCCGTGAGCGCCTGCAGTGTGGTCTGCGGCGGCGGCTCCGCGTGGATCATTCCGCTCATGCCTCGACCCCCGCGCCCGAACGGGACCGGCTCACCACGATCGCGGCCAGGAAGTTGATCGCGAAGGTGACGACGAACAGCGCCAGCCCGGCGGCCATGAGCGCGCTCAGCCCCATCGTCTGGGCGTCCTTGAACTGCACGGCCAGCGCGCTGGCCACGGTGATCCCGCCGTTCTCCAGCACCCGGGGCTTGATCTCGAACGTCAGGCTGAGGATCAGCGTGGCGGCCAGCGTCTCGCCGAGTGCGCGGCCGAGGCCGAGCATCGACCCGCCGATGATGCCGCCGCGGCCGAACGGCAGCACCACCGTCCGGATCATGCCCCAGCGGGTCGCGCCGAGGGCCAGCGCGCCCTCGCACTCGTGCCGGGGCACCTGCGCGAGCACCTCGCGGATGATGGACGTGGCGATCGGGATGGTCATCAGCGAGATCACCAGCCCGGCGTTGCCCAGGGACGCGCCGATCGCGGTGGCGCGCATGAACGGCAGCGCGCCGCCGAACCGGTCCACCGCCCACTGCTCCAGCGGCACCAGGAACGGCACCAGCACGAACAGCCCCCACATCGCGAAGATCAGGCTGGGGATCGCCGCCATCAGGTCGATCAGCGAGGTCAGCGGGCGGCGCAGCCGGCGCGGCGCGTACTCGTTGATGAACACGGCGGTCGACACCGACACCGGGAACGTCACCGCCATCGCGACCACGGCGCTCACCAGCGTCCCGGCCATCATCGCGGCCACCCCGAAGCGCGGCCGCTCGGCGTCCGGGCTCCACTCCTTGGTGGTGAGGAACGACCAGCCCGCCTCGCGCAGCGCCGGCAGCGCCTTGATCAGCAGGAACAGCCCGATCAGCACGATCAGCGCGAGGGTCGCCCCGGCCCCGGCGGTCGCGGTCGCGTGGTAGAGGCGGTCGCCGCGGGTGAGCCGGGCACTGATCTTGCGCGGTCCGGGCCCGCCAGTGGAGCCGGCCCCGGCACCGCCTCGTTCACCTGCGGGCAGGGCGGACCGTGCTCGCGCTCGGGTTCGCATGCCGGACAGTGTCCGAGGCCGCCGCTGACCGCGGCGATACGCGCAGGTGAACGCGGCCCTAAGGCGGAACGGCGCGCGGTTTGGGCCCATTTACAGGAACTTTCCGGACGGCGTTTCCTGGGGTCGACCGCCGCCGGGGCGCACCTGCGGCGTGCGATGTCGTGGCGGGCCGCGCAGTGCCGTGGCGGGCAAGGCCGCGGCGGGCGCGGCGGGCAAGGTCTTGGCGGGCCAGGTCGTGGCCCGGGGCGGGCAGGGGAGAGCAATGGTCGGACGGATCTGCCGGATCACGCTCGCGGTCACGGTGGCGGCGGGACCGTCGCTGGTCGCGATGCCGGCGCGGGTGGAGGCCGCCGAGGAGCCCACGGTCGAGGTGTGGTCCGTGGGCGCCGACGGGGAACGGCTGGACGGCCGGCCCGACGCGGCCAAGGAGTCGGTGCGGGTAGCCGGCGGCCAGTCGGTCGAGGTGCGCTGGAAGGGCTTCCGGCCGAACTCGGCGGTCGTCATCACGCAGTGCATGTCGGCGTTCCAGGTCAAGAACGTCCACCGGAGCGAGACGTTCACGCCCGTGTTCGAGTGCGCGCACCAGACCCGGTTCGCCGGCACGACGGGCGCGGACGGCACCGGGAAGGCGAGCTATCCGATCAGGGCCGGGCGGTTCGCGTCCGTCGTGCTGTCCAAGGACGACGTCACCGAGTACAAGAACGACGTCTTCGAATGCAGCAGCAAGGTGTTCGCCGGGCGGAGCGAGTACAACTGCTCGGTCGTGGTGAGCGAATGCGAGTGGGACCAGCCGCTCGCCATGGAACGCAGGCCCGCCGGGACGGGCCCGTTCACCCTCGTCCCGAAGCCGCCGCCCGCCGGGGTCGCCGACCCCGCGGCGGCGGCGGCGAGCGGCGGGCTGTTCTTCAAGCCCAGGACCGACGGGACGCCCGACCTGACCGCGATCCCCGCGCCGCCGCCGCGCCGGTTCCCCGACCCGCCGGAGACCCCGCAGCTCCCGCCCGTCACCGGGCGGCCGGTGGGCGCCCCGATCGCGGGCGCGGGCTCGGTGAACACGGCCGTGCTGTTCGACGGGTGGCTGGCCGGCGTGCGGCGGCTGGCGGCGCCGAGCGACGTCGACTACACCCGCGGCACGTCGGTGTTCGGGGCCGCGCAGCTCAAGGCGGGGTTCCAGAGCGGGTTCACCGCGGGCGCCGACTTCGCGGTCACCGGCCTGCCGTTCACGGCGGCCGAGGCCGGCGGCGACGTGGTGTACGCGCCGATCACCCTCACCGGCCTGGCCGTGGCGAACTCCGCCGAGTACGGCGGGCTCGGGCTGAACGCCGTGCGGATGTCGCCGGACACCCTGGCGTTCATGCTCGGCGACGGCGACGGCGTCGACTCGGCCTGGTGGGGCGACTCCAGCATGAAGACCCCGACCCGGGCCGACAACCACGGCTGCGGGCTGCCCGCCCTGCCCGCCGGGCCGATCCTGCGCAGCGGCCGGTCGGCGCAGAACCAGGTGCTCTCGTCCTGGTTCGGCGCCACCCTGTCCAGGGACCGCTTCAACACCTTCTTCGTATCCGAGCCCGGGAGCCCGGAACTGCTGGTGAAGCGCGCCTCGGACGTCCGTGGCGCGGAGAACGGGGCGCAGACCGCCTACCTGATCGGCACCAACTTCGGCAAGGCCGTCGACCCGGACCCGGACGACGACTTCATCCCGCCGGTCGCGCTCAACGAGCGGCTCAAGCGCGGGTACCTGGGCTACACCGACGTCACCGAGATCCACGCGCAGCGGGCGCGCGGCGTGGCCCTGCCGATGGTGCCGCTGCTGAACCGCGCGGGCGCCTACGTGCTGCCGACCAAGGAGTCGATCCTCTCCGCGTACTCGACGATGCGGCGCAACGCCGATGGCACGCTGACCCCGGTTTTCGACGCGGAGGCCATGCCCGACGCCTACCCACTGCCGATGGTGCACTACGTCGCCGTCCCGCGGACGGACGCGCAGGGCGCCAACCCGCTGCCGATCGCCAAGCGCAGGACCCTGGCCGCGTTCCTCGAATACGCGGTGAGCGACGCCGCCCAGGCGAAGGCGGCCGACCTCGGCGCCCCGCCGCTCCCGGCCGAGCTCCGCAAGCAGGCGCGGGACGTCGCCGCGATGCTGAAGAAGGCCGACCCGCCGAAGACGGGCGGCAAGACGCCCCCGGGGTCGTCGGATCCCGGCGGCGGGCCGGGCGACGGTTCCGGCGGTGGCTCGGGCTCCCTCCCCGGTGGCGGCGGCGCTCCGGTCGCGCCCGGTTCCGGCGGGGCCGCCGGGCTTCCCGGCGGCGCGCCGAGCCAGGGACCCGCGGCGTCCGGCGCCCCCGGCCCGGCGGCGTCGATCAAGCCGGTCGCGGGCGAGGGCACCGTGCGGGGCGGGAAGATCCCGGCGGCCAGCAAGGTCGTGCCGATCGTCCTGCTCCTGGTCCTCGGCTCCGCCGCGCTGATCGGCGGCGGCGTCTGGCGCGGCTACCTCATCTGGCAGGGCCGGGCCGCCCGCGGGACCGGGCGCCCATGAAGACGGGACCGACTCCGCCGGTGACCGGCCCGAACCCGACCCGCGCGGGGCAGCGCCCGGCTCCGGCGAGCCCCGCCGACGAGGCCGCCCGGGTGCTGGGCGAGCTCGAAGCCCGCGTGGCGTCGCTGGCACTCGACGCGGCGGACGCGGACCGCGCCCAGACGATGGTGGTCGCGGGACGGGCGTCGGCGCTGCTCGGCGTCGCGGACACGGCGGTGGCCGACGGCGACTCCGCGGGCCGCCGCCGGATCGCCGAACTGCGCGGCCGCTACGACGCGGCCCTGCTCCGCCTCGGCGGGCTGGCCGTGGCCCCGTCCCGGCGGCGGCAGGGCATCGTGGGCTCCCTGCCCGGATCCGGCGAGGCGCTCGGGCTGCGGCAGATCGGCCGCGCGGTGACCACCGCGCTCATGGTGACGGGCCTGCTGCTGCTCTGCTTCGCGGCCTACTCCCTCGCGTTCGCGCACGTCACCTACGAGCGCCAGCAGCGGGCGATGCTGGCCGAGCTGAGCGCGGACTTCCGGGAGTCGGCCGCGGTCGCCGCCGCGGCGGTGGCCGGGGACCGCGACCTCGCCGCCACCCCGGGACGGGGCGAGCCGGTCGCGCTGCTGGAGATCCCCAAGACCGGCGTGCGGGAGGTCGTCGTCCAGGCCACCGGCACACGGGAGCTGCGCACCGCCGTCGGGCACTACCGGCCGTCCCCGATGCCGGGGCAGGCGGGCAACGCCGTGCTGGCCGGGCACCGCAACCTCTACGGCAGGCCGTTCGCCCGGCTCGGGTCGCTGCGGCCCGGCGACACCGTCCTGGTGACCACGCAGGAAGGCCGGTTCACCTACACCGTCGAGTTCGCCCAGACCGCCCCCACCGGGGCCCAGGACTTCCTGTCCCAGGGGACGTTCGTCAACCGGCTCACCCTGCTCACCACCGCCCCGCGCGGCAAGGGCGGACGGTTCGCGGTGGTGTCCCGGCTGAAGGGCGGCCCCGCCGCGCTGCGGATCAAGGACAGCACCGGGATCAAGACCGACGAGCTCGGCCTCGCCCGCGACTCCAGCGGCTGGTGGCCCTCGCTCGGCTGGGGCGTGCTGATGCTGGGCGCGCTCGTCGTGACCGCGATCCTGTACCGGTCCTGGCGGCGGCCGTCGACCTATCTCCTCACCATGCCGGTCCTGCTCGCGCTCGCGCTGCTGTGGTTCGAGTCGCTCGCCCGGCTGATCCCCTCGACGTTCTGATGCCGCCGGCACCGATCCACCACGACCTGCGGGGCGGCCGGCGGCGTGGGAGGGGGCGCAGGC
>NZ_VCKW01000110.1 GCF_005889715.1 Actinomadura soli
GGGTGCACCGGCGCGCCGACGCCCACGTCCTGACGTGGTGGATCACCGCCGACTCCACGGCGGGCATCACCGCGGGGCTGGCGGAGCTGGCCGGGATGCTGGTGCCGGAGATGACCCGTGGCACACCGGCTGCGGGAAGGCTGGTACGACCTCGTCCCGGCGCTGATCGAGCTGGACGTGCTCAGCCCGTCCGCGGCACGGGAACTGATCGCCCGCATCGTCGCCGACGGCCGCCCTGCCGGCGATCTGGACGGCGCCGCCGAGCTGTGCGCTGAGCTGGGCCATCTGCCCCTGGCCGTGAAGCAGGCAGGTGCGTACATGCGGCAGACGCACCCGTCCCCGGCGGCCTATCTGGAACTGCTGCGCACCGACCCGGCGGCGTTGTACGGCCAGACCGCCCGCGGCGCTGATCCGCAACGCACCATCGCCCAGATCTGGCGCCTCACCCTGGACCACCTGGCCGCAACCGAACCGCTGACCGGGGACCTGCTACACGTCCTGGCGTGGTGGGCGCCCGAGGACATCCCCCGCGGCCTGCCCGGCCCGCTGGGCGACCCACCGTGCATCGCCTGGTGCAAGCCGTCGCCCGAACGAACCCCCGACCCTCGCCCGGTCGAATACGACGGCGACCCCCACCGCCGTCCCGACGACATCGACCACGCCCGCACCCAGGCCGCCACCCTGCTCAACCACGCCCGTCCCGCCGGGACCAGCGACCCGGCCCAGTGGCCTGCCTGGGAGAACCTGCTTCCCCACATCACCGCCCTGGCCGACCGCACCACCACGGACACCGACACGATCGACACCGCGCTCCTGCTCCACGGGGCCGCCTTCTTCCTGGACGGCCAAGGGGCGGCGAATCGCGCCCTCACCTACTTCCGGCGCGCTCTGCTCGCCACCGAGCGGGCGATGGGCGACGACCACCCCGAGACGCTGACCTGCCGAAACAATCTCGCCTACGCATACCAGGGTGTTGGCGATCTGGGGCGTGCGATTCCGCTTTATGAGGAGGCCCTCGCCGATTGCGAGCGGGTGCTCGGCGGCGACCACCCGATCACCGAGTTGGTGCGTGGACACCTGGAAGCCGCGCGGGACAGTTAGCGACCGTTGACGTCGGTCGAGTCGGACGGCGTCACCTGGGGGCCGGGCGCTTTCGGTTCAGGGCGTCGCGGTGGGCTTCCAGGAGGGCGCGGGAGTCTTCGGGGGAGAGGGCGACCTCTTCCAGCTTTTTCCAGGTGTCCCAGAGGTCGACCGGGGAGGCGTCGATGCCGAGGGCGGTGTAGACGACGGAGATCCGGTCGGTGATGTCGGGGAACTCGAACACGTCGAAGGAGCCGTGGAGCCCCGCGTGGACGCCGTTGGACGTCGGGATGACGCGGACGGTCGACCGGCCGTCGTCGGAGAGGTCGAGCAGGTGGGTGAACTGGGCGCGGATGACGTCCGCGGGGCCGTTGTGGCGTTCCAGCATGTACCCGTCCAGGATCACGTCCAGGGTCCGGGGGAGGCCGCCGGGACGGTGCTGCTGGCGGTTGCGGAGCAGGTCGAGCTCCTGCTCCACGTCCAGCCTGGGGAGGTGGTAGCCGAAGACCAGGCGGGCGTACGCCTCGCAGCGCACGAGCTCCGGCATCCGCGCGATGCCGAAGGTGTGGACGAGCGAGGACTCCGACTCGACGGTGTAGAGGTCGCGGACGAGCGCCTTCAGCCTGCCGACGTGTCCGGCGAGCCAGGGCGGGCCGTCCGGGCGGGACGCCAGGTCGACCAGGACGTCGCGGATCTTGCGCGGCACGCCGTAGGCGTCCAGGATCTCGCCGATCTCGGCGGGAGTGACCTGACCGAAGCCCGTCTCGACGCGCGCGAGCCAGTCGGCGTTGCGGCCGAGGTGGGACGCCGCGTCGAGGTAGGAAAGCTCAAGGAGTTCCCGGATCTTCCTTAGGTGCTGCCCCAGGCTCCGGGCGTTGATGTTGGGGGCTCGGTAGTCCACCGGCATGTGCCCAGCCTAGGTCGAATCCGGCTTCAGCGAGCAGTCTTCCAATAGCCGACCGTGGTCAATGCAGGAAGAGGAGGGGGTGCATCACGGAACGTGATCAATCGCTGTCTGTTTTCTTACCGGCAGGGGTGTTCTGCCTGATTCCAGAACGCGGTCAGGGCCGTCGCGGTGGTTTCGGGCGCGTCCCAGGCGGGGGAATGGGCCGCGCCGGGAATGACCACCTTGGACGCGTTGAGGCGCTCGGCCATCGCCGCCTGGGCGGCCGGTTCCCAGACGTCGTCGTTCTCGCCGTAGAGGACGAGGGTGCGCAGGCTCGTGTCGGCGCAGTGCTTGGCGAGGTCCTCGACGTGGTCGGGGGAGGTGAGGATCTCGTTGGCCATGCAGGCGAGGCCCGTCTCGGAGTTGCCGAGCGTGCGGGCCTTGATGAAGGCGACGATCTCCGGTTCGAGGCCGCGTCCGGTGTAGTCGGGCTCCAGGGCGATCTCCCAGATCGCCTGCATGCCGAGCTGCGGGACGGCGTCGCGCAGCGACTGGGCCTTCGTCGCGGCCTGGCCGGTGACGGCGCACGGGCCGGAGCTCATCAGGGTGAGCGATGCCGGGCGGACCCGGTCGGCGAGCACCGTCTCGCGGCTCACCAGCCCGCCGAACGAATGCCCGACCAGGTGGACGGGGTCGGGGCCGAGCGTTTCGAGGAGGGCGGTGAGGTCTTCGCCCAGCGCGGCCCGGGTGTACGCGGACTCGTCGTCCGGGCCGATCGACTCGTACTGGCCGCGCATGTCGATCGACACGACGCGGCGCCCGGACGCGGCGAGGGTCTGCAGGACGGCGAGGAAGTCCTCCTTGCTGCCGGTCAGGCCCGGGACGAGGAGGGCGGGACGGCGTTCGGGCACACCGGATCCCGGAAGGGCCTCCAGGGCGGCGAAGGGGCCGCGGGACGTCTCGATGGTCGTCCGGCGAACACCAGGGGGCAGCTTCAGGAACCGGGGCGTACTCACAGGTGACCACCATAGTCAATGCGTCAGAGCGGGGCCCGGGTGAAGATCTTCCGGTGGTAGCGTCGCAGAGTGCGTCCCAAGCCTGCCGTCTCCGCGCATCGCCGCGACGAAGCGGGCCTGACGGGTCTCACCGAGGCCGTCGAGTCCGGTGCCGAGTACGTAGAGATCGACATCCGGCGGACGGGGGACGGGCGGCTCGTCGTCCATCACGACCCGGACCTCGCCGGCCTCCCCCTGAAGCGGCTCGGCTACGAGCGGGCGCAGGAGCTGTCACCGCGCCCGATCCCGCTGGTCAGCGAGGCCATGGACATCATCGCGGGACATGCGCGGGGCCACCTGGACCTGAAGGAGCGCGGCTGCGAGCACGAGACCGTGGCGCTCGCCATGGAGGCGTTCGGGCGGGACGGCTTCGTCGTCACCACCCGGGAGGTGCTCTCGCTCGTGGAGATCAAGAAGAGTTTCCCGGGCGTCCGGACGGCGCTGTCGGTGGGACGCAACCTGTGGGAACGCGGGGTCGCGCATGACTTCGCACCGCTGCGGCTCATCCGGAAGGCGGGGGCCGACATGGTCGCCGTCAACTACCGGCTGGCCCGCGTGGGTGTGCTGCGGCAATGCGGCCGCGCCGGGATTCCCGCCATGGTGTGGACGGTCAACGCCGAGCCCGTGATGCAGCGGTTCCTGCGCGATCCTCGGGTCGCCGTCCTCGTGACCGATCATCCGGCCACGGCGCTCAAGCTGCGCGACGGCTGACCCTGCGCGGGCCCGCTGAAGGCGGGCAAGAGAAAACCGCGAGACTGGGCGGGAGTCTCGCGGTCGGCTCCGTCGGCTAGGCGGTCTGGGACTCGGCGGTGTCGGCCGCCGGCTTGCCCGCGCGGGTGCGGCGCCGGGGGCCGCGGCTGCGCTTGCGCTCGGTGGCGACGGCGTCGACGACGTTGTCGTCCGCCGCGGGGGCCTCCGATTCCGACGCGGTCGCCTCCACCGGCTGGCCCGCGCGGGTCCGCGCCCGGCTGCGCTTGCGGCGGCGGGGCCGCGGGCGCTCCCGGTCACGGTCACGGTCACCGGCGCGGACATGGCTGCGGACCTTGCCGGTCTCGCCGATGTCCTCCAGCTCCTCGGCGTCCAGCCCGGCGCGCCCGTTCCGCAGCTCCGCCGGCAGCCGCCCCTTCGTGCCCTCGGGGATGCCGAGCGTCGCGAAGAAGTGCGGGGACGTGGAGTACGTCTCCTCCAGCTCGGCGAACGGCAGCGCGAGCGTCCCGTTGATCAGCTTCCAGCGGGTGATGTCGGACCAGTCGACGAACGTGACGGCGACGCCCTCCTTGCCCGCGCGGCCGGTCCGGCCGATGCGGTGCACGTAGGTGTCGGCGCTGTCGGGGCACTCGTAGTTGACGACGTGGGTGACGTCGTCGACGTCGAGGCCGCGGGCGGCCACGTCGGTGGCGACCAGCACCCCGATCTTGCCGTTGCGGAACGCGCGGAGCGCGCGCTCGCGCTGGCTCTGCCCGAGGTCGCCGTGCACGGCGGCGGCGTCGAAGCCGCGCTGTGCCAGGTCGGCGGCCACCCGGTCGCAGGCCCGCTTGGTCTGGCAGAAGACCATGGTCAGACCACGGCCCTCGGCCTGCAGCAGGCGGGCCAGCATCTCCGGCTTGTCCATCTGGTGGGCCTGGAAGACGTGCTGGACGACCTGCGGCGTCGCGTCCGACTCGGTGTGCGATTCGGCCCGGACGTTGGTCGGGCGGGTCAGGTACCGGCGCGACAGCGCGACGATCTCGCCCGGCATGGTCGCGGAGAACAGCATCGTCTGCCGCTGGGCCGGGATCCGCTCGATGATCCGCTCGATGTCCGGCAGGAAGCCGAGGTCGAGCATGCGGTCGGCCTCGTCCAGCACCAGGATCTCGACCTTGGAGAGGTCGAGGTGCTTCTGCTTGACGAGGTCGAGCAGCCGGCCCGGCGTGCCGACGACGACGTCGACGCCCTCGCGGAGTGCGGCGATCTGCGGCTCGTAGGCCCGGCCGCCGTACACCGACAGCACGCGGGAGCCGAGCTTGCCGCCGGCGACGAGGAGGTCGTCGGTGACCTGGAGGGCCAGCTCGCGGGTCGGCGCGACGACGAGGGCGCGCGGGGCGCGCCCGCCGTGCTCGATGCGCTGCAGCAGCGCGGCGCCGAACGCGAGGGTCTTGCCGGTGCCCGTACGGGCCTGGCCGATGATGTCGTGTCCGCCCAGCGCGATCGGCAGGGCGAGCTCTTGGATGGGGAACGCTTCGGAGATGCCCTCCGCTTCAAGGGCATCTGCTATCTCGGGGACGACCCCGAGTTCACGAAAGGTAGTCAGGGCTTTCAGCCTCCAATATGCGGGGTCTCCACTCCCGGGTGCGGCGCGGCCCATCGGAGGGCGGCGCCGTTTCGGGCGCGCCCGCCGATCGCTCTTCTCATGGCCGCGCGCTCGCGCGGGAGGGACCAGCCGTTGCTCAAAATGTTCCGGCGACCGCAGTCAGGGGTCGAAAGCAGTCACTCGCTGTGGCTGCGTGCGGTCACACTCCGCGACGCAGTGTACCGACCGTTGATTGCATACACCAATACCCGATCAGTAGACCCAACGTTTGCATGGTTTGATCTATTCCGCGACGTGCTCGCCAGGGCCTATGCGCCGCTGGAGACGCGTGTGACGGGGCTGCCGGCGGCGCCCGCGGAACGGCCACTTCCGGACACCGGCGTGTCCGGGGACGGGGAAGGCCCCCGCCGGCAGCAGGCGGGGGCCTTCGGCCTGGTCGCTTCGGCCTTCCGGAGCGGGACGGTTTGCGGGGCGTCCCGCTCCGGGGCGGCCTGACCGGCCTGACTAGTAGGTGCGGCGGCGGGGGCGCCAGCCGTGGCGCCGGCTGAGCGGGCTGCGGCGCCGGCCGAGGCCGCGCGTGTTCGCCGACGCCAGCGTGGCCACGCCGAGCGCGGCGATCAGCACGGCGAACACGAAGGCGATGAAGGCGCCCGCGCCGAGCGCGTCCGCGATGACCCCGCCGACGATGGCGCCGGCGATCCCGACGAGCACCGTGAGCAGGACGCCGATCGGGTTGCGACCGGGGACGAGCAGCCGTGCCAGGGCTCCGACGACGGCACCGACGACGATGAACCAGAGGATCGTCGTGAGCATGTCGATCATCCATTCCTCTTCCGTGGGCCGATGGCCCGTGGTCGAAGATCGATGTGCCCTGGGTGCCAGGATCAAACAAAGCGCAGGTCAAGCCTCCGCCAAGTGGCGAATCGCGGCGCGGAGCCGCTCCTGCGCACGGCGTGGGGGCCGCTCCGGGGTGCTAGGTGCCGAAGCCGACGCTGCGCTGCTCGTCCTCGACGATCTCCAGGTAGCCGACCCGCCCGGCGGGGATGAGGACCCGGCCGGCGCGGCGGTCCTGGAGGACGAACACCCCGTGCGGGTCGGAGAGCGCGTCGGCCAGCGCGGCCTGCACCTCGTCGGCCGACTGCCGGGTGTCGACCACGAGTTCCTTCGGAACGTTCTGCACGCCGATGTGAACCTGCACGCGTTGCTCCCGTCGTCCGTCACGGCCCGCCGACCGCCGGCGGGCCCGTCTCGATCTCGATGTTCGCATGCGGACGGGCCGATGCGCCGTCGCGGGGTTCGGCCCAGGGTGAAACCGGCCTGGCCGGGCGGCCCGGCCGGGCCGATGTCAGGCGTTGTCGCCGGCGCGGGGGAAGCCGGAGATGCCGCGCCAGGCCAGCCGGGCGATGATCTTCTCGGCGGTGTCCTTGGGGATGGCGCGGTGCTGGGACAGCCAGTAGCGGGCGCTGACCTCGGCCATGCCGACCAGGCCCATGCCGAGCAGGTGTGCCTCGGCGCTCGGGGCGTCGGTGTCCTCGGCGATGACCTGGGCGATCATCTCGGCGCACTGCTGGTTGGCGCGGTCGACGCGGGCCCGGACGGGCGCGACGTTGCGCAGGTCGGACTCGAAGACCAGGCGGTACGCCTCGCCGTCGCCGGCCACGAAGTCGTAGAAGGCCCGGATGCTCGCCTGGACGCGCAGCTTGTTGTCCGTGGTGGCGTCCAGCGCTTCGCGGACGATCTTCACCAGGGCCTCGGCGTGCTCGTCCAGCAGGGCGAGGTACAGCTCCAGCTTGCCCGGGAAGTGCTGGTAGAGCACGGGCTTGCTGACGCCCGCACGCTCGGCGATCTCGTCCATCGCCGCGGCGTGGTATCCCTGCGCGACGAACACCTCCTGGGCCGCGCCGAGCAGTTGCCTGCGGCGCGCCAGCCGCGGCAGCCTCGTGCCGCGGGGGCGTGCGTCCGGGGTCGCGGTCACCACACTCTCCGATCACCGATGTGTGCGGCGGATGGGGGGCGTCCGCCGCGCGGGAACAATCCCATCATCCTACGCGTGAGTAACTCCGCCGGTCACGGGCAAAGCCCGCCGACGTCCTTCACGCAGGTCAGTCTATTTCCGGCGCGGGGGCGCGGGCATCCCCACCCCGATCTTCGGGCAGCCGCGCCTCCCGCCCGCCGGGTGCGCGTCCGGTCAGCGGTAGTCGTCCTCGTCGAGGCGGACCTCGCGGCGCTGCTCTGCCGCGTCCGCCTCGTTGACGTCGTCCGGGACCTGCGCGAACCACTCCCGCGGGCCCTCCTCCTCGTCGAGCGCGGCGCGCTGCTCGGCGGCGTCCGCCTCGTTGGCCTCACGGGTCTCGCCCGCGCCGGCGGCCTCGTCGGGCGCCGGTTGTTCCAGGTCGTCGGTCTCGCTCATCAGCGGGTCCTCCTCACGCGTCCATGTGGGGGGCTGCCTCACACGTGCCCGGCCAGTTCCCGGAGCGGCGCCTCGACGGACTCGCCGTAGGTCGGGAACGCGTGGACGACGTCGGCGAGCAGGCTCAGCGGCGTCTCCGCTCGGATGGCCAGCGCGATCTCGCTCATCCACTCCTCGGCGTTGAGTCCGGCCGCGGCGGCGCCGATCAGCAGCCCGCGGGAGCGGTCGGCGTACAGCTCCACCCGGCCGCGTTCGTCGGCTTCGACCGCGGCCCGGGCCGTCGCGGCGAGGTCGTACCCGGCGGTGAGGAGGTCTATGCCGAGTTCCGCCGCCTGCGTCGGCGTGACGCCCACGGAGTAGACGGTGGGCGTGGTGTAGACGACGCGGGGGATCGCGCGGTAGTCGGCCTCGCGGCGCTGCCCGAGGAGGTTGGACAGCACCACCCGCGCCTGGTAGCGGGCCGCGTGCGTGGTGCGCGCGACGCCGGTGACGTCCCCTGCCGCCCACACACCCCCCGTGTCGGACTGTGCCTGGCATGTGTCGTCCACGGGGATGCCCTGGCCGGGCGAGACCGCGATGCCGAGGTGTTCGAGGCCGAGGCCCTCCACGCGGGGACGGCGTCCGGCGGCGACGAGGATGCGGTCGGCGTCGAGCGTGCCGCCGTCCGACAGCCACAGCCGCAGCCCGGTGTCCTTGCGCTCGACGTTGGCGAGCGCGGCGCCGAGCCGCAGGTCGACACCCATCCGGCGGAGCGCGTCGGCGAGCACCTCACCGGCGAACGGCGCCTCGGCGGTCAGCAGCCGCCCGGACGCCTCGATGACCGACACCTGCGACCCGAACGCCGCGTACACCTGCGCCATCTCGCAGCCGACCGGGCCGCCGCCGAGGATCACCAGCCGGCGCGGCAGGTCGGGGACGGACAGCGCCTCGCCGCTCGTCCACACCGGGACGTCGGCGAGGCCGTCGATGGGCGGGATCACCGGCTCGCTGCCGGTGCAGACGACCAGGTCGCCGAAGCCGTGGACCCCGCCGTTCACCGGGCCGTCCACCTCGATCCGCCCCGGTTCGAGGACGCGGCCCCGGCCGCGCAGGACGGTCACGCCGTCCTCCGCCATCCGGGCGACGGCCGGATCGTCGCCGCGGCGGCCGGTCAGCTCGTCCCGGCGCGCGACGGCCATCTCCCAGGTTTCGCCGCGCCGCGCCGACAGCAGCAGCGACTTGGACGGCACGCACGCGAAGTACGGCGACTCCCCGCCGACGAGGCGGTTCTCGACGAGCGCGACGTCGCGGCCGGCGCGGCCGAGGCCGGACGCCACCAGCTCGCCCGCCGTGCCCCCGCCCAGCACCACGGCGTCGTAGTGGTTCTGCGACAACTTCTCTTCCCCTTCCGGCCACCTGCTGTCCCCCCTGACATGGTGGCGGAACCCGGCGGCGGAGAGTGCCGGTTCGGCCACTTAGGGCACTCGGCGTGGGCCAAAGCGCTGCAGGGGAGTCGCGGAGGGCTTCAGGGGAGGGGCTGGCGGTCCTTCAGTAGCGGCTCCAGGAGGTCGCCGTGCTCCTCGACGCGGTCGAGCATCCCGGCGGGGGTGAACGTCAGGTCGGCGGCGCTCTCGCAGGCGCCCAGCTCGTCCCAGGTGACGGGCGTCGAGACGGACGGACGGCTCGCCGCCCGCAGCGAGTAGGGGGCGACGGTCGTCTTGGCGGGGTTGTTCTGGCTCCAGTCGACGAAGATCTTGCCCTTGCGCAGCCGCTTGTCCATCTTCGCGACGACGAGGCGGGGATGCTCCTCGGCGAGGCGCTGCGCGGCGGCCTTGGCGTACTCGGACGTCTTCTCGGCGCTCTTCGGCTCCTTGACCGGCACGTACAGGTGCAGGCCCTTCTTGCCGCTCGTCTTCGGGTACGACTCCAGGCCGTCCTCGGCGAGCAGGTCGCGGAGCAGGTGCGCCACCTCGCATGCCTCCACGATCGTCGCCGGGGCGCCCGGGTCCAGGTCGAAGACCACCAGATCGGGATTGTGCACCTTGTCGCGCGGCCCGACCTTCCACTGCGGGACGTGCAGTTCCAGCGCGGCGAGGTTGGCGCACCACACGAGCGTCGGCAGGTCGTCGACGACGACGAAGTCGAGCGTGTCGCGCCCGGTGGAGCTGCCGGGCGTCGGGATGGTCGCCGTCCGCACCCAGTCCGGGGTGTGGGACGGCGCGTTCTTCTCGAAGAACCTGGTGCCGTCGACGCCGTCCGGCCAGCGGATCCGGGTGGCGGCGCGGTCCTTCAGGTGCGGCAGCATCACCGGGGCGATGCGGGCGTAGTAGTCGATGACCTCGCCCTTGGTGAAATCCGGGTAGAGGCTCTTGTCGAGGTTGGACAGCGACAGCTTGCGTCCGTCGACCTCCACGGGCGTCCGCTTGGCGTTCATGGGCGCATCCCACGGTCACTGTTCACTGGTGACCTCCAGAGGGTCCTTGTCGTCGCGCAGGCCGCGCCAGGACGGGAAGCGCAGGCGGCCGTCCCTGGTCCTGGCGCTGTAGGCGACCTCGCCGACGAGCCGCGGCTCGACCCATTGCGCGTCGCGGGCGAACTCGCGCGGGACGGCCTCGTCGTAGGGGCTGGTCGGACGGCGCAGCGGCCAGAGCGTCTCGTACAGCTCGTCCAGGGCACGGTCGGAGAAGCCGGTGCCGACATGCCCGACGAAGCCGAGCATCCCTTTGACGTCGTACTCGCCGAGGAGCAGCGAGCCCACGCCGCCTTCGCGCCGTCCTTTGCCGGGCTTCCAGCCGCAGATGACGACCTCGCGTGTCATGAAGTTCTTCACCTTGCGCCAGAAGTCGACGCGGCGTCCGGGACGGTACGGGGAGGTCAGGCGCTTGGCGAGCACGCCCTCCAGGTGCTGCTCGCGGGTGAAGGCGAGCAGCTCGCTCACCTGGTCGGTGTCGCTTCCGTGCAGGTAGGGGGGCACCTCGACCGGACCGGTTCCGGCGAGGTCCAGGTCGGCCAGCAGGGTGCGGCGCTCGGAGTACGGCATGTCGTACAGGAGGTGCCCGTCCAGGTACAGGACGTCGAAGACGACGTACCTGACGGGGACCTCGCGGATCAGTCTCGGGTCGGGGTGGGCCACGTGCATCCGGCGCTGGAGGCGTTCGAAGCTGGGGCGGCCGTCGTCGAAGGCGACGACCTCGCCGTCCAGGATCACGTCGTGGGTGGGCAGGAGGTCGGCGAGGGCGGACAGCTCCGGGTAGCGGCTCGTGACGTCGCCGCCGCGCCGGCCGCCCGCCCGGACGCCGTCGGCGGAGACGTGCGACAGGACGCGGACGCCGTCCCACTTCAGCTCCAGACCCCATTTCTCGCCGTCGGAAGGGAGGTCCCCGGTGGCGGCCATCATCGGCTCAACGGGCCACGGCATGGTCATACCGGCGTCTTACCCGGTCCCGCCCCACGGAAAAGGATCAAGGGCCCGCTGTGGCGCAAATCGAACGCGATTGCGACGCTAGTGGCCGGAACGCACTGGGTAAGGACTGGTCATGCGCAGTATCTGGAAGGGCGCCATCTCGTTCGGGCTGGTGACGATACCGGTGAAGCTGTATTCGGCGACCGAGCAGAGGGACGTCAGCTTCCACCAGGTGCACAGGGAGGACGGGGCGCGCATCAAGTACAAGCGGGTCTGCACGGCCGACGGCGAGGAGGTGTCGTACTCCGACATCGCGAAGGGGTACGAGCTGCCGAGCGGGGAGATGGTCGTGCTCACCGACGAGGACTTCGCCGAGCTGCCGCTCTCGTCCAGCCGCCGGATCGACGTCCTGCAGTTCGTGGAGCGGGAGGAGGTCGACCCGATCTACTTCGCGAAGTCGTACTACCTGGAGCCCGACACGCAGGGCGCGAAGCCGTACGTGCTGCTGCGGGACGCGCTGGAGAGCTCGGGGCAGGTCGCGATCGTCAAGATCGCGATCCGGCAGCGGGAGTCGCTGGCGACGCTGCGGGTCCGGGAGGGCGTGTTCGTGCTGGAGACCATGCTCTGGCCGGACGAGGTCCGCACCCCCGACTTCGCGTTCCTGGACGAGGACATCGAGGTCCGCAAGCAGGAGCTGACGATGGCGACCTCGCTGATCGAGTCGATGGAGGGCGAGTTCGACCCGTCGGAGTACAAGGACGCCTACCGGGAGGCCCTCCAGGCGGTGATCGACGCCAAGGTCGAGGGCAGGGAGGTCGCGCGTCCGGCCGAGGAGGCCGCGGAGGAGCCCGCGGCCGACCTCCTCAGCGCGCTGCGCGCCAGCGTCGAGGCGGCGAAGAAGAGCCGCGGCGAGAAGGAGGGGAAGGCCGCGGGGTCGTCCCGGTCCTCGGAGAAGAAGCCCGCCGCGCGGAAGCCGCCGTCGAAGTCCGGGACGAAGAAGGAGCCCGCGAAGGGCCGCGGCCGCAAGTCGGCCTGACCCCGCCGCAGGCTCGGCCTTGCGGCCGCGAGTCCGGAGTGACCCGCCGCTGGGCCAGGTCGGCGGCGGGTCGGCTCACCCGGCTGGAACGAGATGCTCGGGGGCCCCTGAGTTTCAGAAGGCCCTGTGGTTCAGAAGGGCTCTGTGGTTCAGAAGGGCACCGTGGTGCAGATGTTCCGCGCGCCCGCGCCGCCCGTGGCGGGGTCGGTGGGCAGGGCGTGGACGATGACCGAACCGGCCGCCTTCTCGGCGACCCGCCACGGCACGACGTCGCCGGAGTGGGCGGTGCCGTCCTTGGCGACCGTGACGTCGAGCCAGATCTCCATGTGCTCCATCGGCAGGTCGTGGGGGCCGTCGGGGTTCATGTAGTGCGGCCCGGCGTCCTCGCCCTTCGGCCCGCACGGGTTCACGTGGACGTGGACACCGAACTTCTTCCCGGCGGCATCCGCCGGGAATCCGGTCGCCCGCAGGAGCACGCTCGTCGTGTCCTTGTCACGGACGACGGTGATCTTGGTCTTGACGTCCTTGTACGCCTGGTCGTAGACGTAGGACGGGCCCTCGACCTCGATCCTGTCCTGGCCGGCGTTCGCCATGGCGGGGCTGGCGAACGTGACGAGCGCGGCGCCTGCGGCCGCCAGCGGGACGGCGGCGCGGACGGATGGTCGCATGACGGTCCTCCGGGTTGCGGGAGTCGAGCGGGAGCGCCGCGGGCACCGTGTTCGGCCTCGGTGCCCGCTGCTCGGTGGCTCACGATCATGCCCACCCGGCGGGGAATCTCACCCGGCCCGTCTGCGAGAGGCGGGGCCCGTGCGACGAGCGGATCAGTTGTCGCGGCGGGCGGCGAGGACGCCGCCGAGCGCGGCCGCGGCGGCCGCGGGGTCGGCGCAGGAGGCGATCCGCTCGCCCCAGGCGTAGAAGTAGGACCAGCCGGCGTCCGGCCGCTCCCGGGTGGCGATGACGCTCTCGTTCAGCGCCGGCGTCCGCGGGTCGGCGACGAGCGCGGAGGGCCGGCGGTCGTGCGGTGCGGCCACCTCGACCGTCCAGCCGCGGGAGCGCAGCTCGGCGGTGAGGTGCTCCAGATGCCCGAGCGCCTCCTCCGCCTCGGTGATCACCTGCACGGACATGATGCCTCCAGGAAAAATGCGCGAACGAGAAGAATGCGCGAACGGCGCGGGGGGTGGAATTGGCTTCAGTGTCCCGGCGGGTGAGGGAGATCACAAGCGGTTTGGGCATATCCGTGCGGGGCCGCAGGGAGGCGGACGGTGAACACCGCACCGGCCCCAGGACGGCCGTCCGCGCTGATGGTGCCGCCGTGGCCGTCCACGACCTCGCGGGCGAGGGCGAGACCGAGGCCGAAACCGGCCGTACCGCCGGGCGGGCCCGTCCCGCCGGGGGCTCTGGGGACGCCGGGCCCGCCGGACGAGCCGTTGGGGAAGCCGTGGAACAGGCGCTCGGCGTCCCGCGGGTCGAAGCCGTCGCCGTCGTCGCGGACGGTGAGCTCCACCGCCGCCCGCGTGCGCGACAGCGTCACGAGGACGCGGCCGCCCGGAGGCGTGTGCCGGACCGCGTTGTCGACCAGCGCGGACAGCACCCGCCGCAGCGCCGGCTCCGACCCCCGGACGACGAACCGACCGCCGCCCAGCCCGCCGTACCCGGCCCGGCCGCCGTGTCCGTGCCGACCGCCGTGCCCGTGCCCGCCGCCGTCCGGCCCGACCTCGATCGTCACGCCGCGCTTCAGCGCGCGGGCCGCCTCGGCCGCCGCCAGCTCGTCGGCGAGCGCGCCGAGGTCGACCGGGCCGAGCGCGGCCGGGCGCCGGCCGAGCCGGGCCGACACCAGCACGTCCTCGACGATCTCGCCGAGCTGGCGGGTGCCGGTGACGAGCCGGTCGACGTCCGCGGTGGCGTCCGCCCCGGTCCGCAGGCTGCGCGCGGCGAGCTGCGCGCGGGTGTGCAGGCGGGTCAGCGGGGCACGCAGCTCGTGACCGACGTCCGCCGCGAACCGGCGGCGCCGGTCGAGGGCCTCCTCCAGCGGCGCGAGCGTCCGGCGGGCGATCGCGCGGCCGGTCAGCAGCGCGACGGGCAGGCCCGCGACCTCCGCCGCGGCGAGCCGCCGCCGGAGCCTGCGCCGGGCGGCGGTGTCGAGCCGGGCGGCCGCCCGGCGGTAGCCGAGAGCGCCGAGCGCGGCGAGCGGCAGGACGAGCGCCGCCGCGATCTGGACGGTGACGCGGCGGCGGGCCCGGGCGAGCAGCCGCCGGTCCGGATCGATGACGTCCCGCCCGTTCACAGCTTGCCCAGGCGATATCCCACGCCCCGCACGGTGCGGACGACGTCCGCGCCGAGCTTGGCGCGCAGGTAGTAGACGTAGGTGTCCACGATCGACTCCGTCCTGGCCTCGTCGAACACCCGCTGCCGCAGCGAGGCGCGGGTGTGCACCTGGGCGGGACGGGTCGCGAGCGCCATCAGCAGCCGCGCCTCCCGCCCGGACAGCTCCACGTGCTCGCCGGTCGGCAGGCTGACGAGCCGGGAGCGCGGGTCGAGCCGTCCCGCGCCGAGCGGCAGCACCTGCGCCCGGTCGAGGTGCCGGCGGTGCAGCGCCCGGACCCGGGCGAGCAGCTCGTCGATCTCGAACGGCTTGACGAGGTAGTCCTCGGCGCCCGCGTCCAGCCCGGCGACCCGGTCGGCGAGCGACCCGTACGCGGTCAGCACGAGCGCGGGGGCGGTGATGCCCCGGCCGCGCAGCCGGCGCAGCAGCTCGACGCCGTCGAGCACGGGCAGCCCGCGGTCGATGATCAGCGCGTCGTAGTCCCGGCTCAGCCCGAGATGTAACCCGCGCTGGCCCTCGGCCGCGAGGTCGACCGAGTATCGATGCTCGGCGAACAGACCGCCGAGCATCCGGGCGAGCTCGCGGTCGTCCTCGACGATCAACAGCCGGCGTGGCGGGTCGCCGGGGCCCGTTGGGTCGGCCACGGTCCAACGCTCCCACCGCCGCCGCCGGGCCACCAGAGCCCGGACAGTATTGGACAATTTTCTTTAAATTTGAACCGAAGCGGCCCGGTGCTCGTCTTGGTCGGCGCCCGCCGGCGCGGCCGTCAGGCGGGCTGCGCGGCGGGCTCCTTCTCCTCCGGGACGAGGTCGCGCTCCAGCCGCTCCGGCAGCGCCAGCCGGTAGAGCGGGACGGCGCCCGCGGTCGTGATCACCGCGACGAGCACCAGCATCGCGAACAGCTCCCGGGTGATCATGCCCTGCGCCAGCCCGATGTTGATGAAGATGAGGATCATCAGGCCGCGCGCGTTCATCAGCCCGCCGACCGCGTAGGAGTCGCGCCAGCCGAACCCGAGCCCCCGCATCGCGAGCGCGCAGCCGAAGTACTTCCCGCAGAACCCGGCGGCCATGATCGCGAGGAAGGCGAGCACCAGGGTGACGCCGGTGATGCCGCCGAGCTCGGTGTTCAGCCCGGAGAAGGCGAAGAAGACCGGCAGCAGCAGCGTCGAGACGACGCCCATCATCCGCGCGTGCAGGGCCTCGCGGAACGCCCGGTCGCGGGGCATGGCGAGCCCGGCGATGAACCCGCCGAACACCGAGTAGACCCCGATCCAGTCGGTGATCCAGCCCGCCGTCAGCGGCACGATGACGACGATGTACAGGGCGGTCGCGCTGAGCGTGCCCGTCCGGGCGACCTCCCGTCCGAGCGGGCGCAGCGCCCGCGCGACCACCAGCAGCATCACCGCCGCGAACACGGCCGCGAGCGCGATGGTGCGCAGCGCCGAGCCCGAGCCCGTGCCGAGATGCCACGCCGACAGCACGGCGAGCAGGCACCAGGCCGCCGCGTCGTCGATGGACGCCGCCAGCAGCGACAGCCGTCCGAGCTGCGAGTTCTCCAGGCCGCGCTCGTAGAGGATCCTGGCCAGCATCGGGAACGCGGTCAGCGACAGCGCGCCGCCGACGAACAGCGCGAACTGCCAGCGTCCGACGTCGTCCCGCGAGAGCGTGCCCCACAGCATCGCGCCTACGGCGAAGCCGAGCACGAGCGACGGCAGGATCCCCGACAGGGCCAGCACCGACGCCCGTTTCCCCTCGCCCGGCGTCCGGGCGCCGTGGTCCAGGCCCGCGCCGACGAGGAACATGTAGAGGGTCAGCCCGATGGTGCTCACGATGTAGAGGGTCGGGACGACCTCGTCGGGGAACACCTCCTCCTGCGCGTCCGGCCACACCGCCCCGAACAGGGTCGGGCCGAGCAGGACGCCGGCGACCATCTCGCCGAGCACGCGCGGCTGGCCGACCATCCGCGCCAGGCGCCCGCACACGCCCGCGGCGATCAGGATGACGACGAGCGCGGGCAGCACCTTGAGCGTCAGCGCGAGGTTGGGATCGACGGGCGCCGCCGCGAGAAGACCGGCGGGCGCTGATGCGAGAACGTCGGCGGGCGCTGATGCGAGCGCGTCAGCGGGTGCCGCTGCGAGAAGATGCATGGCTGGTCTCCAGTTGTGCGAAATGGCGTTCGCAGAGCCGCTGCCGTCGCGCGTCCCACACCATGTAGGTGCCGAGGACGAGCTGGACGAGGCTGCGCCACACGTCCTCGGCGCGGTCCCTTGCCCACATGAACAGCAGCACGGTCCGGTGCGTCCAGGCCCGGCCGTCCTTCCGGGCCCCCCGGGCGGAGGGCGCGTGGCGGGGGACGAGCAGGCACGGCCCCCGGTTGGGCATCGACCTGGTGTGCGCCGCGGACGAGGCGAGCGCGTACCGGCGCAGGACCTCCCGCGCCGCGACCCGCATCGTGATCGGCGCGAGCCGCCAGGCAGGGCAGGGCCGGTTGGCGGCGATGCCGAACGGGATGTGGTTCAGCTCCCTGGCGGCGGTCCCGTCGCGGAACCTGTCCGGGTCGAAGCGGCCCGGGTCGGCGAACCCGGCGCGGTGGAACTCGGGGTAGCCGAAGCAGAGCACCGAGCCCTCGGGGAGGGACGTCCCGTCGTCGAGGTCGATGTCGCCGGTGGTGATGCGGTGCGCGACGCCGAACAGCGGGTAGAGCCGCATCGTCTCCTGCATCACCGCGTCGAGGGCGCGGTCGTCGCCGGTGAGCGCGGTCGCCGCCGCGTCCGGGTGCCGCGCGAGGACCATCAGCAGGTGCGCCATCGCCTCCGACATCTGCACGACGGCCGTGTTGAAGAACGTTCCCTGCAGGTAGAAGGCGCGCTCCTCGCCGGACAGCCCCTCTGGCAGCGGATAGCGGACGTCGTCCAGCCGCCCGGCGAGGTAGCGGGTCAGGCGGTGGCGGCGGCCCATGTGGCGGAGCCCGCAGCACTTCAGCGCGGTGACGACGTCGTCCGCGTTCCCGACGATCAGGTCGCGGGCCGTCCGGGGGCAGGGCTCGCCGAACACCAGCTCGTAGTAGAACTCGGCCCAGACCGGCATCATCAGGTCGCGCAGCCGCACCAGCCGGGCCGCGTCCCGGTGCCGTGTTCCCTTGCGCACGGCCTGCTCGCGCAGGACGCGGGTAACGCAGCGGTGCGCCAGCTCCTCCGCCTCCGCGCGCGGGACGGCGAGGTACCGGCGCGTGGTCCGGGCGACCTCGTCGTAGCGCTCGCCCGCCTCCAGGTGCTCCTGGTGGACGTGGGCGCCGGGCGACAGCCAGTACCAGAACAGGTCCGACAGCGCGGCGCCCTTGCTCCGGCCGCCCGCCGCCGGGTGCCCGTACACCTCCCTGAAGCGTTCCACGCCGATCAGGTCGCCGGGGACGGCGATGCCCTCGTCGCCGTTGATGCGGGCGAACAGCCGTCCGCGCAGCGCCACGATCCGGCCGGGCAGCCACCACGGCAGGCTCAGCACCGCGGCCACCACGGCAGCCACCACAGTGACCGTGATCAGTGCCGTCACCATGGCCGTCTCAGCCGCCGCACCATGCCGGGCTCCAGGTCGTGGACGGACGCGACCCCGCACAGGGCCAGCGCCTCCTCGACTTCCGCCCGGAGGAGTTCGAGGACGCGGACGGCGCCCCTCTCGCCGTCCGCGCCCAAGCCCCAGACCACCGGACGTCCGACCGCGACGGCGGAGGCCCCGAGCGCCAGCGCCTTCAGCACGTCGGTGCCGCGCCGGACGCCACCGTCCAGCAGCACCGGTGCCGCGCCGCCCACCGCGGCCGCGATCTCCGGCAGGACGTCGACGGTGGCCGGGACCGTGTCGAGCTGCCGACCGCCATGGTTCGAGACGATCAGCGCCGACACGCCATGGTCGAGTGCCGTCCGCGCGTCGGAGGGGTGCAGCACGCCCTTCAGCACGATCGGCAGCGACGTGATCTCGGTGAGCCGCGCGATGTGGTCCCAGGAGATCGCGGGGGAGAAGACGATCGGCCGGATCCGGTCGCCGTCCCGCATGTTCTCGCAGCGCAGGCCGCCGGGGAGGTCGTGGAAGCCGTTGCGCTCGTCGCGCCCGCGCGTGCCGAAGACCGGCGCGTCGACGGTGACGACCAGCGCGCCGCACCCGGCGGCCTCCGCGCGCCGGACGAGCGTCTCGGTGAACGCCATGTCCGGCTGGACGAAGAGCTGGAACCACAGCCGGGCCCCGGGCGCCGCGGCGGCCACGTCCTCGACCGCCACGGTCGAGGCCAGGCTCACGATCATGATCGTCTCGGTGGTGGCGGCGGCCCGCGCCGTCGCCCGCTCGCCCTCGGGGTCGGCGAGGCAATGGAACGCGGTCGGCGCCACCAGCACCGGCATGGACGCGCTTCCGCCCGGCAGGGTGATGCCCAGTTCCGGCTTCTCCACACCGCGCAGGACGCGGGGGAGCAGCGCGAGCCGCCCGAACGCGGACTCGTTGGCGCGCAGCGTGATCTCGTCGCCCGCGCCGCCCGCGAAGTAGTCGTAGTGCACCGGATCGAGCCGCTCGCGGGCGGCGGCCTCGAACTCCCGCACGCCGGCCGGTTCCGGTGCCGGGTTTGACGGCCGCATGGTCAGACCGGGGCGGGCGCGGTCTGCCGGGCGAAGAACGCCCGCAGCGGCTCGACGTGGACCTCGTCGGACGTCCACTCGTTCTCGAGGTTCTCGGTGACGTGGTGGACGGCCGTCACCACCCCGCCCCGGTGGTGCCGGACGATCGGGTGCAGGTAGTGGCCCTCGTGCGCGCTGCCGGAGTCGCTCTGGCTGATCCGCGCGACCGAGACGTCGAACGGGTCGATCTTGTCGTGGTCGGGCCCGTAGTCCAGCGTGATCGTGAAGAAGCCGCCAGGACCGGCCTCGGAGACGGGCGCGTCCCGGTAGTCGGCCGGCAGTTCCTCCAGGTAGCGGGCCCCGCCGGCGTCGTCCAGGACGATCATGTCGGCGAGCGTGCCGAACTGCTGCCACAGCGCCGAGCTGCGGTTGACCCGGGCCAGCACCGCCGCCGCGAGCTCCTTCGGATCGGTGGTGAGCGTCTGGCCCGGCCACTCCGCCGCGTGGTACCGGTGCTCCATGATGCGGTGCAGCGCCCGCGTCCCGTACCGGAAGCCGTGGATGAAGCCGCTGGTCCCGTGCTTGAAGTCGCGCGACTGCGTCAGCGTCCCGGCGAAGAACAGGCCGGGGACGTTCACCGACTCGTACGCGGGCGTGAGCGCCGGGAACCGGTCGTTGATCGTCAGTTCGGGGCGGCAGCCGTCGCCGAAGACGGAGGCGTCGACACGGAAGCCCGTGCAGACGATCACCCGGTCGTACGGGATGTCCTTGGTGACCTCGTCCACGCGGGTGAACGCGACCGTGGCCAGGTAGCCGCCGTCCGCCCGCCGCTCGATGCGGCGGACCCCGCCGTCCAGGATCGCGTTCTGCGACTTCAGCTGGTAGGTGTCGAGGAAGTTGTTGTTGACGGCGCGCAGGTGCCCGACGAAGTGCGTCCGCCACGCCATCCGGAGGGAGCGCGGCCCGGCCACGTGGATCACCGCGGCCGTCTCGATCAGGTTCTCCGCCGTCTCGAACGCCGAGTTGCCCTTGCCGAGGATCAGCACCCGCTTGTCCCGGTACTCGGCCGGGTCGGTGGAGTGGTCGCCGTAGAGGTCGGCGGTCTCGATGCCCGGGATCGGCGGGACGTTCGCCCGGGTGAAGCCCGCCGCGATGATCAGCCGCCGCGCGCGCCGGGTCTCGCCCCGGTCGTCGGCGACCTCGAAACGGCCCTGGTCGTCCCGCGTGATGCTCGCGGCGCGGGTGTTGTAGGCGATGTCGAGCCGGCAGCGCTCGGCGAAGTCGGCGAGGTAGCGGACCATGTCGTCGGCGGCGGGGAAGTAGCGGTCGCTGTAGCGGGTGAACAGCAGCTCGGGGTCGTCCGACAGCAGCGAGTTCCAGTCCATCCGCAGGTTCAGCTCCGGGTCGTCGGTCCCGGTGTGCTTCTTGTTGGTCGAGATGAGCTGGCGGTGGCGCGGGAACGTCCGGAAGAACATTCCCGGTGCGGGACCCGCTTCCAGGATCAGATACCTCCGCCCGGCCTTCTTGAGGAGGTAGCCCAGCTGGAGGCCGGCCGGACCGGCACCGATGACCAGGTAGTCCAGGGTTTGGTTCGCCACGACACCCTCCACCACGACGACGATGTGATTGAACGGTCAACCCAAGTGAAGGCGGCGAATCTCAGAGGTTGATCAGAGACGCCTGTCAACGATCTTCAGCAGCGCCCGCTTGTCGGGCTTGCCGCTCGCGTCGGCGGGCACGGCGGGCACGACGGTGATCGTCTGCGGGACTCCGTCCTCGCCGAGCTCGTCCTGGACGAGCGCGGCCATCTCCTTGAGCGCGGAGGCGTCCGGGTGGCGTCCGGCGGCCGGGATGACGAACGCGTGGACGGCCTCGCCGGTGCCCTCGTCCGGCGCCCCCACCACGTACGCCTCGGCGACGTCCGGATGCCCGGCGAGCACCCGCTCGATCGGGCCCGCGTACACCACCATCGCGTTGACCATGACGGCGTCGCGGGCGCGGCCGTCGAGGTGGAGGTACCCGTCCGCGTCGAGATGGCCGAGGTCACGGGTGCGCACCCAGCCGTCCTGGAGCGTGTCGCGGTTCTCCTCTGGGTCGTCCCAGTAGCGGGTCATCATGTACGGGCTGCGGACGTGGATCTCGCCCGTCCGCTCCCGGCCGATCTCCTCACCGGCGCCGTCCCGGACGCTGATCTCGACGCCCGGGTGCGGACGCCCGACCGACGCCAGGCGGCCCGCCGCGATGTCGGCGGGCGTCAGCATCGAGACCGAGCCCGCCTCCGTCTGCCCGTACCCGTTGTAGACGACCGGGCCGAGCCGCTCCACCGCCTCCGCCAGCCGGTGCGGGCCGAGCGGCGACCCCGACACCATCAGCGCGCGGAGGCTCCCGACGTCGACCGCGTCCCCGCGCAGGACGTCGAGCATCTGTCCCAGGCGCGGGACGGTCACGATCGACCCGGTGATCCCGTGGCGCTCGATCGCGTACGGGAACAGGGCCCGGCCGTCGTCCTCGGGGATCACGGCGGTGCCGCCGCCCAGCAGGCACGGTGCGACGAACTCGAACACCACCATGCTGGCCAGCGTCCCGAACAGCAGGTACCGCTCGAACGCGGCGGCGAACCCGGCGGCGACCGGGCCCCAGGCGCGCGGCTGCCACGCCCAGTGCTCGCTCAGCGCCCGGTAGGTGACCGCGCAGCCCTTGGGCCGCCCGGTGCTGCCGCTGGTGAACGCCAGCAGGGCCACGTCGTCGGGACGTGCCGTGATGTCGAGCGTCGCGGTCGCCGCACCGTCCAGCAGGTCGCGTGCCCCGAGGGCCGGTCCGCCGAGCGACAGCACGGGGACGGGACCGGCGGCGTCGAGGAGGTCCGGCGACGCCGTCCGCGGATCGACGAGGAGGGCGTCGACGCCCATCCCGAGGACGTGCGCGAGCTGCCCGGCGGCGTACCCAGGCCGGACGCCGACGACGCGGCACCCGACCACGTGCGCGGCGATGTGCGCGGCGAACGCCTCCGGCGAGACGGACGTGCGGATCGCGAGACCGTCGCCCGGGCCGAGCCCCGCGTCCCGGAGAGCGGCCGCCAGCCGGCCGATGAGCTGCAGCAACTCATCCCGGGAGACGACCCGGCCGGCATGCTCGAACGCCGCCGTGCCCGGCGACCGGCGCAGCGCGTCAAGAAGTGGTCCCGGAAAGAGACTCATTGCCCGACTCCTCGATTCCGCCCACAATGCGGTTCGTCCATCGCAAACGTAGGCCGCGAGGATCAGAGGCCGATCAGAGGAGCGGAGCCGCCATGAAGGTGATCGGCGCGGGTTTCGGCAGGACGGGCACCGCCTCCCTGAAGGCGGCCCTGGAACGTCTCGGCTTCGGCCCCTGCTACCACATGTCGGCCGTCATCGCGGAGCCGCGCCGCGTCCGGCAGTGGCTCGACATCGGCGAGGGCCGCGCCGGCTCCGGGGCGCCCGACTGGGACGAGGTGTTCGCCGGATACCGGTCCGCGCTGGACTGGCCCGCCTCGTCCTACTGGCGGGAACTCGCCGGCCACTATCCGGACGCGAAGGTGGTCCTGACCGTCCGCGACCCGGAACGGTGGTACGACAGCGTCGCGTCGACCATCTTCGCCCGCGCCCTGGCGGAACGGCGCCGGCTGCCGCTGCGGCGGCGGATCGTCCGGTGGCTGGTGAAGCGGCGGTCACCGGACTTCGCGCTCTATCCCCGGATGGCCCGCGCGACGGTCATGGACCGGGTGTTCGGCGGGCGCATCGACGACCGCGACCACGTCCTCGACGTCTTCGACCGGCACATCGCCGAGGTCAGGGCCACGATCCCGGAGGGGCGGCTGCTGGTCTTCGACGTCGCGGAGGGCTGGGAGCCGCTGTGCGCGTTCCTCGGCGTCCCCGTCCCGGACGAGCCGTTCCCGCAGTCGAACGAGCGCGCCGCCTGGCACCGCAAGCGCCCTCGCCGGCTGGCGCGCCTCGTCCTCCGCGGCCGCTGACCCCGCGCCCCGGGTCAGCCCTTCTCGCCCTTGCCGTCGCCCGCGCCGTCGCTTGCGCCGTCGTGCACGTTGTCGCCCGCGATGCCCGCCAGCGTCGGACGGCGGTGCATGGCCAGCAGCACGATCAGCACGACGATGCCGATGCCGAGCCAGATGAACCCGAGTTCCTGCGCGGCGACGTCCGCGTTGTAGACCACGTAGCCGAGGAAGCAGAAGCCGACCACCGGCACGATCAGATGGGCCCACCAGTTCCGGCTGCCCGACCGCACCACGTAGTGGATGACGACCGAGGCGTGGAGCGTGAGGAAGGCCGTCATCGCGCCGAAGTTGACCAGCGAGCTGAGCAGCGTGATGCCGTCGTCCCGCTGCTCCATGTAGAGGCCGAGGGCCAGCGAGACGACCGCGACCAGCAGCGTCGCGTTGACGGGGACCTGCCGCCTGGCGTCCACCTTGGCCAGGAAGCCGGGCAGCTGCCGGTCCCGCGCCATGGCGTACAGCAGCCGGGACGTCGCGGCCTGCGCGACCAGCGAGTTGGCGAAGCCCCACGCGATCGCGGTGGCCGCGGCGGTGAGCTTGGCCAGCCAGACCCCGCCCGCGACGTCGGCGGCGTCGTAGAACGCGGTGCCCTCGGGGTCGCCGTCCGAGATCAGCTTGTCCGGGTTCTCCACCAGCAGCGACGCCACCCACGTCTGGACGATGAACAGCACGCCGACCAGCAGCAGCGCGGCCACCATCGACCGTCCGATGGCGCGGGAGGACTCGCGGTTCTCCTCCGCCAGCGTCGAGATCCCGTCGAACCCGAGAAAGCTCAGGACCGCGATCGACACGGCGCCGAACACCAGACTCCACGAGAACGTCGCGTCGTTGTAGATCGGCGTGAAACCGCCACCGTCGTGCCCCTTGCCCTGGGCCAGCGCCACGACGCCCACCACCAGGAAGACCGCCAGGACGATCAGCTCGGCCACCAGCATGATGCGGGTGATCCGCGCGGTCATCTCGATGCCGAAGAAGTTGACCGCCGTGTTGAGGACGACGAAGCCGACGAGCCAGAGCCACACCGGGACGTCCGGCACGAGCGAGTTCATCGCCACACCCGCGATCAGGTACAGCAGCGCCGGCACCAGCACGTAGTCGAGGAAGATCATCCAGCCGGACAGGAACCCGACCGGCTGCGCGATGCCGCGTCCGGCGTAGGTGTACACCGACCCCGCCATCGGGAACGCCCGGGCCATCTGCCAGTACGACGCCGCGGTGAACAGCATGACCAGCATCCCGACCGCGTACGCGAGCGCGACCATGCCGCCCGAGCCCTGGAAGACGCTGCCGAAGATCCCGAACGGGGCGATCGGCACCATGAAGACCAGCCCGTAGACCACCAGGTCCTTGAACCCGAGTGACCGCCGCAGCTCCTGCCTGTACCCGTAGCGCTCGATGCTCTCCGGACCTGCCGGACGCTCTGGACCTTCTGGCCGCGCTTCCTCGACGGTCACGGTGTCCTCCTTCGCCGCGAGGAGTACCGGGCCCCGCGGTCCCAGCGCGCAGCCTAGAATCATTCTTTTCAAATGAAAAGCTTTTACACGAAAAGACCTCAGAGCCGGGTGATCACGGTCAGATCGAGGCCGTTCGCCCTGGCCAGATAGCCGCCCGTCCGCGGCCGCCCCAGCGGAGCGCACGCCCAGCCCCGCGAATCTCCGGCCCCCGCGAGGAGCCGCTCGGACGCCGCCTTGGCCCGCCGCGCGCTCAGCACACCCGCGACGGCGAGCGCCACCAGCAGGTGGACGCCGTCGTAGCACCCCTCCGCATAGGCATCGAGAACGGGACCATTCGGCCCGGACATCGCCCGATGCCGCTCGGCCAGCGCGATCCGCCGCTCGTCCCCCTGCCCGGCGAACGACCGCATCGCCGAATACAGCTCCCCGGTGTCATCGCCACCACCGGCCAGCAGCACGTTCTCCTCCAGCGCCCCCGACAGCCGCACCACCCGCCCCGCAAGCCGCGACGCTGAGAACACGCGGTTGAAAACGGCGAGGTCCCGTCCGACCAGGCTGAGCAGGACAGCCTGGGCACCGGCCCGTCCCAGCTCGTCCACGAGGCGCTCGAAGCCCGCCTCCCCGTCCGCCCACGGGAACGGCACGAGCCGCTCGTACACCACGTCCGCGCCCAGCGCCCGGACCACCCGCGAGGCCGCCCGATGCACCGACCGAGGCCAGATGTAGTCGTTCCCCACCAGAGCCCACCGCCGCAGCCGCCGCCGCTCGCCCAACCACCGCACCGCCGGACCGAGCTGCCGCGCCGGCTCGTCACCGAGCAGCACGACGCCCTCCCCGCGCAGCCCCCCTTCATGCGGAGGCGTGAACACATAGGGCACCCGCCCGCGCAACGCCACGTCCAGGGCCCTGTGCACATCGCTCGTATGGAACCCGACGAAGGCGTCCACCAGCCCCGCGTCCGCAAGCAGCCGCGCCTCCGCCGCCACCGCTTCCGGCGCCCGTCCGGCGTCCACCGGCACCAGCTCGACTCCGTGCCCAGCCGCGATGACCTCGGACGCAGCCAGACACGCAGCACTCAGCCCTGACGGCCCGGTCAGCCCCAGCGGACCCGACAGCGGCAGCAGCAGCCCAAGCCGCAGTACCGAGGCGTCCGGCCCGGAGACCGACACCTCCATGCTGTCTCGTACTACCGCCGAACCGTCCATGACCTGGCAAGTATGCTCTCGGCAGGGGCGGCCGGGCGAGGGAGGGCACAGCGTGGCCGAGCAACACGACACGACTCTGGACCGGACGGCGAACACCGAACTCGTCGACCTCCTCACCCGCACCCAGCGCGCCCTCGCCCGTGACCTGGGCGCCTTTCTCGACGAGGAGAACACGTCCGTCGAGCAATGGCGCGTCCTGCGCACCCTGGCCCGCGTCGACGACATCTCAATGGGCGAACTGGCGGTCATCGTCGAGATCCCGCACCCCACCCTGACCCGCATCGTCGACTCCCTGGCCGACTCGGCCTACCTGTACCGCTCCCACTCGCCCCGCGACCGCCGCCGAGTCTCGGTCCACGTCTCGGATCTGGGCCGCGTCAAACTGGCCCGCCTGGAATCCCTGGCCCGCACCCACGAACAAACCCTCACGGCCAGACACGGCCAGGATTCGATCCAAGCACTGACGGCCCTTCTCGCCGATCTCTGGACCGCCCGCCTCCCCACCACCTGAACCCGCAGGTGGTCAGTCCTTTCTGCGTGTTCGTCCGGTCAGCTCCCTGACCCCACTACGAACTCAAAGCGTTACTGATTGTGGTGCTGTTCGATAGCGGATTAGAGGAAGACGCGCACTCGCGGTTTCCTGGCTACATCAGTTGCATGTGATCTAGAACACGTTGGCACATATCGGCCTCGGCTCTTCCCACGTCTTGATCTTCGGGTTACTTTAAGGCGGCTTTAACAAAGCCCTTTACCTCCTGGGGTTCATATGGGTCGTGTCGTGCGTCTTTGTGCGTCTGTTATCAGGTCGCTTTATTGGCGGCGTCCGGCCTGGTGGTCCCGTGTCCTGGCGTTGGCTTTGGTCGCCGGATTGCTGCAGGTGCCATTGGCGGCGGTGGCGGCGGTGGCGCCGGAACGTGCGGCTCGTGCCGATGAACCACCCAAGACGGCGGTGACCGAGGAGAAGGCCGTCGCCGCGGCGAGGCGGACCGGTGAGCCGGTCGAGATCACCTCCCGGCGCGGAGAGGACCGCACGGTGCGGGCGCTGCCGAACGGCCGCGTCGAGGTCCAGCAGCATCTGCGGCCGATCCGAGCCCGTCAGGACGGTGAGTGGGTCGGGATCGACACCACGTTGCGTCGTTCTGCTGATGCGGTCGTTCCGGTCGCGACGGCGGTCGGGCTGCGGTTTTCGGCGGGCGGGAACGCTCCGATGGTGCGGATGACCCGGGCGGGCCGTGAGTTGGCGTTGTCGTGGCCGACGGCGTTGCCCGCGCCGACCCTCGACGGCGACACCGCCATCTACCAGGGAGTGGCCGGTCCCGACGTCGATCTGCGGCTGCGGGCCGAGCGGGACGGGTTCGCGCACGTGCTGGTGGTCAAAACCGCCAAAGCCGCCAAGGACCCGCGGGTGGCCAAGCTGGCGCTGGCGATGTCGGCCAAGCGGCTGGCGGTGAGCAAGGAGCCCGGTAGCGGGGTGCTGAAGGCCGCTGACACCGGTTCGGGGTCGGTGGTGTTCGAGGCGCCGTCCCCGCTGATGTGGGACTCCTCCCAGGCCGCCACCGCAACACCGCAGACCCGGGCCGCGGTGGCACGAGGCGATGAGCCCGCGGAAGGGGCCAGAACGGCCCCCATCGATGTGGCCGTTGCCGACGGCAAGCTGACCTTGACTCCGGATCAGGGTTTGTTGACCTCGCCGGACACGAAGTTCCCGGTGTACATCGATCCGGTGTGGACGACGAGTAAGGCGTCCAGCTGGGGGATGGTGTCGTCGGGGTGGCCGGATCAGTCGTATTACAAGTTCGCGGGGAAGTCGACCGAAGGTGTGGGTCGCTGTGAGGTCGCCAAGGACCCCAACTGTGTCAAGAACCAGACCAAGCGGCTGTTCTTCCGGATGCCCCTCCCGGCGATCAAGGGCCGTTACGTCCAGGCGGTGGAGTTCACCGCGTATGAGACCTCCGCTTATGACTGCGACTACGACTCGTCGATTGAGTTGTGGCGGACCTCGACGTTGAGTTCGGGTGCGACGTGGAGCAATGCCACGAGTTCCTCGGTGTGGTCTCAGCAGTTGGCCTGGCGTGCGGTGTCGTACTGCTCCCG
>NZ_VCKW01000111.1 GCF_005889715.1 Actinomadura soli
ATCGCCTCCTCCGCCACCGGCAGGTCGGCCGTCCCCGCCGACACGACAGCGACGGGCACCGGCACCGGGGCCTGCGGACGCGTGAGCACCACCAGCCCGGACCGCGCATGATGGACGGCCCCCGGCGCGGCCTCCCTCGCCGCCTCGTACTGCCCGCGCGACGCCCGCCGCAGGAACGCCACCTCGGCGTCCCGGGCCAGCAGTTCCTTGACGCGCTGCCGCACCTGGTCCGCGTCGAGCCCGGCCGCTTCGGCGACGGCGACGATCGGACGCCTCATGACCCCGCCGCGTTGACGAGATGGGCGGCGTACCCGGCCCCGTACCCGTTGTCGATGTTCACCACGACCACACCCGCCGAGCACGAGTTCAACGCCGACAGCAGCGCGGCCTGCCCGGCCTGCTCCCCGCCCGCCGAGGTGGGCAGCGCGACGACCATCCGGTCGGTCAGCCCCGAGACCAGCGTCGGCAGCGCGCCGCCCGTCCCGTCCGCGACGACGAAGACCCCGGGGGCCTCCTGCTCGCGGAGCCACCCGGGCAGCCCAGCCGGATCATGGACGGGCGCGTCATACCGCCTGACGACGCGGCTCCCCATCGCCTCCGCGACGAGCGCCGCCTCCTCGGCCGCGGCCTCGTCCTCCGGCCGCCCGCACACGACCTCGACCCGTCCCGTTCCGGACACCGGGACGGGCGCCAGCACGGCCAGCCGGGCGCGCTCATGCACCACCGTGCCGGGAAAGGCGGCCCGCAACGCGTCCAACGTGTCCTTCCCAGCACGCGTGGCCAGCACATTCACCGCCCCAGACCCGACCAGGCTCTCCCCGATCGCCACGACCTCCGCAACGGTCTTGCCCTCGCAGTACACCGCCTCCGGATGCCCGCGCCGCCGCCCCCGCCCGATGTCGACCCGAGCGAACCCCAGCTCGTCAACGGTCATGCCCGCACCCGGGGAAGCCCGAGAACGGCGTTGTGACTGCCCTGCCGATAAGGTTCCAGATCGAGCGTCACATACCGGAACCCGGCGCCCTTGAGCAGCGCGACAAGCTCACTCGCCCGCTCCGCCGCACGCCCGATGTCCGCCGCCTCCACCTCGATCCTGGCGAGGTCGCCGCCCTGGTCACGTACGCGCAGCCGTCCACCGAACCCGGCGCGGCGCAGCGCGTCCTCCGCCTCCTCGACCCGGCGCAGCGCCTCCCGCGTGACCGGCACCCCGTACGCGAGCCGCGACGACAGACACGCCGACGCGGGCTTCTCGGACGTGGGCAGCCCGAGCTCCCGCGCCGCCTCCCGGACGTCCGCCTTGCTCAGCCCCACGTCCACCATGGGGAACCGCGCCCCGAGCCGCCGCGCCGCGCTCTGCCCCGGCCGGTGATCGCCCAGGTCATCGGTGTTCACGCCCAGCAGGACGGGCCAGTCCCCCGCCTCCGCCGCCACCGCGGTCAGCACCGACACCAGCGCCTCCTTGCAGAACCGGCACCGGTCGCCGCCGTTCGCCGCGTACCGCGCGTCCTCGAGCTCCCGCGTCCGCACGACCCGGTACCGCATCCCGAGCCGCTCGGCCTGCGCGCTCGCGTCGGCCAGCTCCGCCCGCGCCAGCGAGGGCGAGTCGGCGGTGACGGCGAGCGCCCGGTCCCCCAGCTCCTGATGCGCGACGTAGGCGAGCAGCGAGCTGTCGACCCCGCCCGAGTAGGCAACGACGGCGCCCGGCAACGCGGCCAGCGCCCCGCGCAACGCCGTGACCTTGGGCAGCGCCGCCACTTCCGGTGAAACGAGGCTGTGGGCCATGCGGTTCTCCTTCGGCGTCGTCCTCCGGCTCGTGAGGCTAGACGGACGGACACCATCGGCGAATCCGTCATCCGACGGGCGACTTCAGCATGCCCCCCGCCATGCCACAACTACGAAGGGGCGATGTCGTAGTCGCTCGGTAGGGTCGCGGGGACCTCGGAGGTGTCATGTGGGAGCGAAGACGGCGCTGCTGGCGTTCAGCGACGGCGACATCCGTCCGGCGCGGCTGGGCGCCACCCGTTCGGACCAGGCGGAGACCGAGCGGCTGGTGCGCCGGATCCACCCGGGGCACGACGTCGAACCCGCAGGCGAGGGCACGCTCTGGGACGTGAACCCGCCCGACGACATCACGTACGCCGCGAGGCTGCCCGGGGTGGACGTGTTCTGCGACTGGCGGCTCGTGTTCGACCGTCCGTCCGAACTGCCGGAACACGTGCTGCGGGCAGGCGCGGGCAGGCGGATCGTCATGCACGGAATGCACTCCGTCGTCGACTGGTTCTGCTTCGCGGTCTGGGAGGACGGCGTGCTCATCCGGTCGCTGAGCCTGTCGCCCGACGCGGGCATCGAGGAGAACATCGGCGAGCCGTTCGACTTCGAGCGGCCCTACTGGGCGGGCGAGCATCCCGTCGAGCCCATACCGGGATGGCCTGACGAAGACCCGTATCCGCTGCCGTTCCACCCCCTTGATCTGGGCGAGGACGCATTGCGCGCCTTGTTCGGCTTTGTCATCGAGGGCCGTCTCGACCCTGACGACGTCGAGACGGAGAAGGTCCACCTGCACCGCTTCAAGGTGACCGACCCCACGGGCCAGGAACAGGCCGCCCGTGAGGCCGCCTACGCAGAGGCCCAGGAGAACATGGGTGAACTACGGGCCTTCCAAATGGGCCCGGACGGCACGATGCAAGAAGTCAGCTTCGACGACCTCTGACACGGGTCAGGACGGGTCGACGACTGTTCGGTCTCCGTCTGTTTCGTAGGCGACGACCTGGACGACCGGGAGGCGGGCCGTCTCCGGGTGCGGGCCGCCGGCGCGCGGGCCCCGCACCACCAGCAGGGACGTCCCGCGGCCCCTTCCCATCGCGTGGTTGCCCAGCTCACCGACCGTCTTCAGCCGCACGACGTCCGGGCCCGCCGCCGCCACCAGATGCCAGCGGCGGCGCGACCGCCACCACACGGCGGCGGCGACCGTCCCGGCGGACGAGGTGAAGTCGCTGTTCGTCCCGCCGCGCTCGGACAGCGCCCGCCCGTCATCGGAGATCAGGATCGACCTGCCAGGGGCGCCCCACGGCGAGGACGCGTCCACCGTCAGCAGCGTCGCCCGGCCGCCGCCTTCGGGCAGCTCACCGCTCCACAGCCGGGCCAGCCGCAGGTCGCCCGACTCGCTCAACGTGGCCGCGCCCTGGCAGGCGACGGCGTGCAGCGCCGCCCAGCCGAACCGCTCGTCCCGCTCCGGCGGGTCGCGGAACCACACCCGCGGCGCCGCCGACCGGGGGTCGTTCGAGGCGAGCTGCGTGACCGTCCGCGGCCATCCGCCGGTGGCCGGGCGGAACGTCATCCGGAACACCACGTAGTTCTGGCAGCGCGGCGCGAACCAGCGCCAGTGCAGCGGGTCGGTCACGCCGTCCTTGACGGCCACCGGCACCCAGTCCGGAGACCGCCCGGACGGCACCGCCGCCCGCACGTCCCGCAGCCACGGCGGGACGAGGTAGCGCCACGTCAGGCCGAGCATGATGAGCTGCCCCGAGCCCGACCCGAGCCTGCGGACCGACTCCACGCCGCGCGACAGGCGCCGCTCGAAGTACTGCGCCACGCTCGGCGTCTCCCGCAGTCCCGGGGAGTCGTGCAGGACGACGAGGGACGCGCCGTCCACCCTCCCGGCGTACAGGACGATGACGCCTCCGTGCGGCGGGTCGCGCCGGTCGGCCCGCCAGGCGTCGGCGGCCCGGCGCAGCAGCCCGGCGTCGTCCCTCAGCTCGCCCTGTGCGGGCCACTCGTTGATGGTCGGCATGCCCGTCCGCTGCCACGCGCGCGGGTCGACCGCGGTGGGCCCGCCGGACTCCTCATCCGGCGGAATGAGGACGAAACCGGCGACCGCCAGCACCACCACCCAGAGCACGGCCGCCACGGCGGCGCGCCAGGCCCGCGGGACGGCGAGCGGCGCGCGGAGCCGGACGAGATCGGGCTCGAACGCCTCGATCTCGGCCTGCTGCGCGGCCTCGTCCAGGCCGGTCCGGTCGTCCACGGCGTCGGTGGCCCGGTCCACGTCCCGGAAGTCGGCCCGGAGGTGCACGCCCATCTCGGCGGCGGCCTCGGGAGCGGTGAGCCCGTCGCGGCGCAGCAGGTACGCGAGCCGCTCATGCGGCGACAACTCACGCAACGCCGCCCGGACGGACCCCTTCGGAGTCGGCACGGGCTCGAAGAAGAGGCGATGCCACCGGTGCCGCCCCGCAGGCGGCTCGGTGAGCAGCGTCGCGACAAGCCGCGCCCGCATCGCCGGATATCCGCCGTCCCGGACCCGGGTCGCGCGGACGGCGGCGCGACGGGCGCGCATGAGCGGCGCGTCGCCGTCGTCCAGCACCAGGTACGCGAGCCGCAAAAGGCCGGCGTAGTGCTCGCGGTCCACCGTTCGCACCGGGCACCTCCCACCCGCATTGTGCGCAGCGATCGGTAACGGCCCGGTTGAGACGACGACCGGAGCACGCCCGCCGCGTGGAGATGGCGGCGAAGAGCCAGAGCGCCCCCACGTCGACCTCGGGCGCCGACTCCTCGGCCGTCCCCCGGCGACGGCCATGGCTCCGAGCCCGCCCGCGACCAGGCCGACGGCGACGCCGAGGACGCAGTTCATGCCCGGTGTCGGCGCCCGCCGCGACACCTCACAACGACGTAGCCGAAGAGAAGGCCCGGGACGGCCAGCACGACCGCCATGGCCAGCGTGGTCTCCGCCATCGTGGCGGGGCTCGCGTGCGTGCTCTGCACGGCGTCGCGTGATCAGCTGCTCCCAGTCCCCGGCCCCTACGCCCAGGGCCTCCCAGCCGCTCCTGTCCAGAAGGTCGGCGTGCAGGGAGGGCGTCGCTCAGAAAGTGCCCTCGGTCGGTCATCCAGCGAACAGCCCGAGACGAACCCCGAGTGGCTGCTCGCGGTGGCGTGGCGCGGCTCGCGCGGCATGGCCACCGCGGTGAAGAGGAGGAATCCATGAAGGACACGTACGTGTCGCCGGCCGGCGAATACGGCCGGAGCCCGGAGCCGGCCCCGCCGCTCGGCCCGGGTGGCGCTCGGCGGAGGACCCGCAGGTGGGCGCTGGCCTCGTTCACCGTCCTGGCCACCGCGACGGCACTGGTGGGCACCGCGTCCAGCGCCTCGGCCGCCCCGACGGGCTGCAGTGTCGTCAACGGCGGCAACTTCGCGGAGAGCCGCTGCACCGGCGGCACCGGAGAGCACCGCGCGCTCATGCGGCAGCAGCACTTCAACCCGGCTGTCGGTGTGATCGCCTGTGAGGGGCCGTGGGTGGCGCCGGGCGCCGTCTCTCGCGCGCCCTGCGCCGGCTACCCGGTCATCTCGGTCGGGGTGGAAACCCGGTAAGGACCACTGACCGATGACGAGGACAGCCCTTGACCCTTCGACTCCCCGCCCGGAGAAGACCAAGGTCAAGGGCTGTTCTACTGACTGCCCGCCCCAGGACGGCTGCGTGTGACAGCCGTCATACCGTCCAAACGTCTGGTGCGCGCGAATAGGTGATGTCAACGCGCAACGTCGGCGAGAACGCCCGGCGGAGCGCCCACCGCGTCACGCCCACACAGGGGTACTCATGCACAGACGAATATCAGTGCTGCTCGCGGTCCTTGCGGTGTCACTCGCGGCAGCGCTGCTGGGGGCGGGAGCGGCCTCCGCGTCGCCCCTGGATCCACCGGGCGGCACTACCGACTCGCAGACCACTCCCGGCGATGATCCGGGCGGGGGCGGGGGCGGCACGTCTGACCCGTGCGACCTGTACACGCCCGACAGCTGCATGGGCGGAGACGGAGGCAGCGGGGGCGGAGGCGGAGGCGGAGGCACCGGAAACCCGAGCCCCCCATCGGCGCAGGTTGTGCAGGTGATGGTCGACAATGCTCGCCTCGCCGCCAAGAAGGCCCTCGTCGACAAGCCCAAGTGCTTTGATCTTCTCAGCCTGACCGACAGCCGCTCGCCGGGCACCCTCAACCCCGTCAGGGTGATCGACACGGTACCCGTCACGTACGTGAACGACGGAACCTTGGACTTCGGCTATTCGCCCGGACTCGGCGTCGACGGCAGGATCAGCATCCTTCCCGGCTTCTACTTCATCACCTTCGATCCGGCCTACCAGAATCAGGGCTATGTCGACCCCTCGCTCTACTTCGACCTGCCGGCGGTTCAGCTGTCGGTCGCGGACATGCAGCTTGTCGTCATCCTGCATGAGCTCGGGCACTTGACCGGCGTGAACGTCCATGAAGGTGACGGACGTGCGCCCCTCCTCCCTGAGGAGGTCGGCCAGGAATTCAACACCCAGATCTACGTGAACTGCCTCGACCAAGGCGCGGCTTACCAGTGAGCCACCCCGGTCGCCGCCACTGTCGGGTGGCGGCGACCGGCCCCGTTCAGGCACCGATGTGCAGGTCATGGGCCTGCACATCGGTGTGCTAGCAGCCGGGCCCGATCCGTGGGCCTGACCGGCGCGCGGCCCTTTTCCGCCAAAGTCGAAAACTCGCCATATCGCCGGGTAAGGGCGATTGAATCGGCGTGAATCTGCTGGGATACTGTCTGCGTTTTATTCGTGATCAAGGCGCAATCCCCCTCGGTCATGACCATTTGACCGTTCCATAAACTGCGTGAAGTTGGTCATGAGCAGGGCGGATATCCCCAATGTTCGGGACCGGCCGCGGACGTGGCGGCCTCGTCCGCGCACGGTCGGTGGACGCCGGGCGAGGGAGAGGTGGCGAAGTCATGATCGGTTCGGCTGACGACCGGGGGCTCGCGGGCGCGTTCAGGAGGATCGCGCGGGCCTCCGTGCTGCGTGTGGCCGCCGTGTGCGCGCTCGCGCTGCCGCTGGCCGGGTGCGCGACGCCGCCCACCACAAGGGACATGTTCGGGGAGTACCTGCGCTCGACGGACGTCGTCGGCGACGAGTTCCAGAGCGCGAACACCCAGGCCCGGGTGGCCACTTTCGCGAGCATGGGGTCGCCGGAGGAGCTCATCGGACGGCTGATGGCACCGCGTCCGTGCAGCGCGTCCGGTTGCGTCCGGCCGTGGCGGGAGGGTGGTTCCGGTAAGCCGCCCGCCGCTCTGGACGCGGCCAATGCGATCTCCGGGCCGAAGGGAAAGGTCTACGAGCGCAAGATCCTGGTCAAGCGGGACGACGACAAACTCGAACTCATCGCGCTGTACCTGGTGCACAAGGCCGACGGCGCCAAGGTGCTGGTCGATTCCAAGAAGGAGCTTCACACCGGCGGGCTCGACGGCTTCCGGGAGAACAACGACGTGCTCGGCTCGGACGATTTCATGCTCGTGACCCGCGACATCACCGCCGTGTCGGGCAAGAGCGAGATCGTGGTCGTCTCCGGGCACACTCCCCCGAGCCGGAAACCGTGGCTCATCGGCGGCGGTGTCGTCCTGGTGCTCGTCGTCGCTGCCTGGGTGATCACGCGCCGCGTCCGCGGGACTCGCTCGGCCGGCACCTGACAGCCGGCCCCCCAGTCGAAGGCCCGCCCCTCAGCGGGGCGGGCCTGATGTGCGGTTGTCGGTTACGGTCGCCACCGGGGTCAGTGGCGTGAGCCGCCGCGGACTTTGGACAGCAGGCGGCGGGCCTTGGCCTGGGTGCGCGGGTCGCGCGCGAGCCGTTCCGCCTTGGCCCGCGCCTTCTGACCCTGCGGGCTCCGGAGAAATTTCTTAATCCGGTCGATGATGGAAGCCATCGTTCTTCCTCCTCGGCCTTGCTATGACAGTTCAACGTCTGCCCACTCTGGAAAGTTCGGAACCGTCCCAGAGGTGCGGAACATGATCCTCTCTCTCAGGCCCGCCGGGTACTCCACACGGCCAGGAAGGTGAGAACGGTCAGCGCCGCCCCGAACCACAGCACGGCGGTGGCGGACGCGCCGTTCACGACGAGGCCGCCGAACAGCGCCCCGAGCGCGATGGCGAGGTTGAACACGACCGTGTTGAGCGCCGTGGCCGCCTCGGCGTGGTCGGGCGCGGCCTTCAGAATCCACATCTGGACGGCGATGGGGACCCCGCCGAACGCCAGACCCCACAGGATCAGCAGGGCGACCCCGGTGACGGCGGTCGCGCCGACCAGCGGGAACAGCGCAAGCACAGCGGTGAGCAGGACACTGACGGCGGCGATCGTCACGCGGACGTTCCGTCCGGCGGCGGCTCCGGCGAGGAACGTCCCGGCGATGCCCGCGGCGCCGAACACGAGGAGCAGCGGGCCGATGAGGTCCTCGTCGATGCCGGAGACGTCCCGCAGGACGGGGCTGACGAAGGTGTAGGCCGCCATGTGCCCGCTGACCAGCAGGAACGTGGCGATGGTGGCGCCGCGGACGAACGAGTTCCCGAACAGCGCGAGCAGCGCGCCGAGCCGGATGGACCCGGTCGCGGGGATGCCGGGCAGGAGCACGAACAGCGCCGCGACGGCCAGGAGACCCAGGCCGGACAGGGTAAGGAACGCGATCCGCCAGTCGGTGAGCCCGCCGATCAGCGTCCCGGCCGGAACCCCCAGGACGTTCGCGGCGGTGGCCCCGCCGAACGCGATCGACGTGGCGCGAGGAACGTGGCTGGACGGGACCAGCCGGACGGCGATCCCGGCCGCCAGCGCCCAGAACCCGCCGATGGAGATCCCGACCAGGAAGCGGGAGGCCAGGAGCACCGGGAAGTTCGGCGCCAGGAACGACAGCAGGTTGGCCGCGACCATCAGGCTGATCAGGGCGAGCAGGACGATGCGGCGGTCCAGCCGTCCGATCGCCACCGGGACCAGCAGCGCACCGGCGGACGCGACCAGGCCCGGCACGGTGACCATCAGGCCCGCCGTCCCCTCGGAGACCCCGAGGTCACCGCCGATGGACGTCAGCAGGCCAACGGGCAGCTGCTCGGCCGTGACCACGAGGAACGTCCCGACCGCGACGGCCACCACGGCCAACCATCGCTTGAGGGACACGTGCTCAGAGGCGGCCTCGGCCGCCGCGGACGGTTCGACGCGGTCCATCACTGCACACTCCCAACTCGGGTGGAACATCACTCAACGTCAAATAGATGAACGTTAAGATTTATTCCATTGAGAGAGTACCGAGCTCCGCGAGACGCGCAACAGCCCGGCCCCGGACCACCGCCCAGAGCCGGGCCGTACGCAGCGCTCAGGTTCGCCGGCCCGTAGCGGGCCGGGAGGCCGGGCCACCCGCCTTCACCGTTCCAGGCTCGGCGTTGCCCGAGACGTCGGCCTCCGAGGTCCAAGATTCGCCGGTCCGTGGAGAGTCGGCACCAGCTCTGCGACACCCTTTGGCGAGGACTATTTCGCCGAGCCCACCTGTCCGGCCCCGGTTCCGACTTCCTGCACAGTCCTCGCAGACAGCTTCTTCCGGCTCGCGGAGCGTACTCGCGCCACAGAAAGTTGACTGACGTTCTGGCGCACGGTGACCAGGCCTCACAATCTCCGGACGCCCATTACCGATTTTGAAGCGACCTTTAGGCCTGCAATCAGCGGACCGTTTTTCCCGGGCTTTCCCGTCGATGTCCGAAGTCGGACAAGGCTTCATCATCAAAGCCGAGGTCCAGCACTGTGTGATCTAGAACACATTGTCGGCCGAGGCGCTGATGATTACCTTTTCTGTCAGCCCGCGTCACCCCGCAGTCAAATGCGCGGAATCTGAGATCCATGGAGGATGGATTGAAGACTCGCAGGGTTGCCATCACCACCGTCGCGGGAGCAGTGCTCGCCGCATCGTTCATCGGTGCTCCTGCCGCCGAGGCGAAGACCATCTTCACCCAGCAGTGGCGCACGACCGCGAAGGAAAGGGCCAGCCACGACTTCGTGCCCAAGCGCGCGAAGATCAAGATCGGCGGTCACTGCAAGTCCGGCGGGAAAGCCCGGTATTTCTACACCCAGCTGAAGAGGACGAAGGGGAGCAAGAAGATCTTCTCCTCCTACAGCTACCCGTGCAATGGACGCAACCACACGGACAACCGGCGGGTCTCCGTCGGCAAGGGCACCTCCTACTACCTCAAGTGGTTCGGCCAGAAGAAGGACGGTAAGAACGGCTACTCCTCTCCAGGTCAGAGGGTTTACGCCGCGTCCTGACCGGCATGTCCGAGCAGCAAGCCGCACGGTCGTACCCACGCGCCCTCGGGCCGTGGGTACGGCCACGGCCAATGAAGGAGAAGGCCGGTGAGACTCTTATGGCTCCTTGCCTCGGGAGCTGCTGCCGTCATTACCGGATGCTCGACGTCAGCCGGTTCGGGAGGCGAATCGTCACCGCTGACCACCCGGCAGGCCACCGCGTCCATCCACGGTACCTACGACGCCATCGAATGGCGCGTCGACATCATCGAGAAGGATTCTGTGCTCTGCACCCGTTCGGTGGTGCAAGGAAGACCGCAATCCTTTGATTGCCCGCCGGCGGTTGACGACGGTCTTCCCCTGAACTTCAGCGTGGACTCTGCCTACGACAGGATGGACCTCATTTTTGGAGTGGCCGCGTCCAAAGTAGTCGAGCTTCTTGCGACAACCAAGGACCGGCAGCGCTTTCGTCCGGAGTTGAAGAACGTCGGCGGGCTCAAGTTCTTCGCTTACGCGGTCCGGGCAGGGACCGCGCTCGACCTCATCGCAAAGGACTCGCGTGGTGCAGAAATCGCCTCCGGGCACGACAAGCTCGCCGAGTCCGGATGAGCACCCGCACCGTCGAAATCCGCTGGTGAGGCTCTTCGTCGCCTGCGCGGCATGGTCCGCGGGGGCCGTCTTGACCGCGCTGGCCGCCTATCACGGACTTCGCGGGCCGGAGGGTCTTCGCGGTCTTGATGACCTGGAGGTCTATCTCGGGGCCGTCGAGTCCTTCAGGCACCATCATGGGTTATACGCGTTCCGTACCACGAGCATCGGAGACGCGTTCACCTATCCGCCGTTCGCAGCGTTACCGATCATGCCGTTGACATTCGTCCCGTACGGATTGGCGGCGGTGCTGTGGACAATCATCTGCATCGCGTGCGTCATAATGATCGCAGTTGTTGGCGGCAAGTACGTCGCGCGAAAGTGGCCATATTGCGTTCTTCAGGATGCGGCGATCTCCAGCGGCCTGATCTTCACCGCTGTCGCCGTCAGCGCGCCATTGGCGAGTAATCTACGATTTGGTCAGATCAGCATCCTGCTGAGCGCTCTCGTGGTGGCAGACTTACTCTGTTTGAGCCGCACGCGCGCCGCGGGCGTCCTGGTGGGAATCGCCGCTGCAATCAAGCTGACACCGCTGATATTCATACCGTTTCTGTGGCTGGCGGGTCGCCGTCAGGCGGCTGTGGTGGCACTGGCCACCTTTACCGCCTGCACCGTCGCGACGTTGGCCATCATGCCCCGAGAGACTGAAAAGTTCTGGCTCTCGGTGGTCTTCCAGGGGAGCACGGTGCACGCGTTCACCTCCAGCGGGAACATTTCCCTGGACGCCTCCCTGCAACGCCTCGGCCTGCATGGCCACACACATAAGGTCGCGTGGGCGATCCTCTGCCTCGTCGTTCTGGCCGCAGCACTGCGCCGTGCGGCGCTGGCAAGTCGTGCCGGTGACCAGTTTGCGGCCGTGGTCATCATCGGGGCCGCGAGTCTTGTGGTCTCGCCCATCTCTTGGACCCACCATCAGATCTGGCTGGTGTTGGTGGCCTTCGCCGTGGTCCGCTGGCCTGAGTGGCGACTATTTGCGCACCGCGGGATGGCCCAGGTCGCGTGGATGGCTGCCGTTCTGTCGACCATGACCTTGTCGGTAGCCGAGGTCCGGCCACTGCTGGCAATCGCCGTGGCCACGCTAGTGCCATTTCAGCGGCCGGCCGATCGCGAGCGTCCAGCGCAGCTCTCCCCGCATTGACAGCCAGCCGGGTGGCGGGCCATCGCGGAGTGCCGCTAGATCTTCAGCGGCACTCCGCAGATCTGGAACCTGTCAGAAGGCTTCGTCTAGCGAGACGTTGCCCTCTACGCCGATTTGGTAGGCCGAGACGCGGCGCTCGAAGAAGTTCGACAGTTCCTGGACGTCCTGCAGTTCCATGAACGCGAACGGGTTCGGCGTGCCGTAGCGGGGTGGGAGGCCGAGGCGGGCGAGGCGCTGGTCCGCGACGTATTCCAGGTAGGCGCGCATGTCGTTCGCGCTCATCCCGGGCAGGCCGTCGCCGCACAGGTCGCGCGCGAAGTCGAGTTCCGCCTGGACGGCCTCCTCCAGCATCCGCGTGACCTGCTCCGTCAGCTCGGCGTCGAACAGCTCCGGCTCCTCCGCCCGGACGGTGTCGACCACGGAGAACGCGAACTCCATGTGCATCGACTCGTCCCGGAAGACCCAGTTGGTTCCGGAGGCCAGGCCGTTCAGCAGGCCGCGCGAACGGAGCCAGTACACGTAGGCGAAGGCGCCGTAGAAGAACAGCCCCTCGATGCACGCAGCGAAACAGATCAGGTTCAGCAGGAACGCACGGCGGTCTGCGGACGTGCGGAGCTCGTCCAGGGAGCCGAGCGAGTCGATCCAGCGGAAGCAGAACTCCGCCTTGGCGCGGATGGACGGAATGTGCTCGATCGCCGCGAACGCCTTGGCGCGCTCGTCCTGGTCGGGCAGGTAGGTGTCGAGGAGGGTCAGGTAGAACTGGACGTGCACGGCCTCCTCGAAAAGCTGCCGCGACAGGTAGAGGCGCGCCTCCGGGGCGTTGACGTGCTTGTACAGGTTCAGCACCAGGTTGTTCGCCACGATCGAGTCGCCGGTGGCGAAGAACGCGACGAGCCGGTTGACGAGGTGCACCTCGGCGGGCGTCAGGCGGGCGAGGTCCACGAGGTCGGACGCGAGGTCGACCTCCTCGACCGTCCACGTGTTGCGGATCGCGGCGCGGTAGCGCTCGTAGAAGTCGGGGTAGCGCATCGGCCGCAGGGTCAGGTCCATGCCCGGGTCGAGCAGCATGCCCCGCGCACCTTCCGGGAGTGCGGTCACTGGCATGCCTCGCAGGTCTCGGGGTTCTCCAGGGAGCAGACGGCGGCGGCCACCGTGGTCTGGGCGATCCGGGTGGCCGGACGCGACCGCAGGTAGTACGTGGTCTTGAGGCCGCTCCGCCACGCGTACGCGTACATCGAGGAGAGCTTGCCGATGGTCGGCGTCTCCATGAACAGGTTCAGCGAGTGGGACTGGTCGATGTACGGGGTCCGGGCGGCGGCGAGGTCGATCAGTGATTTCTGCGGCAGTTCCCAGGCCGTCCGGTAGAGGGTCAGCATCTCGTCGGGCAGGTCGACGAGGCCCTGGACGGAGCCGTTCGCCTTCTTGATCGCCTCCCGGACGGCCGGCGTCCACAACCCGAGCGACTTGAGATCGTCCACCAGGTAGCGGTTGATCTGCAGGAACTCGCCGGACAGCGTCTCCCGCTTGAACAGGTTGGACACCTGCGGCTCGATGCACTCGTAGCAGCCCGCGATGGACGCGATCGTCGCGGTCGGCGCGATGGCGATCAGCAGCGAGTTGCGGAGCCCGACCTCGGCGACGCGTGCCCGGAGCCGTTCCCATTCGGCCGGACGGGTGGGCGCGGTGTCCGGGAAATGGTCCAGGTGGAGCTGGCCGCGGGCGGTGCGCGTCTGATCGTAGGCGGGCAGCGGGCCGTGGACGGCGGCGAGATCGGCGGACGCCTCGTAGGCCGCCAGCGCGATCTCCTCCGAGATGCGCGTCGACAGCGCGCGGGCCTCGTCGGAGTCGAACGGCAGCCGGAGCGTGAAGAACACGTCCGCGAGACCCATCACGCCCAGGCCGACCGGACGCCATTTGCTGTTCGCCGCCTCCGCCTCCGGCGTCGGGTAGAAACCGCGGTCGATGGTCCGGTCAAGGAACCGGACGGCCGTGCGGACGGTGGCGCGGAGCCGCTCCCAGTCCATGCCGGACGGACCCACATGTGCGGCCAGGTTCACCGATCCGAGGTTGCACACGGCCGCCTCGCCGTCGCTCGTCACCTCCAGGATCTCCGTGCACAGGTTCGACAGGTGGACGACCCCGTTCTCGGGGGGTGTGGGGGGCCGTCCCGCCACCGGGGGCGCGCCCGGGTCAAGGGTCTGGTTGCAGGCGCGGTTGGCGGCGTCCTTGAACGTCATCCAGCCGTTGCCCGTCTCGGCGAGCGTCCGCATCATCCGCCCGTACAGCTTGCGGGCCGGGAGCTGCCGGACGAACCGTCCCGCCTTCTCCGCCGCCCGGTACGCCTCGTCGAACGCGTCGCCCCACAGGTCGGCCAGTTCGGGGACCTCCTTCGGGTCGAACAGCGACCATGTCCCGTCCTGCTCGACGCGGCGCATGAACTCGTCCGGGATCCAGTTGGCCAGGTTCAGGTTGTGGGTGCGGCGCGCGTCCTCGCCGGTGTTGTCGCGCAGTTCCAGGAATTCCTCGACGTCGGCGTGCCACGGCTCCAGGTACACGCAGGCCGCGCCCTTCCTGCGCCCGCCCTGGTTGACGGCCGCGACGGACGAGTCGAGCGTCCGCAGCCACGGGACGATCCCGTTGGAATGCCCGTTGGTGCCGCGGATCAGCGACCCCCGCGACCGGACCTTCGTCCAGGAGATCCCGATGCCGCCCGCGTACTTGCTGAGCCGCGCGACCTGGCCGTACCGCTCGTAGATCGACTCCAGCTCGTCGCGCGGCGAGTCGAGCAGGAAGCAGGACGAGAGCTGCGGGCGCCGGGCCGCGGAGTTGAACAGCGTCGGTGAGCTGGGCAGATACGACAGCGTGCTGAGCAGCCCGTACAGCTCGGCCGCCTCACCGACCGAGTCGGCCAGGCCGCACGCGACGCGCAGGAGGAAATGCTGCGGACGTTCGAGGACGAGCCGCGAACGAGGATGCCGCAGCAGATACCGGTCATAGAGCGTCCGGAGCCCGAAGTACTCGAAACGGTCGTCCGCGGACTCGTCGATGAGGGCGTCGAGCGCGGACGCGTTGGCGGCGACGAACGCGGCCGGAGCGTCCGCCAGGAGGCCCTCCCGATGCGCGGCGGCGACCGAGTCGGCGAACGTCCGGACCCCCGCGGACGCCGTCTCCTCCCGGATCCGCAGCGCGAGCAGGCGTGCCGCGACCTTGGAATATCCGGGTTCGGCGGGGACCAGCGCGCTCGCCTCGCCGATCGCGAGGTCGCGCAGCGCCGCCCCGTCCGGCGCGTCCGCTCCGTCCGTTCCCGTGCGGACGGCGGCCAGCACCCGTCCGGCCTCGACGTCCGGCACCCCGTCGCAGGCGGCCTCGACCTCCGCGGCGACCTCCGTGAGCGCCGTCGCGCGCGGCTCCGCCCGTACGGCCAGGTCCTGTGTCACGTGCTCTCTCCCCTCGCAGCCGCCTCGCGGACGGCATGCGAACGGGACGCGGCGGCAGGCCGCGCTCCGCCCCCGGCCCACCCGCGAGACCTGGACGTGTCGATCCGAGGGGCGACCCCGGATCACCGTGCGGGCAGGTCTTCGGACTCGCGGGCGCCGCACCTCCGAGAATCGAAGGCGCGTCCTACTGGCCGTCGCTTCCCAGGCCGGTGGATTCCGGTCCAGTGCGTGTGACGGCGGTCGTTCCCACTCACCGCTGCGGGGCAGTCCCGGACTCGCACCGGGTTCCCTCTTGCGACGCCCCCGCCGATGACCGGCGGGGGCGAACCAGCACGGGGTTGAACCCTACATGTAGTTGACGATCTTTGCACAACCCCAAGATGTTGGGCGTGTCGAAAAGATCGCGGGGCCGACTATCCGGACGGCGGATGTGGTGGGACGATGGGTGCGCCATGTCCCCGCGTCCCCCGCAACCGGGCTTCCGAACCGCGCGCGCGGTGGTGTTCGCCACCGTGTGCGTCACGCTGGCCACCGCCGGGCACGTCCTCGCGTCGGGGACGGCGATCCCCGTATGGGCGGTCCTGACGGGGTTCGGCGCGGTGCTGGGCGTGACGCTCATGCTGGCGGGCCACGAACGGTCACTCGCGACGATCCTCGGCGGCCTCCTGGGCGGCCAGTTCGCGCTCCACGCGCTCTTCACCGGCGCCGCTGATCCGATCAACCCGCCTGCGGCGGCCCTGCAGGACCCGGCGCTGCGCGCGGCGGCCCTGCACCAGGCCGGGATGCACCAGACCGCCGTCCCCGACGCGGCGATGGCGGGCTCGGACATCCTGGTGCCCGTCGCCCACGCCGCGGGCGGCACGACGATGACGCTCGCGCACACCGTCGCCGCGCTCATCGCGGCGTGGTGGCTGCGGCGCGGGGAGCGGGCCGCGTGGTCGCTGGCCCGGCGGGTCGCCGGTGCGGCCGACCGGCCGATCCGGCTGGTCCGGCTGCTGGTCGCGCTCCTCGCCGTCGAACCCGCCACGGCTCCGCCGTGGATCCCCGCCGCACCGGCGACGACCGCCCTCATGTCGGTCGGCCGCGCACTGCGCCATCAGGTCGTCCGGCGGGGTCCCCCGCCGCGTTCGAGGGCGCTCGCCCGTCCGCTCCCTTCCTGCTGACGAGCAGCGAGCGCCGTACGTCACCGGACGCCGATCCCGGCGCTTCCGGATTTCCTCGTACACTCGAACGGAATTCCGCCATGCCTTCTCTTACTCATGCGCTCCCTCGTGGCGCCCGCAGGCTGGGCGCCGTCGCCGGCCTCGCCGCCGTGTCCGTGCTCGGCCTGGCCACCGCGGCGTCCGCGCACGTCACCGTCAACCCGAAGACCGCCGAGCAGGGCGGCTACACCAAGGTCGCGTTCCGGGTGCCGAACGAGCGCGACAACGCGTCCACCACCAAGCTGGTGGTGCACCTGCCGGCCGACCATCCGCTGTCGTCGGTGTCGGTCCGTCCCGTCCCCGGCTGGACGGTGAAGGCCGAGAAGTCCAAGCTCGCGACCCCGATCAAGACCCACGGTGGGGAGGTGACCGAGGCCGTCACCCGGATCACCTGGTCCGGCGGCAAGATCGACCCCGGCACCTTCCAGGAGTTCGACGTCTCCATGGGCCCGCTCCCGGCGGACGCCGGCGCGCTGATGTTCAAGGCCGACCAGACGTACTCGAACGGCGAGGTCGTCAAGTGGGACCAGCCGCCGCCCGCCGCGGGCGCGGCCGAGCCCGAGCATCCGGCGCCCGTCCTCAAGCTCGTCCCGAAGGGCCAGCAGGAAGCGGTCGGGCTGACCGCGGCCGCGCAGGTGAAACCGTCCGCCTCGGCGTCCGCCGATGACGGCACCGCGCGGTTGCTGGCCGGCATGGGCATCGTGATCGGCACCCTCGGCCTCACGATCGGCGGCTACGGCCTGACCCGCGCCCGGAGCCGGTCATGACCCGCCCGACGGCCCCCATCGCGGTCGGACGAGCGGCGAGGCGGGGCGTGGCGGGGGCGCTGGCCGTGGGGGCCGTCCTGGCGATGTCCGCTGCGCCGGCCTCGGCGCACACCGCGCTGACCGCGGCCAACCCGAAGAAGGGCTCGTCGATCGCGGCCCCGTCGCAGATCGTGCTGACCTACTCGGAAACGGTCCGGCTGCCGCGCGTGGTCCTCACCGACGCGTCCGGCAAGGAGCACCAGGCGGGGACGCCAAAGGCCGTCGACAACAAGGTCACCCAGCCGGTCGGCGGCGCGCTGCCGAACGGGAAGTACACGGTCGGCTGGCGTGTCGTGTCGGTGGACGGCCACCCGGTGTCCGGCAGCTACAAGTTCACGGTGGAGGGCTCGCCGTCCGGTTCGACGGCCTTGCCCGATGCCGCGAGCTCGCAGGCCGCCGCGCCCGCGCCGTCGCCCTCTCCGTCGAACGCCGCGTCCTCCGAGGACTCGTCCGGCGGCTTGTCGGGCTGGCTGTGGATCGGGTTGATCGCGCTCGTCGTGGCCGCGGCGGGCGGCGCCGTCGCCTGGTTCCGCCGTTCGCCCACGTCCAGCGGCTGAGGTCCGCAGGCTGACGGCCGACGGCTGACGGCCGCGTGGAGACGATCATTTTGCTTCCGGTCGGGTGATTACAGGATTACAGTGATTACCCGACCGGTCGCATCCTGGGGGTCCAATGATCGTCGAGTACATCCGCTACCGCATCGACCCGTCCGAGGCGGACGAGTTCGAGGCCGCCTACGCGCGCGCGTCCGCCTCCCTGGCCGCCGCGCCGCAATGCGTGGACTACGAGCTGTCCCGGTGCGTCGAGGAGCCCGCGTCCTACATCCTGCGCATCGGCTGGACGTCCGCCGACGACCACCTGCGGGGCTTCCGCGGCGGCGAGCACTTCCCCGCCTTCTTCGCGGAGATCAAGCCGTACGTCCAGCAGATCGAGGAGATGCGGCACTACGAGCGGACGTCCGTGCGCGGCGCCGGGTCGTCCGTCCCGACGATGTACGACTGGGCGGGCGGCGGCGAGGCGTTGGAGCGGCTCACCGAGGTGTTCTACACGAACGTGCTGAAGGACGACCTCCTCCGCCCCCTGTTCGAGCACATGGCCCCGGACCACCCGAAGTGGGTCGCGATCTGGCTGGGCGAGGTCTTCCGCGGCCCGGAGCGCTACAGCGGCGAGCGCGGCGGCTACCACCACATGGTCCGGCAGCACCTCGGCAAGGCCATCACCGAACCGCAGCGGCGCCGCTGGGTCTCGCTCCTCATGGACGCCGCGGACGAGGTCGGCCTCCCGGACGATCCCGAGTTCCGCGCCGCGTTCGCGTCCTACATCGAGTGGGGGACGCGCATCGCGCTCACCAACTCGCAGCCGGACGCGAAACCGCCGCTGGAGGCCCCGATGCCGCACTGGGGCTGGGGCGTGGCGCCGCCCTACATCCCGTCCAAGCCCTGAGGGACGAGGGGACGATACGCTGCGGCTGCTTCCGCATTCCGCGGCCGCTCCGCGACGAGGGAGGTTGGTGAATATGGCCTGCGCCGTGATTCGTCATCAGCATGCCCCCGTCCGGGTCGCGCGGGACTGAGCGCGGCCCGGTCGTCCAGCACGACCAGGAGCGTTCATGACCCTGCCAGATCTGATCACCGATCGTCTCGCCCTCCGCATGTGGACCGTCGCGGAGGTGACCGCCGTCCTCGACGGCCGGCGGCAGGCCCACTGGGCGGACGACTTCCCCGCCGAAGGCGACCACGTCATCGCGGGCTTCATCGCCGAGAACGGCACCGCGCCGGGCGGCTACGGCGCCGCGCTGGGCGAGTACGGCCAGCGCCAGATCATCGAGAGGACGACGGGCCAGGTCGTCGGCGCCATCGGGCTGTTCTGGCCGCCTCGTGACGGCGTCGTCGAGTTCGGGTACGGGGTCGTCGCGTCCCGGCGAGGCCGCGGCTACGCCACCGAGGCGGCCCGCGCCATCGTCGCGTTCGCGCTGGCCGCGCCGGGTGTCGAGTCGGTCGTCGCGACGGTCGAACTGGCGAATCCGGCGTCCGTCCGCGTCCTGGAGAACGCCGGGCTGAGCCGCCTGGACGGCGACGCGCGGACGGCCACGTTCGGCACCACCGTGCGGACGTAGTCGCGGCGCCGCCCACCCCCACCGTGCCGCCCCTCCGCCCTGGAGGGCGGCCTTTTCCAAGGGCTCGCGGCACGGCGGCGGGAGTGATTCAGAGCGGGCATTCGCCGTGATGGGTGGCGCCTGTCGTGTAGAGGAGCTTCTTGGCGAGGATCTCGGCGGCGAGGTTCCGGCCCATCGCCAGTCCCGCCTGGTTGCTGAACTGGAAGTGGCTGCCGCCCACGACCCGGGACCGTCCGGCGTCGGCGGCGGCTTCCGAGAAGCCCTCGAAGGTGCGGCTCATCGGCTTCCCGGTGGACGGGTCGATGGGCGCCGAGTCCGTCACATGGGTGAAAGAGATGCGGTCGGCGCAGAAGAACCCGGCCAGGACGGTGGCGGCGGCCGCGCTGAACGAGCTGTGCCCGGATACATACTCGGGGGTGCTACCGGCGCTGCCCGCGCGTGCTTTCCAGCCGGTGTCCTTCTCGGTGTGCGGGTTGCCGTCGGTATCGGCCTGCTGGATCGCCGTCTCCGGTCGCCAGTGCCGATGGACGAACTTGGTCCGCACGGTCGGGATCGAGACGTCCGCCAAGGCGACGCTCGACAGGGCCGCCAGCCGCGCCTGGTCGGGGAGGGAGCGTTTCGCGGCCACCTCCAGCGCGATCTTCAGCCATTCGCCGGGCGGCTGCGCCGACCCCGCCGGCAGCGACCAGTACTGGTAGAGCGCGAGCTTGGCCGGATCCGCGAGCGCAGTCCGTCCGGGCGCCGACCGTCCGGCCGCCACCGCCGCCGCCGTCGTAGCCGTAGCCGTAGCCGGAATCACGGCGCCGGTACCGCCCACCACCGAGAACACCACGAACAGGGACAGAAGCTTCTTCATGACGTCCCGCCTCCTCATCACCGAGCAGGCCAGGGGGATCTGAGCGGATCACGGTGTCCCCGGCCGGGCAAGGCCCAGGACGGGGACCCAGGACCACCCCACGACGTGTTGCCAAATGAAAATGGTCAAACCAGCCGGATGTCGGTGCGGGCGATTCGTCCGGACGTCATTCCCACGGCCAGGACGGTGTACCGGCCCTGGGATGACTGCTGGCGTATCGTCGCGATGGCCTGGCCGTCCCGTCTCATGGTGACGATGGCGAGCGTGATCGCCGGGGAGCCCGCCAGCACGAACCAGACCTGCTCCCCGGGCGAGAAGCCCGTCACCTGTACCGTCGAGTCGGCGCCGGCCAGCTGTGTCGGGGACGTCCGCATGGACGCGTTCGTCGACGGCGGCTTGCCGGACGGTTCCGTATCGCCGAACAGGCCGTACCCGAAGAGGCTCGCGCAGAACACCCCGACCACCACCAGCGCCGCGACGACGACCGTTATCAATCCACAACTGGCCAGTCTGGCCCGGCGTCCGCTGCGCGCGGGGACGCCCCCGCCGTGGCCGGGCGGTCCAGCGCCCGGGCCAGAACCGGGTCCGGGGCCGACGCCGCCCGAGTCGGCGTCGTCGTCGGGTTCGGGCCCGGTCATGCTGCCGAGCACCAGGAGGCGCATCCGTTCCTCGCCGTCGAAATAGGCCGCGTCGTCGGCCGCACCGGCGAGCCGGGCCGCGTCGCCGCCCAGGGACAGGACCCGGGCCCAGGCGCCCCACCAGAGCGTGACGCCCAGCGCCGGGGCCGCCACCCGCGCGAGAGCGCACGCGTGGACGTGCGCGCCGACGCGGACGGCGTCCGCCAGCACCGCGATGACCACGGCGGCGGATTCGGCGACCTGGCCCGGCGGGACGTCGGCGACCCACCTGGTGAGCGGATCGACGAAGTCGGCGGGCGAACGATCCGGGCCGGGCACCGGCATACCGGGTGCGAAGGTCGCGACGTAGCCGGGACCGGCACGTTGCGCGAGCCGCGTCCACAGCAGGTCGTTGAGCGCCTTGCGGCCGTCGCTCACCTCGGCCAGCCTGATCAGCAGGCCCGGCGCCACCGGTACGCCATCGAGCACGCACAGCACGCGGAGCACGGCGCGAACGTCCGGGTCGGCAGCGTGCCACAGGGTGCGGACGGCGTCGTCCGGACGGGTGGGCAACGCGGCCACCGCCCCCGTTCGCGTCGCCGCGACGGCCTGGAGCAGGGCCCGGGGATTTCCCCGGCTGGACCGGGAGAGCTTCCACGCCGCCGCGGCGTCCCCGTGCCACACCCGGTCGCCCAGCTCGGCGTCGAGCAGTGCCCGGGAGGCGCCTTCCGGCAACCCGCTCAGCTCCAGCAACCGGCCCCGTTCCCATTCGATCCGGTCCCGCGCGATGATGATCATCGCCCCGCCGGACACGAGGTCGGCGAGCGCCTCGGCGTCCTCCGCGGAACCGGCGAAATCGTCCACGACCACCAGGGCGCCGACCGTGCTCATCAGGCTTCGCAGCCGCTCGGGTTCGGGCCGGTGGTCGTCCGCGTCGTAGCACCGGCGGAACAGGGCGTGGACGACGTCGTCGGCACCCATTCCCGCAGCCGACATGGACACGACGTCCGCACCGGCCGCGACCCGCTGTCCGGTGAAGAACCGCAGCAGCGCGGACTTGCCCACGCCCGGCGGGCCGCACACCAGCACCGGCTCCCCCGCGTCGAGCCATGCCGCCAGCCGGGCCAGTTCCTCATATCTGCCGACCAGCGGCCGGTCGATGCTGGGAGGGGTCCCGCAGTCCACGTGGGGAATGCGCCGCCGAACCCGGGACGCGAATCTGGTCCGCACCGCGACGACGGTTCCCTGCTGGCAGATCTGCACTTCGTGGTCGCCCACCATGACACGCCCGTAAACGTTCGCGTCCGGTTTGGTGTCCGGCGGGGAGGGCGAACGGCCGCGTCCCGTTCTGGACGGAAAATAGCCCCATGCCTGAAAGTCTTTCTCGCCGCGAAGGCGCATGGGCTGAAAGTCGTCCAGGTTCATCAATTCGGAGTAGTGCCTGAGGACGTTCTCGTACATGTACGCCGACGTGACCAGGCCGAACTCCCCGGATACCACGCCGCCACCGCTGCCGGGACGGGCGGTCGAGTCCAGCAGCCGGTAGAGCAGTTCGAGCGACCAGCCGGTCGCGCCCGCCTCGTCGAAATGGACGATTCCCTGGTGGACGGCCATCCGGATACCGAGCTGGGCCAGGTCGCTGGAAAGCCGATTGTGCCGCCGCAGACCGGCCCGCGTCCCGTGGACGAGCGCGTTCGCCAGCAGTTCGGGCATCACGTCCGGCGGGACGAGAATCAGGAGGCTGTCGCCACGGTCGTAGGAACGGCAGGCGGCCCAGCCGATTCCCACCCTGTCGAACGAATCCCGCATGATCTGGTAAAGCGAGTCGCGGACGTATCGGAGCAGCCCGTCCCCGCGCCACGTCTCCTTGTCGTGGCCGGCGTTGATCGCACTGGCGGCGACCATCGGGCAATGGACGCTGCCCCTGGACGGCCACGAACGCGGACGTCCCCACAACCCGGCCGAACGCGCGAGGTTCGTCTTCCCGGTGCCGGGCGATCCCGCGGCGGTTCTGAGGCGGTCGTGCTCGCCGTCGCCGTCCTCGATGTCCGTCTCGTCATCCACGAGCTCGATGTCGTGCGCGGCCTCGTCGTCCGGAGCCGGTCCGGACGATCCGGACGGTCCAGGTTGCCCCGGCGGTCCCGGCGGTCCGGGCGGGCGCGGCGGATCGGACGACATCAGAGGCGCGGACGACGTGAAGGACACGGACGGCGTGATGGTCGTGGTCGCGGGAACCGGAGGATGCTTGTACACCACCAGTTCGCTCCCCGCCGCCGTGCCGGACGCGCGCAGTTGCGGACTCCCGAGGTGAGGGGGCGGGGCCAGACCGGTGGCGGACCGGACGTGCCAGGCGTTCCCTTGGGCCTCCTGCGCCTCCTGGGCCTCCTGCGCGCCCGCGATCCGGCCGCTGGCGTGCGCCTCGGCGAGTTCGATGATCCGGTCGGCCTCGTCGCGTGCCTCGTCCAGGACGCGTTCCGCGTCCGCCCGGATGCGCTCGGCGTCCTGCCGGGACTGCATGAGTTCCTTGGCCGCCTTGCGGATTCCCTTGTCCTCGTAGTCCTCCGCCTTCAACTGGGCGGTCCGCTCGATCGCGACGGCCCACTCCCGCGCGGCGACCTTGATGTCCTCGGCCTCGCATTTCGCGTCGTCCAGGATCTGCTTGGCCTCCCGCTGGGCGGCCGCCCGGATCCGGGCCGCCTCCTCGCGCGCCGCCGCCTTGATCTCCTCCGCGGCCCGCCATACCGAGGGGTCGACGCAGGTGGCGTCGGAGCAGTCCTCCGGCTCCGTCAGCGCGGGGAGGTCCAGGTCGCCGGACGCGGCGTCCCGCTCACCGGGGACGCGGTCGCCGGGGTCGCCCGCCGGGATCTCCCGGCCGTGCGCGTCGGCGTCGGGGAACTCGCCGCCGGTGAGCCTCCGGAGGCGGCGCTCCACCTCCTCGTCGGGGAGCAGGAGCTGGTTCGCTTCGTCCATGAGGTTGAGGAAGTCGGCCAGGATCTGCTCTAGGGGCTCCTCCGGCTCAGGCGGTTGCTGAGGAGGCGGGTCATTGGTCATCGAGCTTCCTCCCATCGGGTCCTGTCGAGGTCTGGACCCGGCGTTCCATCTCCAGTTCGAGTCGCTGTTGGTCCTTGAGCAGCTTTCTCAGCCGCGCTTTCGCGAGTCGCAGGTTCTGGCGTACGGCGTCTTGTGACTTCTCCAGTTCGTCGGCCGCCTCGGCGGTGCTCATCCCGTTTATCAAGATCAGTCTGGCGACGTCACGCTGTGCGGGAGGCAGGGTTCCGACGATTTGCTCGACCCATTGGTTGTCCTCCCATTCGCACATCAGCGCGTCCGGCTGGGCCTCCGGACGCTCGTGTCCGCCCTTGATCGCGCGCGGCACCTCCTCACGCTGATGCTGTCGCTGTTTGATGAAGTTGGACTTGACGGCACGGCTGGCGTAGGCCAGCGGAAAACGGATCTCGACCCAGCGCCGGAGAACCTCCAGCATGGTCTTTCCGACCGCGTCCTCCGCCTCCTCCCAGGTCGCCCCCAACGCCATCGCCAGGGCGATCAACGACCTGTAATGGTCGCGATAGAACTGGGCGAATCCGGCCGGGGCGGGCGCCCGTTGAGCCGGTACGGCGGCTCGGTCCGTCTCCGATTGCCCCACGAGCGCGCTCCCATCGTCACCGTGGTCGCCTCCTCCGGAGTGGAGGTCCGCGAACACACCGGAGTGTGAAGTCGGAGCCCGAAGTTTTTTGTGTCCGTTCTGACATTCACGAATAAGTGGTCCCACCGGACCTAGGAGGCAAAGGCCCATCCCCGACTTCCCCCGGGAGCACCGCCATGGACCGCACGCCCTCTCCGGCAGCCCCTTTGCCAGAGCCTTCGAAAGACATTTCGAATCCGCCGGTGAACCCGGCGCCCGAGGAGCCCTCCACCGGACGCCGGCATTCGGCCGTCCGCTCCGTGATCCGCACGGCCGACCGCGTGCTGCGGCGCGGCCGCCTGCGAAAGCTGCGGAAGCGCGTGATCGTGCCGCTCCTCGTGACGTCGGCCCTGGCGCTGACGGCCGCCGCCGTGGGCCTGATGGCGCACCCGCAGGCGGCCGCGACGCTCAGCGCGCTCACCACGGTCTACATCGCCGTAGTGAGCACCCAACGCATGCGGGAGGAGCGCTCCACACCGCCCGCCCCGGAGATCAGGACACGAGCGAACGTCGCCGAACACCGGGTCGCCGGCGACCTGGAGAGCGTCCGGAACGTCCCGTGCGACGAGGAGCCCCGGAGCGACCGCGCCCACCGAGGCGAGCCCGACCTCGGTACGGCATCGCCGTTCGACCGCACCACCACGGACACCGAGCCGCGCACCGAACGCACACGCTTCCTCGAAGACATCCGCGACCAGCAGCGATCCGTGCACGAAGCCCGGAGCCACCGCGACCGCTCCACCGGGGACGCGTGAAACGCAACCACCGGTTGCGCATCAAGGCCCGCCGGGGTTAAGCTCACCATGCAACCAAAGGTTGCGGATTCATTCTGAGCAAGGAGGCGGGTTGTGAGCATCGAGCACGAGATCCTGATCGACGCACCGGTGGACGTGGTCTGGCGGACGGTGACGGAGCCGGAGCAGATCGCCCAGTGGTTCAGCGACAAGGCGGCGGTCGACCTGCGGCCAGGCGGCGACGGAACGTTGACCTTTGTCGACAAGGAGACAGCCGCGCAAGAGCAGGCGAACCTCGTCGTGGCGGCCGTCGAACCGCCGCACCGGTTCGCCTACCGCTGGGGCAACCCCGAGGGCACCCGGCCGGGCGAGGGCAACTCGACCCTGGTCGAGTTCAAGCTCGTCCCGGACGGCGACCGCACCCTGCTGCGCGTGACCGAGACCGGCCTGGACGAGACCGACTGGACCGACGAGCGCAAGACCGCCTACATCGACGACCACAACGCGGGCTGGTCCAAGCACCTCGCCGACCTGGCCACGTTCGCGGCGACGGGAGTCGCTCCCAAGTGACCGACCATGACGAGGAGCTGCTGGCGGCGGTCGCGGAACCGAGCCGCCGCCGGCTCCTCGACGTGCTGCTCGTCCAGGGCGAGGCGACACCCACGGCGCTCGCCGGTGACCTGCCGTTCACGCGGCAGGCCGTCACGAAACACCTGGCCGTCCTGCACCGGGCCGGGCTGGTCACAGCCCGCCGCGACGGCCGGGAGGTGCGCTACACCGTCCACCCCGCCCGCCTGGACGAGGCGGCCCGCGCCCTCGCGGACGTGGCCGCCCGCTGGAACACCCGCCTGCAACGAATCAAGACACTCGCCGAAGCCACCCACCGCGACTCCCAACGCGAACCCCAACCCGCGACCCAACAAGACGACCACCCCTAACACCCCGTCGCCCAGCGCGTGCCCAGCGCCGACGCACGACAGTGGCCAGGGCCTGGCCGACTGGGCAGCTGACGCGCCAGGCTCTGCGCCGCCTCGCCCTGCACACAACTGCACAGGCGTATCCGAAACGAGCCTGGACCCTCCAGCGCCGTCAGACTGACCGGCCCCTGTCAGGACCATTCCCGGCGCGGGAACATCCGGTGTTTCAGGAGCAGGTCGAGCGCTTCGGCCGCCGCATTCACGTCCGCGCACGGCGACACGAACCCGCCTCGCCCGTCTCCCGCCTCGAAGTAGCCCCACGCCTGGCCCGGCAGCGCCCGGACGGTCACCGCGACTCCGATGTCGTCAGCAGTTCCACGGGCGTACACCCACAGCAGCGGCACGGGGAACCGCAACTCCTGCCTGTCGTACAGGCCGACGCATCGCCAGCCCATCGGCAGCATCGCGACCCTGAGCAGTTCCAGTTTCCGCACCGCCGCCTCGTGACCCGCGAACGTCCGCCACTCCAGCACGACCCACCAACGGCCGACCACCTGACGCACGCCTCGCGTCGCCTCGACCCGGTCACGCCAGGACACGCGCCCACGTCCATTTCCCGTTCGGCTCAGTCGGGGCGACACCCCACCTGTGCGCCAGCGCTTCCACGATCGGCAGCCCCCGGCCGCCCGTCCCGTCCTGGTGTCCCGCCTCCAGCGCCGCAGCGTCCGGAACCGCCGCGTCGGCCACCGTTTCCACCGCCCGACCGCGCGCCGGCATCGAGTCCGAGCCGTCCCACACCTGCAGCAGCACGCCGTGCGGCTCGCGCGTGAACCGCACCCGGATCTCCTTCCCGGACGTGTGACACACCGCGTTCGTCACCAGCTCACTGGCGATCAGCGTCACATCGTCGACGAGCCCGGCCTGCCCCCACTCGACCAGCCGCAGCTCCACGAGCGTCCGGACCTGCCCCGGAACCGTCCGCGCCGCCCGGAACGTCACGTCCAGCCCTCCGGTGGTCGCGACACCCAGGTGCACACCGCAGCCCGCCATCACGACCGCCGCGCGATCTGCCGCAGAACGAGGACCGCCCGCTCCGCCGACGCCGCCTCGGCCC
>NZ_VCKW01000112.1 GCF_005889715.1 Actinomadura soli
CCTTTTTTTTTATGAATGGGCCACCACCCACCGAGATCCCCACTGTCTAATCCGCCGGCAGCGTCAGATGTATATAAGAGGCAGCGACGGAAAGTCCACCTCGTACGTCGTGGAAGCCCCGGCGAGGGCGGCCAGGAGGCTGGAGTCCAGACCGCCGGAGAGCAGCGAGGCGGACGGGGCGTCCCTCAGGGCCTCCATGAGCAGATCGCGGATCGTCGCCAGGGTCGTCTCTAGGTCGTCGGTGTGTTCGCGGGCGGTGAGTCTCCAGTAGGTGGTCGTGGTGGTGCCGCTGGGTGTGTGCGCGGCCGAACGCGGTCTCGCCCGCCCCCGCCGGCCACGACCGCAGTTTGCGGCCCGTGAAGGCGATCAGGCATTCCGAACTCGCGTCGCAGTAGCCGTGGAACAGCCAATCCTCGGCGTGCTCGGACGGGATGTGCTCCTGGAGCAGCAGCCGCGAGCGGACCTCCATCCGCAGCAGCTCGCGCCGGTCGCGGACGATCCGCGTGCTGGTCGCGCGGCGCCCGTCGTCGAACAGGAAGGGCGCGGCCTGCTTCACCACCACCGGGAACGCGGCCGTTTCGGCGAACGCCGCGAGCTCGTCCGCCCGCTCGACGACCGTCCCCGCCGGGACGGCCGAACCCAGGGCGCGGCAGCGCGCCTGCAGCTCGGCCTTGTCGGTCACCGCGCGGACCAGGCCGGGAGGCTGCCGCGCGAAGAGGAACCGGTCCTTGAGCGCGCCGGCGTGGTCGGAGACGAAGAGCGCGGCGTGGTCGTCGGTCGGGATCAGCACGGCGGGCCGTCCGATCCGTTCGGCGACCTCGTGCAGGCCCGCCAGCAGTTGCCGCTGATAGCGCTCCTGACCGCCCGTCCGCCACACGAACCGTCCCGTCGTGTAGCGGGAAAGCGCAGCGGGGGTGAACCGATCCTCGGTGACCGCGTACACCGGGACGCCCACCCGGCCGAGCGTCCGGACGACGGCCAGCCCGCCATGGTGCAGGGCATAGTCACCGACCTTGAGGACCAGCGCGGGAACATCGGTGTCATAGGACGGCACGAGAGTTCTCCTCACCCACGCGGCCCAGGGGGTCCTCATTGGAGCACGCGATCGAGCCGATCCAGGAGCAAAGTGAACCAAACCGGCCTGCTCACGCGTGGTCTGAGCCGAGCGGCCCAGCCGTTAGCGCCCTGGCATTCCCGCCCGGGGTCTCCGGGATGCGGCGGCCGTGATGGTCTCCCGGACGGTGTCGAGGGACACCGGAGCGTGCAGCGCCTTCCGGCAGGCGATGACCGCGCGGGGCCAGTTGACCGTGACCGCACCGGCGAAATCCCCGCTGGAATGGGCGTACAGGACGGCGAAGCTGCGGTCCGGGTCGGCGCCGGAGAGGGTGACGTGGTCGAGGCTTCCTCCGGTGCGGCCGACCAGCTGGATCCGCCAGTCGTACTGATCGGTCCATATGTACTCGACCGGATCGTGGGCCTGGAGATCGTCCGGGTGCGTGATGTTGTGCGCGACGCGGTCGGCCTGCTCGACGGCGTTGGTCCAGTGTTCGGCGCGGACGAGCGTGCGCCTGCGGGGATGGAACCAGCGGGCGACGTCGCCCACGGCGTGAATGTTCGGCGCGCCGCGTGCCCGGCAGTACCGGTCGCAGACGACGCCGTCCGCGATGGTCAGCCCGGAGCCGCGAAGCCAGCCGTCGTTCGGCACCGCCCCGATGCCCACGACCACCGTGGCCGCGGGGAGGCCGGTCCCGTCGTCCAGCCGGACGACGAGCCCGTCGCCGCTGGTCTCGACGCCCGTGACGGCGGCCCCGAACCGGGTGGCCACCCCGCGGCCGGTGTGCAGATCGGCGAACCGCCGGGCGACGGCGGGATCCAGCACGCGGCTGAGCGGGACGGGCATCGGGTCGACGAGCGTCACACCGGCGGGCCCGCCGATTTCGGCGGCGGTGGCGGCGATCTCGGCGCCGACGAAGCCGGCGCCGATGACGACCAGCGGCCCGCCCCGTCCCAGGTCCTCGCGCAGTGCGAGGCCGTCGTCCAGCGTCCGCAGGACGTGCAGGCCGCGCGGGGCGCCCCACGGCGAGGGGCGCGGACGGGCACCGGTGGCGATGACGAGTTCGTCGAAGCCCAGGCGGCGGCCGTCGGCCAGTTCGACCGCGCGGCCGGCGACGTCCACGGCGGTCGCGGGAGTTCCCAGCTCCAGCCGTATCCGGGCGGCGTCCGCCGCGTCCTCGGTGAGCAGCGTCAGGTCCTCGCGCGTGGCCGTCCCGGCGAGGAAGGTCTTGGACAGCGGCGGCCTGTCGTAGGGCAGGTGGTCCTCGGCGCCCACGAGGACGATCTCGCCCGCGTACCCGGCCGAACGCAGCGCCTTGGCCGTCCGGACGCCGCCGACCGAGGCGCCGACGATCACGGCGGTCGGCCGCCGCCCGGACGCGGTCACGCGAAACCCCTGGCGTCGATCGACGCGTACTTGGTCTCCAGATACTCCTGGATGCCGATCTCGCTGCCCTCGCGTCCCAGGCCGGACTGCTTCACGCCGCCGAACGGCGCCGAGGCGTCGGAGACATATCCCCGGTTCACCCCGACCATTCCGCATTCCATCGCCTCGACGGCTCGGATGGTGCGGTTCAGGTCCTGGGTGTAGACATAGCCGACCAGCCCGGATTCGGTGGCGTTGGCCAGCGCGAGGCCCTCCTGCTCGGTCGAGAAACGGTAGACCGCGGCGACGGGCCCGAAGATCTCCTCCCGCGCGATCTCCGCGGCGGGCGGGACCCGGTCGAGCAGGACCGGCTTGAGGAAGGCGTCTCCGGGGCCCGCCGTCCCGTAGTGGACGACAGGCGCGGCCCCATGGGACACGGCGTCGTCGACCAGCCCCACCGCCCGATCCCGTTGCCTCTCGTTGATCAGCGGACCGAGAGTCGAGCGGGGATCGGTCCCGGGGCCGACGACCTGGTCGCGCAGCCGCTCGGCCAGCCCGTCGACGAACCGCGACGCGACCTCGTCGGCCACGATGAAGCGGTTCGCCGCGACGCAGGACTGCCCGCCATTGCGGAGTTTCGCCGCGACCGCGCCCTCGACGGCGGCGTCGACGTCGGCATCGTCGAAGACGAGGAAGGGCGCGTTGCCGCCCAGTTCCATGGAGGCGCGCAGGACGCCGGGCGCGGCCGATTCCAGTAGCCTGCGCCCCACTTCGGTGGATCCCGTGAACGACAGCTTGCGGATCCGCCGGTCGCGCAGGATCGTCTCGACGAGCGGGCCGGGCCGGCTCGTGTTCAGGACGTTGACCACCCCCGCGGGCAATCCCGCTTCGGTCAGCACGTGCGCGAACTGCAGTGCCGAGAGCGGTGTCTCCTCGGCCGGTTTGAGAATGACCGTGCAGCCCGCCGCGAGCGCGGGCGCGACCTTCCTGGTGATCATCGCGAGGGGGAAGTTCCACGGTGTCACCAGCAGGCACGGCCCGACCGGTTGCCGCAGGGTGAGATGCCGGGCCGTGCCGTCGGGGGCGGTGCGGAAGGTACCCGTGACGCGGACGGCCTCCTCCGCGTACCACCGCAAGAAGTCGGCGGCGTAACCGACCTCGGCCCGCGACTCTGCCAGTGGCTTGCCCATCTCCAGGGTGATGAGCTGAGCGAATTCCTCGGCCCTTTCCTGGAGGGCCAGAAAGGCGTCGTGCAACAACGCCGCCCGCTGTCTCGGCGATGTCGCCGACCATTGTGGGAATGCCGCCGCGGCCGCGTCCATGACGTCCGCCGCGTCCTCGGGGCTGGCGTCCGCGACGGCGGCGATGACCTCTCCGGTCGCGGGGTCGAGAACGGGAAGGCTCGCGCCGCCGCGGGCCTCCCGCCACTCGCCGCCGACCAGCATTCCGATCGGCGGGCAGACGAATCCCGAGATCTGCCGGCCGACGGTGTCGATAACGCTCTGCTGCATCGGACGTCCTTCAGTAGCCCTGTGTGGTGTTCGCCGACCGCCCCCTGGCGGTCGGCCGGTGCCGGACGTGCGGTTCCGCACGTCCGCCAATGCCCGTCAGTCGGAGGGGACCAGATTCGCGTCGGCGCGGCCGGCCGAGCCGGACCGGGCCTCGGCGTAGGAGGCGCGCAGATAAGCGAGGTCGTTGCTGCCGCATTCGGCGCAGATGGGCGCGTGGTCGGACGTCGCCGGGTTCCGGTCCATTTCCTGCGCGACGTAGTGCCGGTCGCATGAGGCGCACCGGATCCGGGCCTCCCAGGGGTCCTCGACCTCGGCGCGCGGGTCGAACGGGCGGCGCAGCACGACGTGCCGCTCTCCGGTGGCGAAGCGCCCGATCGCGTACATGGCCGCCGCCAGCACGAACGTGATCGGCGCGGACCAGGTCGCACCGAACGGGCCGGCCGCCTGGGCGAGGGTGATGCCCGCCGCCGACGCGACGAGCCAGGACACGAGCCCGACGGCGTTGAACGCGGGAATCCGGCCGGGCCTGAACTCGAAGTCCTCGGCGGCCCGCCGGTCGCGCCGGGCGAACGCCAGGTACACCAGCGCGATCGCGATCCACGCCACCACGAAGACGCCCTGCCATTGCAGGGACTTGAGCAGATAGGAGATCGGGTTGGTGAGCATGAGCCCGAACGCGGCGATGCCGATCAGGACGACCCATACGCGCCGCGAGAGGTGGATCCTCAGCAGCCGGGCGAAGAAGCTCTCGGCGTTGATGCTCGCGAGGTAGTAGTTGGCCGTGTTGATCCTGGTCTGGCTGATCCACACGAGCGCGACCCCGAAGATGCCCGCGAGTTTCACGATCCCGTCGACCGCGGAGAGCTCGCTGAGCGGACCGTTCGTCACCAGCGTGTTCGCCAGGAAGATCCCGACGACCGCGTTCACCACCAGGGTGAGGACGTAGAAGAGGGGCCCGAAGGTGAGCCACCGGTGGTACCGGGCGTCGGCCGTTCTGGCCAGCCGCGCGTAGTCCCAGGTGAACGGGATCATGATCCAGACGCCCATGTAGGTCGTGAACGCGAAGAACCATCCGGGCGCGTGCAGGTTCACGTCGGTCACCGGACCGGCGGTGAGCCAGTCGTTGGAATAGCCGTGGCGCGCCACCGCCCAGACCACGACCACGATGAGCCCGATGTAGTAGAACGGCAGGAGAATGCCGTTGATCTTGTCGAGCCATTTCCGCACCCCGCCGACGACGAGGGGGATGCTGTAGGCGGCGACGATGAAGTACCACAGCTCGATGGGCCCCGCTCCGCTGTACTGGTGCAGGACGGACGCGATGACCGATCCCTCGAACACGCCGTAGTAGAGCGCGGTCGCGCCGATGATGAGCGGCGCGATCACCGACCCCAGATAGCCGAAGAGGCAGCGCGAGAACAGCGCGCTGGAGATGCCGGTGCGCGCCGCGTAGCGGCTGATCAGCCCGCCGATGACGCTGTAGGCGAGCACCGACAGGCCGAGCCCGATCAGGGTGTCCTTCGTGCCCGCGACGAGGGCGACGGTGGCGCCGACGATGAGCCAGAACATCGCGCTCGCGAACGCGTACCAGGCCATGAGCAGCGACACCCGGCCCGAACGCCAGGTGAAGGGCGCGACGTGCAGCGCGTAGTCCTCGGTCGCGGCGCTGCGCACGACCTCGGGGTCGTCGTGGTCGATGATCTGGAGCGGTCTGTGTCCCGGTGTCAGGGGTTCGCTCATTGCCATCTCCTTGGGGGAGGTTCATAAGGTCCGTGACGAAGCGGGGCCGCTTCGTCTTTCACACCACTGGCGAGTCAGCGGCGGCGGGAGGCGCGCGAGGACGTCGAAAAAAGCGCATGACGGCATGGCTCAGGTATTCCTCGCGGCTTCCGTCCGCGGGGAGCGGATTGTGTTCGCTACTAAGCTCGGCTAACGCTTTTTACGGCTGCCGCCGAATCGGCGGCTGTGAGTCGGCGGCTGTGAATCGGCCGAGCGGATGGATCGCGCTCAGGCGTGACTCGGCGTCCTTGCCGAGGGCCCGGCGGAACCCCGATGGCGGAGATCGGCGCCGGCCGCGATGCTCACGTGACCGGCCTGGAGGGTGAGCTGGAACCGCTGAGCCCCGCCCGCCCCCGCCGCGTGCTTCTCAGCGGTGGTGACCAGCTCGGACGCGATGCGCAGGGCGTCGTCGATCAGGTCGGAGGCCAGGCCCCAGCGAAGCAGGGTGTCGCGGGTGTGCCGGCAGGCGGCGGCCACCGGACGGGCCGTCCCGGTGAGGTCGAGCCGGCTGGTCCGTGCCCCGGTGACACAGCTCGTGTACGTCTGTCCGGCGGGCCGTCCCGCGGCGTTGAATTGGCTCATGATGTGTTCCTTGAATCACCGGCTGGACACGTTGTAGGTGCCCGATCAGGACGTCATCCCTGGTCGTGGAGTAGATACTCGTCCGGCCTCTGGGGGCGGGCAATAGTGAGGAATGAGAGAACGCGATGATCGGATTGTGCAGGTCTCCGATCGGGGGTGTCCCGCCGGCGCGGCTCACCGGCACGCGCCGCGCCTCCAGGGACGGACGGGCGCGGTCGATCACGAATCCGCAGCCGGGGCGTCGGAGACATGAACAATCCGATCGCATCGTTCTCTCACTCTTCACTATTGCCTGCCCCAGGGGCCCAGGCGAGTATCTAGTCCAACGACCAGGGCTTATGCCCCGTACGGCGAGGTGCAGGAGGGATCGGATGTCGGTGCGTGTCGCGGTCGATGTCGGCGGTACCTTCACCGACGTCTGCGTCCTGGGGGAGCGCGGGGAAGCCCCCCGCGTGGCCAAGGTGCCGACGACGGCCGGGTCCCCGATCGACGGGGTGATGCGCGGCATCGCCCAGGCCGGCGCCGATCTGGCCGACACCTGGTTCTTCTGCCACGGCACCACCGTCGCCACGAACGCGCTGCTCAACCGGACGTTCCCCCGGGCGGCCCTCGTCACGACGCGCGGATTCCGCGACGTGATCGAGATCAGGCGGGGGACGAAGGAGGACCTGTGGGACGCCTACAAGGACGTCGCCCCTCCCTACATCGCGCGCCGCGACCGGCTGGTCGTCGCCGAACGGGTCGACGCGACCGGCCGGGTGATCGAGCCGCTGGACATGGCCGAGGCCAAGGAACTGGTCGACACGCTCCGGCGCAGGCAGGTGCGGACGGTCGCCATCTGCTTCGTCAACTCCTACGTGAACCCGGTGCACGAGATCGCGATGTTGGAGTTCCTGCGCGCTGAGCTGCCCGACGTCGCGGTGTCGATCTCCAGTGCCGTCCTGGACGAGATCCTCGAACACGAACGCTTCTCGACCACCGTCGCCAACGCGTTGCTGTCACCGCTGATCGGCGACTACGCCGGACGCCTGGAGCAGCGGCTCGCCGAGTCCGGGTACAACGGCAGGCTGCATCTGATGCACGGCGGCGGAGGCGTGATGACGACGCAGGCCGCGCAGAGGCACGCCGCGCGGCTCGCGTCCTCCGGCCTCGCGGCGGGTGCGGTGGCGAGCAAGCACATCGCGCTCGCCTGCGGCTACGAGAACTCACTCGGCCTGGACGTCGGCGGGACCAGCGCCGACATCTCCATCGTGTGCGGTGGGGAGTTGAAGGTCGTCCGGAACTGGTCGGTGGACTTCGGGCATCCGATCTGCTTCCCCAACCTCGAGGTTCTGACCATCGGGGCCGGCGGCGGTTCGATCGCGTGGGTCGACGACGGCGGGGCGCTGCGGGTCGGCCCGCGGTCGGCCGGCGCGGCTCCCGGCCCCGCCTGCTACGGGCTCGGCGGCACGGCGGCGACCACCACGGACGCCCAGCTCGTCCTGGGGCAGATCGACACGTCACTGGCCGCGGGGTCGCAGATCCTCGACGTCGAACTCGCCAGGCGGGCGGTGAGCAAGATCGCCAGGGAGCTGAAGAGCTCCCTGGAGGACGCCGCCGTCGGCATCCTGCGCGTCGCCTCGGCGAACCTGGCCGATGCCCTGAAGATCCTGTCGATCCGCCGTGGCCGGGATCCGCGCGATTTCGCGCTCGTCGCCTTCGGCGGCGCCGGTCCGATGCACGCGGTCCACCTGGCCCGCGAGCTGTCCCTCCCGGCGGTCGTGGTCCCGCCGCACCCGGGTGTCACGTCGGCGTTCGGGTGCCTGCTGGTCGACATCAGGCACGACTTCAGCGCCATGTTCATCCGGAACGCGCGGGCGGCCGACCCCTACGAGATCGAGTCGACGTTCCTGAGGCTGGAGTCGCACGCCCGCAAGAGCCTTCTCGAGGACGGAGTCGAGGCCGAGCGCATCAGCATGCAGCGGTTCATCGAGATGCGGTACCGCGGGCAGTCGCGCTCCATGCCCATCGCCGTGGACCAGCCGGTCCGGGCGATCGGCGGCCTCGTCGAGAAGTTCCACGTCCAGCACCGCGAGGAATTCGGATTCAGCCGCGATCACTGCGACGTCGATCTCTACCAGCTGTCGGTCTCGGCTCTCGGGATCATCGAGAAGCCGCGGTTCGGCGCGCTGAGCCCGGGGCCCGGGAGGCCGGCCGAACCCGTCGGGCGGCGAATGGTCAGGTTCATCGAGCCGAGCGGCTGGCTGGAGACACCGGTGTACAGCCGATCCGACCTTTACCCGACCGCCAGGGTCACGGGCCCCGCGGTCATCGCCCAGCCCGATTCGACGACGCTGATCCCGCCGGACTGGACGGCGGTCGTCGACCAGATGGGAAATCTCCGCATCTCCATGGACGTGGAGAGGTAGGCGCCATGGTCACTCAGCGTGCACTCCTCCGGATGATCGAGGACGGCCGGGCGGACGCCCTCGACCCGGTGACCGCCGAAGTCCTGCGGAACGCCTTCATGACCGCCGTCGACCTGATGGCCGAACAGCTGCTGCGCACCTGCCATTCCTTCGTGATACACGCGCGCGACTTCTCCGGCGGCCTGTGCGACGCCAACGGCGACATGGTCGCCCAGGGCAGCGGGGACGTCGCCGTGCAGGTCGGAACGCTGCACTTCTCGGCGAAAGCGGTGCTGGACGCGTTCCGCGGCGACATCTACGAGGGCGACGTGTTCATCCTCAACGACCCGTACTCCGGCGGCACGCACTTCAACGACGTCAGGGTGCTGCGGCCGATCTTCAGCGACGGCGCGCTGATCGCCGTCGCCCAGTGCAACGGCCACTGGGCCGATGTCGGCGGTGCCGCGACCGGCTCGTTCGATCCCAGCGCGACGGAACATTTCGGTGAGGGCCTCCGCATCACCCCGGTCCGGATCTGGTCGCGCGGGCGATATCTCGCGGACGTCGGACGCCTCATCGCGTCGAACACGCGCTCACCGGAGGACGCGGAAGGGGACCTGCGCGCACAGGCCGAGGCGACCCGGGTCTGCGAGCGGGAGGTCCACCGTCTCATCGAACGCTATGGCCAAAGGACGGTCATCGCGGCGTTCGGCGAATCCCAGGGCTATGTCGAACGCGTCGTGCGCCGCCGTCTGTCGGCGCTGCCCGATGGCTCGTGGGAGGCGGAGGACTACATCGACAACGACCCGAGCAGTGGTGAGGGCCTCGTCCCGATCAGGGTGCGGATGCGCATCTCGGGGGACGGTGTTCACTACGACCTCAGCGGATCGCACCCCGCCATCGGGAACTTCCTCAACTCGGCCTTCGGCGGCAGCTACTCGGCCGTGATCGCCGGAACCAAGACGTTCTTTCCCGACGTGCCGCTCAACTCCGGTTTCTACCGGGCCGTCATGGTGGACTTCGGCCCGCCCGGGACGGTGGTCAACGCGTCCTGGCCCAGGGCGGTCACCGGTTTCTACGCGGGGCCGTACGAGAAGATCGTGAACGCCATATTCCAGATCTGGTCCCAGATCATGCCCGAGCGCGCGATCGCCACGTCGTTCAACCTCGAATACGTCCTGCTCGGCGGGCGGGACGCGCGCCCCCACGGGCAGGAGCAGTTCATGTACTACGACTGGATGGCCGGCGGCTGGGGCGGGCGCAACGGAAAGGACGGCTCGAACGCCACGGCGTCGATCTTCGGGGTCGGGCACGCCCTGCAGTCGACCGAGATGCAGGAGCTCACCTCTCCCATCATGACCCGGGTCTGCGAGCTGAAGACCGACTCGGGCGGGCCGGGCGAGTTCCGGGGCGGGCTCGGAATGGTGAAGGAGGTGATCCTCACCGACTGCGAGGGAGCCGTCCTGTCGTACTGCTCCGACCGCGCCAAATCGGTGATCGTCGGAAGCCTCGGCGGGTCGCCCAGCTGCCCGCACGGCCTGTGGATCAACCCGGGTTCGACCGACGAACGCTACCTCGGGTCGCTGGCGTCCCGGGTGCCGGTGGTCCCCGGAGACTCGCTGGAGCGGCCGTCGGCGGGCGGCGGCGGATACGGCGATCCCCTCCGGCGGGCGCCGCGGTCGGTCTGCGAGGACGTCATCGACGGCTACGTCTCGATCGACCGGGCCCGCAAGGACTACGGCGTGGTCGTGGCCCGCGACGCGCATGACCCGGACCTGTACCTGGTCGACGACGTCGCGACCGCCGCCGAGCGGCGGAGGCTCCGGGCGACCCGGGTGAGCCTCCTGGAGACCGACCCCGAGCACGTCGCCCAGCGGTACAAGGACGGCGAGCTCACCGCCTACGACCTCGTCCGGCAATACGGCGTGATCGCCGACTGGGGCTCGGGGGAGCTCCTTCCCGAGACCACGAAGAAATTCCGCGCGATATTGCACGAGCGCTGCTGCTCGCACTGGGCCGGCGAGTAGCGGCACCACCACCAACACCCGACAATTCACGGTCGTCGCCGACCGGCGTATCAAGCACGCCGAAAATCGAGAGAGGAACGATCTCACATGGCGCTACTGGAACGATCAACCTGGTACGACATCGCCCGCGACACGAACTGGACGCCGCGGTACGTCGAGATGGACGAGCTGTTCCCGCCGGACCAGAGCGATCCGTACGGGATTCCGATCGAGGAGTGGGAGTCGTTCGACGAGCCCTACAAGGTCTCCTACCGCGAGTACGTGAGCGTGCAGCGGGAGAAGGACGCGGGGGCCTACTCGGTGAAGGCCGCGCTCGCCCGATCCCGCTACTACGAGGACGCCGACCCCGCGTACCTCAGCATGCTCAAACTCCATTACGGGGCGATCGCCCTGTCCGAGTACGCGGCCTGCCAGTCCGACGCCCGGATGACCCGCTTCTCGAAGGCGCCGGGAATGCGGAACATGGCGACGTTCGGCATGCTCGACGAAATGCGGCACGGGCAGATCCAGCTGTACTTCCCGCACCAGCTGGTGACCCTCGACCGCCAGTTCGACTGGGCCCATCAGGCGCACCACAGCAAGAACTGGGCCGCGATCGCCGGACGGCACGCGCTCGACGACGTGATGATGACCCGGGACGCGGTGACGACCTCGGTCATGCTCAACTTCGCGTTCGAGACCGGGCTGACGAACATCCAGATGATCGGCCTTTCGGCGGACGCCGCCAACATGGGCGACTTCACGTTCTCCAACCTGATCACGAGCATCCAGTCCGACGAGGCGCGGCACGCGCAGATCGGCACCCCGGTCCTCAAGATCCTCATCAAGAACGGGCGGAAGGCCGAGGCGCAGCAGGCGGTCGACATCGCGTTCTGGCGCATCCACCGGCTCTTCGCGATCCTCACCGGAATCCCGATGGACTACTGGATCCCGCTCGACAAGCGCGACCGCTCCTTCAAGGAGTACATGACCGAGTTCGTCGGCGAGCAGTTCGAGCGGCAACTGCTCGACCTCGGGCTCGAGCGCCCCTGGTACTGGGACATCTTCCTCGAAGACGTCGAGACCCATCACCACTGCCAGGCGGCCGCGACATGGGCCTGGCGCAACACGCTGTGGTGGAACCCCACGGGCAACGTCGGCCCCCGCGAGCGGGCCTGGCTGGAGCACAAGTACCCCGGCTGGAACGACACGTTCGGACAGTACTGGGACGTGATCATCGAGAACATCCGCGCGGGGCACCCCGAGAAATCCCAGGCGATCGGGATGCCGGCCATTTGCAACATGTGCCAGATCCCGATCTCGAACAAGGGCGGAACGGTCTGGAAGGCCCGCGCGTACCAGCTCGACCACGAAGGCCGGCTGTACAGCTTCTGCAGTTCCGTGTGCAAGTGGATCTTCGAGCTGGAGCCCGACCGGTACAAGACGTTCACCACCATCGCCGACCGGATGTACAACGGCGAGATCTCCCCCAACACGCCGGAGAACATCCTCAGGTACATGGGCGCCGGCGTCATCAGCCCGGGCGGGACCGACGCGCACGATCTGGCGTGGGCGCACGCCTGACGGCGCATTCCAGTCACGTCCCAGTCACGCCCAAGAACGAGAGGAACCCGAGATGTCGAAGCCCCTTGCGGTGATCGGACGGCTTCAGTACGACGCGCACACCCGGATCATCGACGTCGAGACCGGCTACACGATGGACCAGGTCGTGGAGGCGTGCCTGGCCCCCGCGGTGGGCTACCAGGCCCGCCATCCGAAGCCCGGCGCGACGCTGCTGGTCCGCCCGACCACCGACACCGACGACGCCGAGCCGTTTCCGCGGACGATGACGGTCGAGGAGGCCGGACTCCGGCACTTCCAGCAGATCGACGTCTTCGTGCCGAAGGACCAGTGAAATGCGCCGGGTCCGCCGGCCCTTTCCGCAAAGGCCGGCGGTCCGGCGCCCGGAAGGGGGTGGGCGCGGGTGACACCGGCGCCGGAATCGGAGTTCCACGAGGCTTGCGCGGAGGACGACCTATGGGCAGGAGAGATGCGGCTCTGCTCAGTCGCCGGAGTCGAGGTGCTGCTGCTGCGCACCGACGACGGTGACATCTGCGCCCTGCAGAACAACTGCCCGCATCAGGAGCATCCGCTCGACAAAGGCGAGTTCGACGGAACGATCCTGACCTGCGCCGCCCACCTCTGGGAGTTCGACGCGTTCTCGGGACGCAGCGTGAATCCCGACGACGCCGAACTCGCCCGGTATCCGGTCAAGGTCGACGACGGCAACGTGCTCGTCTCGGTCAAGGGGATCACGCCGAAGCATTCACACGCCTGAAACAGGAGAGAAGATGACCACCACACCGGTGCAGAGCAGGTCGAATCTCGCGGGTCCGCTGCTTCGCGGCGGCGAGATCTCGGTCGTGGCCGTCGAGGCGATCGAGCAGGACAACCCGGAGAAGGAGATCGTCGTCGACGATCACCGGACGTATGTGCGCGTCGAGGCGGAGGGCGGCCTGGTGATCCGCCGCCGGACGATGGAGCGGCTCCTCGGCCGGACGTTCTCGATGCAGGAGCTGGAAATCAATCTGACCGGCTACTCGGGTCAGATCGAGACGCACGACGAATACATGCGTTGGTACTTCATGAAGAAGTCCTGACGGCCACCCACAAAGGCTAGGAGAGAATCATGAGCGATGCCAGCGATGTCGCCAGGCCATTGAAGACGTGGAGCCACCTCGCGAAGAACCGGCGCCGGCCGACCGAGTACGAGATCGTCTCCACCAAGCTCCTCTGGAGCACCGACGACGACGCACCCTGGGCCATGGGGCCTGACGTTCCGCTGAGCAAGTGGTACGTCAAATACCGCAATGAGTCCCCTCTCAGGCACGCCGACTGGGACGGTTTCCGGGACCCCGACCAGATCGTCTACCGGACTTACAACATGATTCAGGACGGGCAGGAGGCGCACGTCGACGGCCTGCTCGACGACCACAGCAGGAACGAGCACGACAGCGGCCTGTCCGACGAATGGGTCACGTTGCTGGCGCGCCTTTACACGCCCAGCCGCTACCTCCTGCACACCGTGCAGATGTCGGCCGCCTATCTCGCGGCGCTCGCACCGTCCAGCACGATCGAGAACTGCTTCATCTTCGAGTCGGGCGACCACCTGCGCTGGGTCTCACGCGTCGCCTACCGGACGGCGGAACTCGCCGCCGCCCACCCCTCGGCCGGGTTCGGCACACAGGAACGCGCCCGCTGGGAAGAGGACGAGGCGTGGCAGGGATTCCGGGAGCTGATGGAGCGCGCCCTCGTCACGTGGGACTGGGCCGAGCAGTTCGTCGCGGTGAATCTCGTGGCGCGGCCCGCGATCGACGCGGCGATGCTGCGAGCCCTTTCCGCCGTCGCGCAAGAGAACGGCGACACGCTGCTGGCATTGCTGTGCCGCGCCCAGCTCATCGACAGCGACCGGACCCAGAAATGGTCGCAGGCGCTCGTCGAGTACGCCCTGCGATCCGGCGACCACGGAAAGGCGAACCGCGACCGGATCCGCGGCTGGCTCGAAAAGTGGCGCCCGCTCGGCGACCAGGCCATCGACGCCTACTGCGAGGCGCTCGTGCCCGGTAGCGATCTCGGTGCGGAGGTGAAGAGGACGGTCGCGAAAGCCCGGGCCTCTCTGGTCGGGGACGCAGCCGCCGTCGGATGAGCCGGACACACCGGACCGGCCGCTGAGGGACGTCCCACCAAGGCGGCGGCCACGCCCCCGGGCCGGTCCGGTTTCTCATCCGGGCACAGCACGTGGAAGGGCCGGCCCGACCCGGCCCACCGCCCGCACATCAGCCTTCTGACCAGCGATTTCAGGATGGAACAAACTCGCTGCGACGTCGTAGAGTGTGGGATGCGCTCCCGTCAACGTGTCGTTTAGGACGAGTGCGATGTACACAATCGGAGACCTGCAAAGCAACGTCGATCTCGGGCTGGAGCTGAGGGTCGGGGGCAACCGCGCGAAGACCGCGGAGATCGCCCGGGCCGAGGTGCTGCGACTGGGGCAGCTGCCCACCGCGGAGCACCGCGCGGTGCTGCTGCTCACCAGCGGCCTGCCCGAGGACGTGAGCCCCGGCAGTTCGCAAGCGCTCGTCGCCGCCGCGAAGAGCGCGGGCGCGGTCGGCGTCGTCCACACGCTGGCGGCCGACGCCGCCCAGCTGCCCGCGGCCATCGTGGAAGCCGCCGCGGCCCTGGACCTGCCGCTGCTCTCGGCCCCGGCCAACGCGTCCCTGCGCTCCATCAAGGACGCCGTCAACGAACGCGTGGCGCGCAGCGAACTCGTCCTCTACCAGCAGCTGCTCACGCTCCAGTCCAGCCTCATCGCCGCCGTCTCGACGCCTGACCCGACGGACTCGCTGCTCCGCCGCCTCGGCGCCCTGGTCAACAGCACGGTGATCCTCTACCACCCCGACGGGCGGCTCCTCGCGGCCACGGGGGACGGGCCCACGAACGTCATCTGGCAGCGCATCGACAAGTCGTCCCAGGAACGGCAGCAGTTCACCGTCGGGCAGTGGCACGTCGTGGCCTCGCTGATCAACGGACCGGAGGAGGCGCACCGCTGGATCGTGCTGGCGAGGCGCGGCCATCCGACCTCGCAGGAGATCGTGTCGCAGCTGATCACCACCGTCGAGCAGCTCCTCGACGTGATCGCCCTCAGCCGGCGCGCCGCCGCGACCGAGGAGGCACACCAGCGCGCCGACGTCCTCCAGCGACTGGTGTCGAACAACGGCTACGAGAAGTTCGGCTGGGACCATGTCCGCCGGTTCGGGTTCGAGCCGCACGGCCCCTGCTTCGTCGCCACCATCGCCCTGCCGCACTGGAGCCGGCGCCGGCTCGACCCCGAACTGCACTCGCAGCAGCTGAGGGACGTCACGCAGATCCTGCGCGGCCTCATCTCCAATTCCTCGTCGCCGCACCTCGTCGGCTCCCACGAGGGCGTCGCGGTCGTGCTCCTGCAGTGCTCCGACAGCCGCCTCATCGACGAATCCGTCAGCGTCCTCGGCGCCCGCAAGCTCCAGGCGTCCGCCGGGATCGGCCGCAAGGTGGCGTCGCTGGACCTGATCGGCAACAGCTACCGGGACGCGCGCCTGGCACTGACCCGCAGCCTGACCCGCGCGACCGACGTCCCCGCGGTGCAGCGGTTCGAGGACTTCGCCGTCGCCGACATCGCCATCAGCACCGCCGACGAGGACCAGCTGATCAGGCGCTCGCACGACCTGCTGGCCAAGATAGAGGGCAGCGAACATCTCCTCGAGACGCTGATCGTCTACATGCAGAACGACCTCAGCATCAACGACACCGCGAACGAGCTGAACATCCACCCCAACTCGGTGCGGTACCGGATCAGCCGCGCCGAAGAGCTGATCGGCGGATCGCTGCGTTCACTGCCGACCATCGTGGACGTCTTCCTCGCGGTCCAGGTCATCGCGCGCAACAGGGCGGGCTCCGTCTTCACCCTCAACGAACACCGGACCACCCCCCACGTCAACGTCGCCCTGGGCTGACCGCGTCGCGTCCTTTGTCCGTCAATTCGCTGGTTCAGGATGCCCGGTCCACACCGTCTGGGCGGACGCCTGGCCGGAGAAGGAGACCTTCAGGGTCGTCTACGGCGCATACCTGGCGCAGGCCCATTCGCCCACCTGGAGACCGGCGCGAACGCCGCCCTGAAGGTCGGCCACTACGTCCAGGGCCAGTCCTGGGGCGGGGTCGTCACGCACAACCTGAACGGCCCCTACGACGAAATCTGGAGGTTCACCCACCGGCCGCCGGCGGACGAGCTCGTCTACAAGCCGTGCGGCGAGGACCGGAACGTCGTCCTTGTGACCAGCCTGCGAGTCGACAGGGGCACCTCGGATCCGTCGAAGACCAGCTACATCGCGATGGACGCCGTAGGCGAGGGCGTCTGGACCACCTACCACCTCACCTGGAAGCCCTGCCCATAGCGAGCCCCGACCCGAGAGTCGTCCGAATTCGACGGCCTCAAATCATCCGCAGCGGCATCGCCTCAAAGAACCATCGGACCCCGCCGCGGACGATGTTGTTCTGGGCGATGCCGCCGGGGACGGGCGTCAGTAGGCGCCCTGGATGCTGGGGCCGGCCTTCGGCTCCTTGAAGACGCGGTGGACCATGTCGCTGAAGTAGTCAAGGTCGAGCGAGTCGTACGACGGATCGAAGGAGCTCTGGTCGTAGCGCTCGCAGAACACTACGCAGTCGGCGTAGTAGGGGTGGTCCTTGTACTTGTCCCGCGCGTTGCGGTCGGCGCCGATGTGGTGGGCGTAGTAGTAAGCCTGGAACAAGGCGTGCTTCTCGATGATCCAGGCGATCCGCTCGGACACGAAGGGACGCAGGATGGAGGCCACCATCGGCCCGTGGCTGCACGCCTATCCCTACGCCCCCGGGCTCGCGACGTTCCTGGTCGAGACCGACGAGCGGACCTGGCGCAACGCGGGCCTGGACGGTTTCGACGCCGCCGCCGCGGCCCCCGGCGCCAATGACGAGGTCAGCCGCCGCTACCTGGAACAGGTGTTCAGCGCGGACCTCGGCGGGGAACGGCTGCAGGCGAACAACTCGCGCTGGGCCCGGTTCGCAATATCCGCTGCGGGCGCTGGAGCGCGGGCAACGTCGTCCTCATCGGGGACGCCGCACACACCGCTCACTTCTCGGTCGGATCGGGCACCACCCTGGCCATGGACGACGCCATCACCCTGGCGACGGAACTAACCACCCAACCCCGCACCGAACTGGCCTTCCAGCGGTTCGAAGAGCAGCGGCGTCCGATCGTCGAGCGGCTCCAGATGCGGGCCGAAGCCAGCCGGCTCTGGTGGGAGACCATGGGCCAGCGCCTCGACCGCGACGCCGCCGACCTCGCGTTCCACTACCTGACCCGAACCGGCGCGCTGTCCTTCGACCGCGTCCGGGTGGCCTTTCCCGACCTCGCGCGGACGGTCCGCGCCGGCTTCGACGACGCGGTGGCGGCGACGACGGGAGTCGGCGACCGTGCCGATGACCCGCTGTGCAGCCCCGTCCGCGTCCGCGACGACGTCCTGCCCAGCCGGCTGGTCGTCACCAAGCCGCCGCTCCGCGTCGACCCCGCGCGATCACGATGCCAAACTCGCCCTTTTCGGCGGCCTGGCACTCTGCGGCGCCGCCGCGGTCATCGCCGACCTGACCGGCCCGGAGACGGAATTCGACGCCGGCGCGTGGCGCGAGGTCAACCGGCGCGTGTCCGCCCTGACACCGGCCATGCTCGGGGTGCGGATCGCCGCCGACGACCAGGCGGCGCACGACAAGGCCGTCGAAGCCGAGTTCCGGCTCATCGAGTTCGATCTCTCCGCTCCCTCGACCGACCTGAACTCGCTGCGCCGCCTCGCCGACGCCATCAGAGTCCTCCGCAAGGACAGCGCGCTCCTTCGCTTGGTCGCCATGGACCTGGGCTGGCCCCGGACGACGCCGTACCGAACCGGCGCCGAGGCTCTCGTGGACGGACTGGCACACCTCGCCGGGGCTGGTCTGGACATCGTCCGGCTCCATTCGGCCGCGCCCGAGCCCACGGCGCAGATCGAGACGATGCAACTGGCAGAGCAGGTGCGCCGTGCGACGGGCCTGCGCGTGCTCGCCGGCGGTTCCGCGTTCAGCGAAGAACAACTACGCACCGAGGTCCTCGCGGGCCGAATCGACCTCGCCGAATCCTGGCCGACCCCCCTACCCCGACTCGATACCGTCGAGACACCAAGCCACCCACCCTCCCTACTCTGACCGACCCGCGCCCAACACGCCTCTGGACGTAGTGGAGTGGTCACCTTCCCATTGCCGGTACGTAGCTGGACGTAGGCAGCCGCCCAGCGGCTCACGTTCTCCCTTCGGGTCAGGAAAGGACGCGTCCCAGTAAAAGCCGGGGTGTGGTGATTGGTCGTGAGGGAGTAAGGCCGAGCCAAGCGGTCGCGGTCAACTCAACTCTCCGTTGGGGTAAGCGGGCGAGACCCCTCCCGTCTGTTGCGGTAGAGGATGAGGCCCCTGGAAGGGTGATCGTCGCGGGCGGAGGCCCGCGATGCTGATCAGGCGCCTGATCCCCGTCTTGCTGACCGTCGAACGGACGCAGCACTTGGAGGCTTGCGTGAGCATCGAACCGGGTCCGGATCTGCGTGGGTTGCTCGTACCTACCTCGCGCGTGGCGTTGCGGGCTCTCCCGGTCCCGCCGCTGGCCGATGATCGTGACCGCTACTTGCGTCTGCACACCCTGGTCGTGCATGTCTTTCCCGCTGTCTCCGAGGCTGAGACGTTGCGGGACCTCCACCAGATCGACCAGGAACCCGAGAATCAGGGCCGGATCCAGCTGTTGGAAGGGGCATGCGGCCTGGCCGAGGTGCATGAGATCTTGCGTGCCTCCCGCCGCAACGCCCCGGTCCTTGCCGCCGCAGTCCGGCGCGAGGAGGCGGTCTTTGACGGCTGGAGCGACGAAGGCCGCGCGCTGCTGGCGCGTGAACTGGGCCGCACTGCTGGGGAAGATGTCTGGGAGCTGATCCTCATCGCTGCCGACTACCACCGCGGCCTGGCCCGGCGGACCGCCCGGCGGCTGATGCGCGGCGGCCTGGCCATGGACTCCTACAGCGATCATCTGTGGACCAGCGACGAGATCGACCACCAGGTGCTCAGCGCCTGGAATCCGGTTCCTTATCTGCAGCCGCCCGTCAAGACCGGCGGATCCGCCCCGATCGGCCCTGCGGACGTCGACCACCTGCACGGCATAGCCGCCCTGCTGGGGGGCAGTCCGACATCCCACGACCCCGAGCGATTCACCGCGCTCGCCGAGTTCTTGAGGGGCTTGGAGGAGATGACCCGGCAACGAACATTGCGGATTGAGGAACAAGACAAGAAGGACCATCAAATATCCAGGGAGCAGGCGAAAGATCAGCGAGAAGAGCTGGCCCGAGTGCGTGGCCGCGAACGGCACGAACTGGCGAGCACGTTCAAAAGAGAAAACGCCAAGCTCGAACAAGGGCGGACCATACGCAACGAGCGCGAGCAACGTAACTGGGATGTGACGGTGCAGAACTACCTTGACCGGGCGTCCCTCCAACAGCGTGAGGAGTTTGCTCAGCTCACCCACGAACTGGAGACCACCGTCTTCCTCCGCCAGGTCAAACAGCTCGTCGGAACGGAGACCCGGCTCGTGGACGGCGTGGTCTGGCGGCGCGAGCTTCGGTATTTCTGCGACTTATGGGGCGCGGGCATTGATTACTCCATCCCCACCGAGCAGCGCACCGGCGTCATCATCACTCCCGCTCCGTAACCGGCGCCACCCCCACGTAACGTCCCTGGCCGTTGGCCTGAGGATGTGAATTCCAGGCCATCGTGTCAATCACTAGGGGTTCGTGCGTAATTTAGCAACAGCATTGCCGCAGCCTCCTCATGCCCGCCCTTGAACGCGTGGACCCCGGGACCGAGCTCCCACAGCCCTTTCCACCATAGTGCGAGCACCACATCAAGCCCAGCAAGATCCGTCTCATAGCTTGCCACTGAAAGATTGACTGGGCGCCCGGATCGCAAATTTTCTGCAAGACGCTCTTGATCGGTGTGCTTCCAGCGAAAGGACATTGTTAGTGGCAGGGTTCGAAATTTCCTACGTTGAAGTAGGTGCGCAAGTCCGCATAAGGAGCCGAGAGGTCGCCTTCCCGGACCGGAGGCCCGAGCGAGGTGATCACCTCGCTGGAGGAGACAGCCCCAGGGCCGCAGGTCGTCCGCATGCTCGAGCGTGACCTGCGGAGCCTCGGGTGATCGGGCAATACCGAAATCGTGCATGACCGGCACACCGGGATGGCCGAGGACGTCGGCTGAGCTGTTCGAGCGCATCCGGCGTGATTCGTGGCGGGAGGGGCTGCCTGGCAGGAACCGACGCTGTTTACCACCGAGGTCCGCGCCGCGTTCCGGTCATTGCGCTAGCGGGGCGCTCCGGTCATTCACGGCACGGTTGACGGCCCGATCTGGTTGCCGCCATTCTCCCTGCATGGGCTTGGGGGAACGCGTTCGCTACCAGACCTCCTTCACGGACTCGGCCCGCTGGGATGGGTTCGTGTTCCGTCCCGGCGACATCGTGATCAGCACCCCGGCGAAGTGCGGCACGACCTGGCTGCAGATGATCTGCGCCCTGGAGATCTTCAAGAGCGCGACATTCGACCGGCCGCTCGACCAGATCTCGCCGTGGCTGGACGTCCTGCTGCGCCCGCTCACCGGAGTGCTGGCCGACCTCGAGGCACAGCCGCACCGGCGGTTCATCAAGACCCATGCGCCCCTGGACGGATTGCCCTTCGACGACCGGGTCACCTACCTGTGCGCAAGCCGGGACCCCCGGGATGTGGCCGTGTCCTTGGACAGCCATGCCAGCAACACCGACCGGGCCGTGTCCCTGGCATTGCGGGAGGATGCCGTGGGCGCCGTGGTCCTTGAGGAGTTGCTGGCCGCCGCTCCGTCCCTGCCGAGCGGGACCGCGCGCGAGCGCTTCTGGTCCTGGGTCAATCCGGCCGCGCCCGGGAAGGCCGTGTCCGACCTGGAGATCATGCTTCACCATCTGGACACGTTCTGGCAGGTCCGCGACCAGCCGAACATCGTGCTGCTGCGCTACGAGGACCTCCTTGATGACCTCGAAGGGCAGATGCGCTACATAGCAGCCCGGCTCGGGATCGCCATCACCGAGACGGCCTGGCCGGACCTGGTCCAGGCCGCCACGTTCGCGGCCATGAAGGGCCGGGCCGGCGAGCTCGCGCCCGAAGCCAGCCACGACGGCTTCTATCACGACCACAGCCAGTTCTTCCACAGCGGATCAACAGGCCAGTGGCGGCAGGTCCTCAGCGAGGAGGAGCTTCCCCGGTACGCCGCCCGAGTCGCCGAATGCGCGCCCGCCGACCTTGCCGCCTGGATCCATCGGCCCGCGCTGCCGGCGGCAGACGACCTCTAAAGGCGCGGTGCATGACTGAAGACGCGGTGCATGAGTGAAGACGCGCCGGAGCTGACCGCGGAACTGGTGGCGGACGGCGTCGTGCCGTCGCAGCCGGTGATCTCGCCCGACGGGTGCCGGGTTGCCTACGCCGTCGCTCCGGCCGGCTGCAAGACAGAGTGTCGAATGCGCGTGATATGGCTGGCCGCCGTTGACGGTAGCTCACCATCGGCGAAGCTGACCGCCATCAGCCTGACCGCCAGGCCTGGTCGATGAGGGCCCTGGCCACAAGCCCCGACGAGGCCCGCACAAGCGGGGCCGCAAGCATCAGAGGACGGCACGGTCGGATAACCGCCACGTTCTGACCCCAAGTTGCTGGGGGGAATGCGCGTTCCAGAGCTGTACGGCTCCCTCGTCCATGACGCGCCACACGGAAGGCGATAAATGAAGACCTATTCGCGCGTCGGGCTGTGTCCGATGCGAGTGCGGGCATGCCTTCGTGCAGAGTCCGACGTTGTCGAATGCCCTGCGGAGTCGCGGCCTTTGGAGCGGGCCCCAGGCGGGACCCATACAAGATCAGGGGCGATGCTGGATCTGGGTGTTGTTGCTGGTGAGGGCGGTGCGCCGTCAGGGACTTGAACCCCGAACCCGCGGATTAAGAGTCCGCTGCTCTGCCAATTGAGCTAACGGCGCGTGTCAGCGGGCCTCCGGCCCTTGCGACAGGAAGAACAGTATCAGGAGCTGCGGACCTGTGCGAATCGGTTAGTCCTGGGCGGGGAGGACGCTGACCATGCCGCGCCAGAGGGCGATGGCGGTCGCGCGGGAGCTGACGCCGAGCTTGGAGTAGATGCGGTTGACGTGGTTCTTCACCGTCTTCTCGCTGAGGAAGAGCTGGCGGGCGATCTCCCCGTTGGAGCGTCCGGTGGCGATGAGGTCCATGACCTCGGACTCGCGGGCGGACAGCCCGAGGGTCGTGCGGGACGCGTCGCGGACGCCGCGGATGAGGTCGGGGACGGTGAAGGAGCCGGGGACGAGGTGGCCGCAGGCGCCGGCGCGGAGGGCGTCCTGGGCGGCGGGATCGTCCGCGCCTGCGAGGACGAAGACGCGGGACGTGTGGCTGAGGGGTGTCGCGTGCCCTGCGGCCGCGGCGTCCAGGAGGACGATGTCGGGGCGCAGGCGCTCGGCCAGGGAGAGGGCCGCGGCGGGGTCGGGGGTCTCGGCGACGACGCTGAGCTCGTCGCTGGCGTCGAGCAGGGTGGTCACGTCGGCTCGGACCTGGGGGTCTCCGTCCACTACGAGGACGCGCAGGGGGGCCGTCTCATCGACACTCATCCGTTGCCCTTGGGGTGTCGTAGGCATGTATAGGGTCGGAGCATAACGGGCCGATGATCCTGAGTCGACGCGTCCGCCATGACGAAGGCCCCGGCCGAGTGGCCGGGGCCTTCGTCAAAGGGTGAGTGAGGGGACTTGAACCCCCGACATCTTGGACCACAACAGGGCACGTCCAAGGCCGGAAGTTGCCGGTCTTGGCTGCTTAACCAGGTCAGGGATGATGCGGGTACCTAGTGGCCCGTACCCTGACCACCTCTGACCGCACCTCGCGGGAGTGCTCCGCTCCCGCTCTCACTCCCCACTCTCCCCCCAGTGATGGGAACCCACGGCCCCGCCACCTCACGGACAGAAGGCCGGTCATCCGCCTTCCAGTTAGATGACCGGCCTTCTGTTGTCTCCATGCCTCGAATCGAGGGGGGCTTAGCTAGGGGGCATCCAGGTAGCGGAACGTAGGCTTTGGATGCATCAGGAAGTCGTGGTGCGAGATATTCCATGCGTAGGCGCCGGACATGGAGAAGGCGACTAGGTCGCCAACGGTGACGCGGTCTGTGGGGACTGCGCGTGCGAAGACGTCCTTTGGTGTGCAGAGCTGGCCGACGAGGGTCACCGTTTCGCCAGCGACCGCGGGGCCGTCGCCGTTGCGGTTGACGACGTCGAACGGCTGGTTGTGTTGCTTGGTGACTGGTGTCCGGATGTGCATGGTTCCGCCACGTAGGACGGCATACCACTCGCCGTGCGCCTTCTTCACGTCCAGGACCTCGGTGACGTACCACCCGGCGTAGACGCTGATGGACCGGCCCGGTTCGATGCGCAGTGTCTCGCCCGGCTCGGCCAGCGCGGCAACGTCGGTGCCGTACTGCTTCCAGTCGAACCGGGTCTCGGGCGTGCTGTAGTCAACCGCCATCCCACCGCCAAGGTTGAACTCACGCGGCCCCGTGTGGCCGATCCTGTCGAGCCACGCGCGGCCCCACGCAAGGATTTCGGTGGATTGGGCCACCATGCCAGACGCGTCCAGGCCGGATGCAAGGTGCGCATGGATGCCACGTAGACGCATCTGTGGTGAGGTCGTCAGGATGTCGATGCAGGACTCGATTAGATCCGGGTCCATGCCGAACGGGCCGTTCATTGCGAGCGCGACGCCGCTGCGGTCGCCTGCGAGGTTGAGGCGTAGCAGGATATCGACCTCCTGGCCGGTCGTCCGGAGGATGCTTGCAAGTCGGGACAGCTCGTACGGGCTTTCGACGTGGATGCGCTCGACGCCGAGTTCGAGCGCTAGGCGAAGCTCGTCATCGGTCTTTCCGGGGCCACCGAACGCCAACCGAGCGTCCGGCAGTGCTTCGCGGACGTGCGCCAGTTCGCCACCGGACGCGACCTCGATTCCATCCACGTAGGGGTCGAGCGTGCGCAGGATAGGCACGTCCGGGTTGGCTTTTGCGGCATAGAAGATCTCCGGCGCACCGGGCCCCGACAGGGCAGTCTTGACCTCGGCCGCGTGCTCTCGCAATGCCGCGAGGTCGTAGACGAACGCGGGTAGTTCGCCCTTACCAGCAAGTGCTTGCGCATGGTCTTCGACTAGACGCGTGATCATCGGGTGTCGTCTCTCCGGTTGTCAGGCGAGTGGGAACTCGTATTGGGCCGTGAGGTAGTGAGCGGGGGCCACTGAGATAGTCACCTCGACGGCGCGCCCCTCGGCGGTCATGCCGACATGTGTGATCTCCACGACGGTGCGTTCGGGGCTGATCTCCAGGGCGTGTGCTTCGGCGTCGGTAGGCAGGCGACTTGGGATGATCTGTTCGCGCGCCGACACCTGCCGGTGACCGAGTTCGGCGAGTGCGCTCTTGACGCCGCCGACGATCACCGGGCCCGCTTCTTCCAGGACGGTGCCTTCGGCGATGGCGAGGGGGAACCAACTGGCGTTGAGTCGGACGGGGATGCCGCTGGCGAGCAAGCGACGGCGGCGGACAAGGCAGTTCGTTTCTCCGGTTGGCAACCCGAGCGCTTCGGAGACCTCGGCGGGGGGCTCGGCGCGCTCCGTGGTGATCTCGTGTTGTGGCTCCAGACCTCGGTCAAGAACCTCGGCGTCGAACGCGCCTCTGGCACCCTGGTTCTCGCGCGTCGCGCGGTCATATCGCGCCGGAGAGTGAAGCATCGGCGGAAGCCAGGTGACCATAGTTCCCCGTCCCTGCCGGGGGCGGACTATGCCCTCGGCTGCGAGTACCTGCATTGCCCTGTTCACCAAGCTACGGGACGCGCCGTAGCGCTCGGCAAGCTCCGGCTCGGGAGGCAGGACGGACCCCGTCGGGTACTCCCCGGCGATGATCTCCTGACGAATTTTTGCGGCGATGTCACGGAAACCGTGACGCTCCGAGTGCTGCATGACCTGCTCCTTCCTTAGCCCGCTTAGGTCTACCTAACCAGAGATGACGCCAAACGCCAAACGACTGGCGCCTCTTGACATCTCGCTTCGGGTGGACATAATCAGGGTACGCGGACGCCAAACGTTTAGCGTTTGGCCTCCGTCGACAACTTCACATGGCGTCGCTGGTCGGAGCCCTGGAGTGTCTGGGTTGACGAGTCACGAGGTCCCTGGACCGGCACTGATCAGGCGATGCCGCCCGAAGCTCGTAGCGCTTGCGCTGCCTGTCCCGTGCGGGGCGTCGTGCCCGATGTGGGCACGTCGGTCTCGTGCGGGGCGGGGAAGGCAAGAGCCAAAATCTGGAGGGCTCCGACCCATGCGGCACAACGGACAGCCGGTCATCCTCGCCAGCTCCCTGCCCCCGAACTTGATCAGTCTGTCGGAGCGCAGTTGCGCGCTGGTCGCGTGCCCGACGTGCGGCGCGTGGAAGTCGATCAAGCGGGGGATGGTCACCGCGCACCGCGGCCCGCACGTGCCGGGCGCGGACGCCTGGCCGGCGGAGTTCCGGCCGTCGCCACCGCGGTGCCCGGGTAGCGGGCAGCGGGTGCGCGTTGACCTGTCGGTTGACCAGTGGCGGCAGCGGCTCGCCGACACCTGCCGGGAGGCTGGCCGACGCCGCCCCACCCGGGTGATCCCGCGCCCCAAGCCGCCCGTTGCGCGGGCAGTTGTCCAGCTCGCCGCCCGCTAACTCTCTTCTCTCGTCTGTGCGCCCCGGCCTGATTCAGGCCGGGGCGCTGTGCGTTGTCCTGTTCCTCGTTCTGCAAGGAGGTTGGTTCGATGACCGATGCCACCGATGCCGGTGCGCGTGCGCGGCTGATTGCCGGGCTCCGTGAGCTGGCGGACTACCTAGAGACGACCCCGGCGCCGGTCCCGCGGTACGGCGCGGAGGTCACCGTGCACGCGCAGGGCACCGACGCGCAGCAGTGTGCCGAGGTGGATCGAGCGGCGGCGGTGCTGGGCAGCCCGGTCAGCGACCGGCTCGCCGTGTCCGGCCACTACGAGACCGTCCGCACGTTCGGGGTGGTGTCCCTGCGTGTTGTGGCCATCACCGAGGCGAGGATGGCCAGGTACCGCGCCCACATCTCCTACGCCGACAACGTGTTGCCGGACGACGACTCCGACGTCACCGCGCAGGAGGACGTTGCGGTCAGGGCCGCGTGATGGACCGTCAACGGCCCCGCCTGGTCAAGGTGCGCCTGTCCGGTGACGCCGACGATGTGGCGGCGCTGGCCGACCTGCTGACGGAGTTGCCCGGCGACCGGTGCGCGGTCGGTGAGGTTTCGGCTCCGTACCCGAACCGGCGTGACAGCGGCGTGCGCCGCTATCTCGACGTCGTGTTGACCGGCCCGGCCGAAGGCTAAGGGCCCCGAAGAGTTCCCCCAAAGACCCGGGACGCCTCCACCACCAAGCAGCGACGCCCCGGGCTCCTCCAAAGGAAGGAAGGTCCAACGATGGCCGACAACCCCACCAAGGACAAGTCCTCGAACTGGCCGAACGGTGAGCCCCAGAGCGTCCGGGACGCCTACGACGCCAAGGGCGACAAGTCCGGCAAGAGCAAGTAGCCACCCCACCCGGAGCGGCCCGAGCCGCCCGGCACGCACGCCGTCAGGCCCGCCCCCCACCACCCGGGGGGCGGGCCTGACGGCGTTGCGGGACCCGTCCCGGAAGGACACCTGCCATGAACGGCATGCCTGCC
>NZ_VCKW01000113.1 GCF_005889715.1 Actinomadura soli
CGACGGGGACGGCCGGTGTGTCCGGCGGCGGGGGCGTGGACGCGGACGGAGGCGTCGCCGCGGCGTCCGGCCCGCGCAGCGAGCGGACCTGGTCGCCGGGCATGGTCGCGTCGATGGGCGTGCCGGGGTTGAGGACGAGCGTCCATCCGGTGTCCGGCCAGGCGGCGACCATGTCGACGAGGCTCGGCATGACGAACCTGGACGAGCCGATGGCCTCGTTCATCCACTTCAGGGACGTGAAGATCTGGATCGACGTGCGGCCGTGCACGGGCACCGGCCGCCATGGGAACCCCGGGTCGCCCGGGTCGATGCCCCACGGGGTCTCGGGATCGGCGGAGACGAGGACCTGCGCGCCGAGGAGGATGGAGAAGAAGGTGTCGGTGTCGCGGCGGCGGGCGGCGTCGAAGAGGCGCTGCTCGATGTCGTTCTGCGGGTCGAAGCCGTCCGTCATGCGCTGCGCGGCGCGCTGGTCGGCCCAGGTGGCGAGGCCGGGGAGCTGCTGGGCGAGGATGGTGCCGCCGGCGGGGGAGCCTGAGTTGATGGCGAGCAGCCAGTCGTGGTCGGGCCAGTAGCGCAGCGCGACGGTGAACGGCAGCTTGATGTACTCGGTGCCGGTCCCGGCGGCGTGGGCGGCCTCGATGAGACGTTCCGGGGACGTGAAGACGGGCACGACGGTGGAGCCGTCCACCTCCCTCGTCTGCCAGGGGAAGCCGGGACGGCCCGGACGCAGCGTGTAGTCGGTGTCGTCCGGGACGGGGAGCAGCACGTCCGTGGCGGCCAGGGTCTGCAGGAACAGGTCGTGGTCGTTGTTGGCGGCGGCGCGGAGCAGGTCGCGTTCCACGTCGTTGGCGGGCTGGAACTCCTGCCGCGGCGATTCGGCGGGCGTTTCGCGGGGCAGGTCGCGGTGCTGGTCGCGGAGCTCCTCCCAGGGCGCGGACGCGCGGCCGACCTGCGGCGGGCGCCCGTCGCCCGCGGCGACCTGGCGGACGAACCAGGACGGCAGCCGCGCCTCGATGGGCAGGACGGTTCCCCGGCCGGGGGCCGGGACGTCGACGGCAAGCCACCAGCGGTCGTCCGGCCACGTCTCGGCGATGTCGCCGAACCTGACCGTCATGAAATGCTGGTAGGACTGGCCGAGGCAGGCGCGCATCGCCGCCGCCGACGTGTAGACGAGCACGTGGACCCGGCCGTCCTCCTCCTGCGTCGGCCAGGACGGCTGCGTCTCGTTGGCGAGCACCCCGTCCACCACGTCCGGCGGGACGGGGACGACGAGCTCGCTCTCCGCGAGGATCCGGAAGTAACTCTCCTGGTCCCCGGCCCGTACGGTCTCCTCCAGTCGGTGCTCGAGATCCGACGTGGGTCGCCACGCGTCGGCCACGGTCGCCACCCCCTGTTTCTTCCGTGCTCGTCCCCGCGCGACTGTCTACGCTACATGGGCGAACAGGACCAAAGAGCATCGTCGCTCGGCAGCGCCGGAGTCTGCGCAGCTCAGCGGGCCGCCAGCTCGCCGAGGGCGGTGAGGAGGCGGTCGATGTGCTCCTCGCTCGTCCCGATGCCGAGGCTGGCGCGGACGGCGGTGTCCCGGCCCGAGGCGCGGTCCCCGCCCAGCAGGTGACCGACGAAGGGGTGGGCGCAGAACTTCCCGTCCCGGACGCCGATGCCGTACTCCTCGGACAGCGTAAGCGCGAGGTCCCGCGCGTTCCAGCCGTCCACGACGAACGACACGATCCCGACGCGCGGCGCCCGGTCGCCCCACAGGCTCAGCTCGTGGACGGACGGCAACGCGGCCAACCCCGACCGCAGCCTCGTCACCAGCGTTTCCTCGCGAGCGGCGACCGATTCCCAGGCGTCCGACAGGGTCTCGCAGGCGGCGGCGAGCGCGATGACGCCCAGCACGTTCGGGGAGCCCGCCTCGTGCCGCTGCTCGGCGGGCGCCGCCCACCGGGTCGTCCGCCCGACGGACGCGCTGGCGCCGCCGCCCTTCAGGTAGGGGGGCGCGGCGCGGAGCCAGTCGGCGCGCCCGGCGAGGACGCCCGCCCCGAACGGCGCGTACAGCTTGTGCCCGGAGAACGCGACGTAGTCGAGGCCGAGCGACGTCATGTCGATCGGACGGTGCGGGACGAGCTGCGCGGCGTCCACCGCGATGCGGGCGCCGTTGCGGCGGGCGACCCGCGCGAGTTCCCCGATCGGCCACAGCTCGCCGGTGACGTTGGACGCGCCGGTGACGACCAGCAGCCGCGACCCGACGGGGGACTCGCGCAGCGCCCGGTCGGCGGCTGAGACGGCCTCGGCCGGGGTGGCGGGCGCGGGCAGCCGCACGGCCCGCTTCCACGGCAGCAGGCTCGCGTGATGCTCGGTCTCGAAGACGACGACGTTCGTCCCGGTGGGGACGGCGTGCGCGAGCAGGTTCATCGCGTCGGTGGTGTTCCGGGTGAACACGACGGCCGACCGCCGCCAGCCGCCGACGAACGAGCGGACCGTCTCCCGCGCCTCCTCGTACGCCCCGGTCGTGACCTGCGAGGTGTACCCAGCGCCGCGATGCACGCTGCTGTAGTACGGCAGTGCACGGGTGACCGCCTCGTGCACCGCCTCCAGACAGGGCGCGCTGGCGGCGTAGTCGAGGTTGGCGTAGGGGACGTGGCGGCCGTCCCGCACCGGCACCGGGACGTCCACGCCGATGACGCGCGGGCCGGGCTGAACCCGGACCCCCTCGGCGCGCGTCACAGCAGGCGTGACGGCGGAGCGGGCGGACGGACCAGGATGAGCGGTGTGGGCGGAGCGGGCGGAGTGGGCGAGCAGCGTCGGCATGCCGGGACCTTCCGGGTCAGGGACCCCGGAAATCCGCCGGGATCCGCGCTTGCCGGAACGCGATCGTGCGTCCGGCCAGGTCTTCACCCGGGGCACCCCATCGCGGACGAAGGGTTGCCGGCCAGCGAGCCGGGGCTTGGCGCTGGCGCTCATGACCTCATGCGGAATTATATGCGGGGCCGGACGGGGATCAACCGGGAGGATGCGATGGGACACGGGATGGTTCGGGCGCTGGCCGCGGGCGCGGCGGTGCTCGGCGCGTCCGGCCTGCTGGGCGGATGCGGGGCGCTGGGCGGCGACTCCGGCCAGGTGTGCGCCGACACCAAGAAGGCGTTCCAGCAGTACATCACCCAGGTGAGGAGCGTCCCGGCGGCCGAGCCCGCGCAGTGGCGGCAGGCGACGGAGAAGCTCGCCGAACGCCTCGACGCGCTGGCGAAGCAGACCGGCGACGACGACCTGAAGAAGGCCCTCAAGGCGGAGGCGGGCAAGCTCCGCGCCGCCGCCCCCGCCGTCGGCACCGGTGACGTCGCCCAGCTCGACACCGTGATGAAGCAGACCCCGGCCAGCATCGGCGAAGCCTGCTGAGCGTCTCAGCCGATGGGGCCGGGGCGGCCGTCGCCTCCGCCTCCGCCGGGGTCATCGCCGCCGCCCCCGTCGCCGTCGCCCCCACCGGGGTCGCCGGGGTCGGGCGGGAGGATGGTCGGGAGGTCGGTGGGCGGCTCCGGGAGGTCCGGCGCGTCGGTGGACGGGGGCGGCTCGGACGGCCCGCCGGTGTCCGGCGGCTCCGTCCCGCCGGGGCCGATCCCGTCCGGCGGCCCGGTCCAGCCGCCGCCCGGCCGGCTCGACGGCGATCCGAACGACTCCGGCTCGTAGCCCTTGATGTTCACGGCGTCGCTCATGTACGTCCGCCAGATCTGCGCGGGCAGCTGCCCGCCGAACGCGCCGTACCCGGGGATGTTCAGCGGTTTGCCGTCGCTGCGGAACATCGCCACCGACGTCGCCAGCTGCGGGATGAAGCCGTTGAACCAGATCGCGCGGCCCTCGTCGGTCGTGCCGGTCTTGCCGGCGACGTCGCGGCCGTCGGGCAGCTGCGCGCCCGTCCCGGTGCCGCCGCGGACGACCTGCTGCATCGCGTACGTGGCGTCCCGCGCGTTCTGCTCGCTGAGCGCCCGCTCGCCCCTCTCGGCGAACGTGCGCTCGTGCTCCTCGTTGTCGGTGACGGACTTCACCACGTACGGCTCCCGGTGCACGCCCTCGGACGCGAACGTCGCGTACACGCCCGCCTGCTGGACGGGATGCAGCGACACGATGCCGAGCGGGAGCGTCGCGGCGGTGCGCTGCTCCGGCTTCATCTGCTCCTCGGGGATGCCCATCTTCTCGGCCATCTCGACGATCTTCTTGTTGCCGATGTCCTTGGCGAGGTTCACGTACGCGGTGTTGACGGAGCGCTGGGTGGCGGTGACGAGGTTCACCGTCCCGAAGCTCTCGTTGCCGTTGTTCTCGACGGAGTCGCCGCCGAAGTACTGCGGGGAGCTCCCGTCGTAGGTGTCGTTGAGGGACCGTCCGTCCTCCAGCGCGGCGGCCAGCGCGATCGGCTTGAACCCGGACCCGGCCTGCGCCCAGTCGCCGAAGGAGCTGCTCAGCGCCTCCTCCAGGTAGCCGCGGCCGCCGTAGAAGGCGAGGACCTGCCCGGTGGCCGGGTCGACCGACACGGCGCCCGTCCGGATCTTCTTGTTCATGCCCTCGGGGGCGTTCTGGTTGACGGACCGCCGCAGCGCGTCCATCAGCCGCTTGTCGAACGTCGTGGTGATCTTCAACCCGCTGCGGTTGATCTCGTCCTCGCTGTAGCCGCGGCGCTCGATGAGCTCCTTCTTGGCCACGTTGACCATGTAGCCCCGCTGGCCCTTGAGGACGTCGGTGATGCGCGCCTTCTGCGGCACCGGGAACTTCATCGACGTCGCCTCGGCGGGGTTCACCGCCCCGTCCCGCACCATGTTGTCGAGGACGGAGCGCCACCGCTGCTCGGCGTGGACGCGCTGCGCGCCGGCCGGGTCGGCGAAGTTGCTGGGCTGCTGGATCGCGGCGGCGAGGTACGCGCCCTCCGCGGGCGTCAGCTCCGAGACGTCCTTGCCGTAGTAGGCCTTGGCGGCGGCCTGCACCCCGTAGGCGTCGCGGCCGAAGTAGATGGTGTTGAGGTACTGCTCCAGGATCCAGTCCTTGGACTTCTCCCGGCCGACCTTCAGCGACACCATCACCTCTTTGAGCTTGCGGGTGACGGACACCTCCTTGCCGATGCCGCCGTAGTAGTTCCGGACCATCTGCTGCGTGATCGTCGACCCGCCCTGGAGCTGCCGCCCGCTCACCGTGGACCAGAGCGCCCGCGTCGTGCCCGACACGGACACGCCGGGGTCGTCGTAGAAGCCGCGGTTCTCCGCCGCGATCACCGCGTCGCGGGTGCTCTTCGGGATCCGGTCGAGCTTGACCGCGTCCCGGTTGACGCCGGTCTTCGCGATCTGCGTCTTGCCGTCGGAGTAGTAGAACGTCGGGCCCTGCGCGATCGCCTGCTCCTGCGGCGAGGGCACCGGCGTGAACAGGTAGGCGACGCCGAACGCGGCGATGCAGAACCCGATGAACGCGAGCATGAGGAACAGGGCCCGCCGCAGGTAGCGCGACCGGCGGCTCCGCGGCTTGCGCGGCCCCCTGCCGTCGCCTCCCCCCGGCCCAGGCCCGCGCCCGGGCGGTCCTCCCTGCTTGGACGACGTGGCGGCGGGCATGGTCTTGGTATCACCGTTCCCGGACACTCCGACACCCGCGGCCCCCGCCGCATCTGGCGCACCGGCGCCGGCCGGGGATTCGGCCCCGTCCCGTGACGTGGTCTCCGCGTCGATCGCGGTCTCGTCGGCGTCGGTCGCCGCCTTATCGGCGTCGTCGGTGTTATCGGCGGCCGGGGATTCGGCCGCGGCCGCGGCGGCGTCGCCGTCGCTCTTGTCGCCGTTCTGAGATATGTCGTCCTCGCTGGCGAATTCCGTGTCTTGGGCGGATTCTCCGGTATGCACGGTCAGCGTGGCGGTCGTGGGACCGTCCTCGCCGGCCGGCGGCGCGACCTCGGCGTCATGCGGGTCGGCCTCGCCCGGCCCGGTGCGCTCCTCGCCCTCCGGGCCCATTCTGCCGTTGCTCACAAGCCCCCCGTGAATAATGCGTTACCGACGATACCTGAGGGGATCGATGGGATGGGCCGCCCAATGCACAGTCCCGTGTTCCCATTAGGAGGACGGGTAATGCGCCTCCCCGGTTGTCGTGGGCGGATCCCGCACCATGAACTTTTTCGCAACGCCGAGGGGCGGGGACCCGGCCGGGTCCCCGCCCCTCGCTGCGCTCAACCTGTTCTCTGTTGGGGGCCGCCCCCCACGCCCCCCGGTTCGCTTCGCTCAGTAGTTGAAGCGGCCGCGCCGCGTCACTTCTGGATCTTGGCGATGATGTCCACGACGAACACCAGGGTGCTGTCGGCCTTGATGTCCGGCGGGCTGCCCTTCTTGCCGTAGCCCTCGCTCGGCGGCAGGATCAGCAGCATGCGGCTGCCGATCTTCGCGCCCGTGAGCCCCTTGTCGAAGCCGGGGACGGTGCCGCCGGTGCCGATCGGGAACTTGGCCGGCGCGCCGTTCTGGCCCCAGCTGGAGTCGAACTCCTTGCCGGAGTCCCAGAGCTTGCCCTGGTAGTTGACGACCGCCTCGTCGCCCTTGGCGAGCGCGGGGCCGGTGCCCTCGACGAGCGTCTTGACCTGGAGCTTCTTCGGCGCGTCCTCGCCCTTGGGGATCGTGACCTTGGGCGCCTTGCCGGGCCCCTGGTCCTCGACCTTGGGGAGCGTCTTGTCGTTGAGCTCCTTCTTCGTCCCCTGGGGGGCGGGGCTCTTGGGGACGACGGCCTGGACGTCCACGACGAAGACGACCCAGTCGCTGCCGCTGAGCCCGAGCTGCGCGCCGTCCTTGCCGAAGCCCTGCGACGGCGGGATCTGCAGGACGACCCGGCTGCCGGCCGTCTGGCCGACCATGCCCTGGTCGAAGCCCTTGATGCCGCTCTTGCCGACCACGAGCGGGCGCGTCGGCTGGCCCTGCGCCTCCTGCTTGTAGGACGACCCGAGCTGCTTGCTCGTGCTCTTCTTGGAGCTGTCCTCTTCGTCCTTGTCCTTGGACCACTGGTAGAAGGCGTACTGGACGTAGAGCGTGTCACCGCTGGCGATCTTGGGACCGGTGCCCCGGATCGGGACGGTCGCCTTGCGCTTGCCCTCCGGCGCGAGATCGGTGGGGATGTCGACCTTCGGCTCGGACGCGAACTTCCCGGTCACCTCGATCTCGGGCCCGGGCCGGTTCACCCACCACACGACGCCGCCGGAGATCGCCACCGCGACCACCACCAGCCCCGCGATCATCAGAATCCGCCGCTTGCGTGCCTGCTTGGCGGTCAGCGCGGACGGCGCGGACGGCCGGTTGAGCCCGCTGCCGCGCCCGGCGCTGATGCCGTGCGGGGTGAACTCCGGGCTGCGGATGTTCTTGGCGTTCGGGATCTTCGCCTTCGCCTTGATCGCCGGCTTGCCCCCGGGCTTGTCATCCTCGGACATGATTCCTCACTCGCTCCGGGTTCGACGACATCACGGAAGTGACCACCCTTCCAGGGTCGGTCTAAGCACAGCGTGAAAACCGCGCAAAGAAGGCCGACCCGCAATCTACCGGTCACGCGGGCCTTGGTGCGGCCCCCAATGACAGGGACGGGCCTATCGGTCACACGGCCTTGCGTGGGCACCGAGCGACCGGGACGGGCCAACCCGCAATGTACCGGTCATGCGGCGTGGATGGGCGCCGCGTGACAGGGACGGGGCCGACTCGCAATCTACCGGTCACCCGGCCCCCGTAGGGCCGTGCGCCTAGGGCGGGGGGACCGCCAGAATACCCCGTCCGCCATGACGCGCACGCCCATGCGCCACCGCGGGGTGGCAGGCTGGGGGAATGCGCCTCGCGACGTGGAACGTCAATTCCGTCAAGGCCCGCCTGCCCCGCCTCCTCGCCTGGCTGGACGAGACCGCACCGGACGTCGTCTGCCTCCAGGAGACCAAGTGCCGCGCCGACCAGTTCCCGGCCGCCGAGGTCGAGGAACTCGGATACGCCACAGCCGCGCACGGCGACGGCCGCTGGAACGGCGTGGCCGTCCTCTCCAAGGTCGGGATCGAGGACGTCTCGAACGGCTTCCCCGGCCAGCCCGTGTACGAGGGCGAGACCGATGATCCGCAGACCAAGCTGACCGAGCCCGTCCTGCTGACGCCGGAGGCGCGCGCGGTCGGAGCCACGTGCGGCGGCGTCCGGGTCTGGTCGCTGTACGCGCCGAACGGCCGGACGCCCGAGTCCGCCCACTACACCTACAAGCTCGCCTGGTTCGCGGCACTCCGCGAGGCGCTCGCCGCCGAACTGGCCGGGGGGACGCCGCTGGTGGCGTGCGGCGACTACAACGTGGCCCCCACGGACGAGGACGTCTGGGACCCGGCCGTCTTCATCGGCTCCACGCACGTCACCCCGTCCGAACGCCAGGCGCTCGCCGATCTCCAGGCCCTGGGCCTCCACGACGTGATCCCGACCCCCATGAAAGGCCCCTTTCCATTCACATACTGGGATTACCGGGCTGGAATGTTCCACAAGAACATGGGGATGCGGATCGACCTGTTCTATGCGAGCGAGGACGTCGCCGGGCGTGTCCGCTCCGCCTACGTCGACCGTGAGGCGCGGAAGGGGAAGGGGCCGTCCGACCACGCTCCCGTCGTCGTGGACCTCGACTAGCCGGCTGAACGGGCGAGGCCGTTCGCGCGGGCGAGGAGGCGGCGTTTGCCCGTGGTCGCGTCGTCGGTCTGCTGGAGGACGGTGAAGCCGCGGGGGAGGAGCGAGGCGGGCTCTCCGGCGGCCAGGCACCATTCGGCGGGCAGGCCGGGCCGGTCGCGCCGCGCGTCCTCGGTGAACGCCTCCCAGGCCAGCGCGCCGCCGTCCAGGACGACCCGGGCCGCGCGGTCGAACACGGTGCGGTCCCAGAAGCCGGTGCACAGCACCAGCGCGTAGCCCGGGGCCCGCGGCCGCCAGGCGCCCAGGTCGGCCTGGACGAGCGTGATCAGCGGGCCGAGCCCGCGGCGCGACGCCTCGGCGCCGAGCCGGCCGAGCGCGGCCTCGGAGATGTCGACGGCCGTGACGGCGCGGCCGGTCTCGGCGGCGCGCAGGGCGCTGCCAGACGGCCCGGACGCCAGATCGAGCACGCCGCCGTCCGGCAGATCGAGCGACAGCGCCCGCTCCGCCAGCGGATGGACGCGCGTCAGGGCCGGAGCGTCCCCGTATTTGGCGTTCCACCGGAGCCTGTCCGGATGCCCGGCCAGGTCCGGTGGCACATCGTCCATGCGGCCGACTCTACGCCCGGCGAGACGCGCGGCCCGGACGTCCGGCCCGGACGTCCGGGCGGACGTGCGGGGCGGCGGCTAGCGGAGTTCCGCGACGAGGAGGATGAAGATCGCCGTCGGGAAGCCCCTCCGCCACCACGGGTCTTCGCGCATCTGCTCTTCCGTCGGGTGGGGTTCGCGCAGGTCGGCGATGACGAAACCGGAGTCTCGGAGCGTTCCAGCATAGAACTCCAGCGGCCGGAGCCACGATGTCACCATCGAGGGGGATTCGAGCCCGTCCACCAGGAACCGCTGGTCGATCCCCCGGGACGCGAAGTACTGCGCCGCCGGGATGCTGGCCGTCGCGCCGCGCTCGGAGTGCTCCACGTAGAAGCACGGGTGCAGGGTCAGCAGGATCAGCCGCCCGCCGCTCTTCAGGACCCGGGCGATCTCGCGGAGCGCGTCGGTCGGGTCCGGCAGGTGGCTGAACAGGTGGTTGCAGACGACCAGGTCGAACGTCCCGTCCTCGAAGGGCAGGTCGTCGACGCTGGCGAAGGTGAACCTGGCCGCGCCCTCCGGCGACGGGTGCGAGGCCGCCGCGTCGACCAGGCTCTGGCAGGCGTCGATGCCGTCGACGTCCGCGCCGCCCGCGGCCAGCGTGCGGGAGAGGTACCCCTCGCCGCAGCCCGCGTCGAGGACGCGCAGCCCCGCGACGGGGCCGATGGCGTCAAGGACGGCGGCGTCGGTCAACTCCGTCCGGTACCGGTCGCGGCGCTCCCTGATGACCTTGACCCAGTACTCCGCGTTGGCCTCCCATCGTTCCTGCGTCAGATTCGCAATGGCCTGCGCCGTGTCCTCCACCGGCTCCCCATTCTCCAGAAGCTGGTTCAGACGGTGCCCTTGAGCTGCCGAACCAGCGCGTTGCACGTCTGTCTGATCCTTTTGTCGCGGCAATCGAGCCCGCGCAGCTCCAATGCCTGGATCAGCTCGACGATCTTTCCCCCGAACGCGGGATCGCGTTTCAGCGCGAGCGGTATGTACGTCGACACCAGGTAGTAGAAATAGGCGTCGTTGTACACGGCGATCTCGCGTAATACCTCGGTGGCCGTATTGCGCAGCGACAGGGAGCTCGGCAGGGTGAAATCGCTGCTCAGACGGCTGTCGCGGGCGTAGGTCGGGAACGCCCATTCCTCCAGCGCCGCGTACACGGGCGTCGTCTCCAGCTCCCTGCGGTACCGCTCCGCGAGCTCGAGGTCGTCGAAGTTGATCAGGAAGCCCATGATGACGCCGCGCGTCGTGAACGCGGTCTGCCGGGCGGGGACGTCGAAGCCGAGATCGGCCTCGATCGCGTCGGTCACCTTGCTGACCTGGTGCGCGATGACGTTGACCGCCAGGATCGAATGGAACGAGTACGTCTTGCGGTGCAGCCGGGGAGCCAGGTCGACCGAGGAGTCGTGGAGGATCTTCGGGTCCTGCAGGATGCCCCGGCCCGGCTCGTCGGAGAAGATCAGCTCAAGGGCGCGGTCCGGTTCGCTTCCCCAGAAGCGGGCGATGAAGGACGACGTCTTCTGCGTCGGCTCGCCGCGGACGATGCACAGCGCCGCCTCGAGCGCGTTCAGCAGATGCTGCTGCGGGACGGGCGAGTTCTCCAGGGCGGACAGGTCGACGGAGAGCCCGACGTCGTGCAGGTCGCCGATGAGGGCGTCGCGCCTCTTCTGGACGGCGTGCGACATCGAGTACTCGGCGATGCCCGGGATCGACGACATCAGGCTCTGCAGGGAGCGTCCGCTCACCCGGTCGAGCCACTCGACGTTGTCCCACAGCCGGAACACGGTGCTCTCGTCGAGCCCGGAGAAGGCCGCGACGTCGGACATGTTGAGGCCCATGTCCTTGGTGATCTCGGAGAGTGACTTCGGCTCGCCGTCGGCGGTCATCGCTCGCCCTAGATGTGGCACTTGTTGGCACTTTGATCGTACCGAAGCGCCGGGCATACCGCGCGAGGTGACGGCGGTTGTGTTCGTTCTGTCATCGACGGCGGAGAGCATGGCGGGCGGTCACTCCGCCCGCGCGGCGTCGCCGCCGAGGTCAGTGGTGCGGCCGAGGCCGGTGGTGCGGCCGAGGCCGGTGGTGCGGCCGAGGCCGGTGGTGCGGCCGAGGTTGGCGGGCGCGGGGAGCCCGCAACCAAGGTCCGGGAACCGCCGCAGCCCGGTGTGCTGGGCGTGCGACGCGGCGGCGTTGTCCAGGAAGCCCCTGTTCGCCTGGACGAGCCGGCCCGCGATCGAGCACCTGCGCAGCGCCCCTTCGGCGAGTTCCCGGCCGGCGGCGTAGGTGCCCTCGCCGCCGAGGTAGGTGTGGTACGGACGAATGCCGTACGGATGGGTGCCGTTCGGACGAGCGCCGTACGGCAGGGCGACGCCGGGGGCCGACGCGTCGAGCAGCGGCCCGCGGGCGTCCGCCTCGTCCTCCCGCGGACCGTGCGCTGACCGTCCGGTCAGGCTCGGCGTCGGCCCCAGCGTCACGGCAGTCGCCACCCTTCCCTGACGCCCACGCCGAACCAGAACGTCGCCCCGTTCTTGCTCCGGTGGGTGCCGAAATCGGTGGCGAGCGCCTTCATGAGAAGGAGTCCCCGCCCGTGCACCGGCAGGGGCTCCTTGGGCGCACGCGGCTGGCCGGGCGCGGCGCCGCCGTCGGTCACCTCGACGCGGACGTATCGGTCGAGGTGCATGACGGACAGCGTGATCGTCCCGTCCGGGCGCGGCCTCGCGTGCAGCACCGAGTTGGTCATGGCCTCGCTGGTCAGCAGTTCCAGGTCGCCGAGCTCGGTCCGGTCGGCGCCGAAGTGCTGCCCGACGAGTTCCCTGACATAGGACCTCGCGAGCCGCACCGCGGCCGGGGTCGCGGCGAGATCGATCTCGCCGATCAGCCGCCCGCAGGACTTGCCGTTGTTCCAGGCGGACGGGATTCCGAGTTCCAGCGAAGGTGCGGGCGCCGGGACGAGCACAGGTGTCCCTGACCACGCTTCAGATGCGTTCATGGCGGCGTTGGCTTCACGTCTCCGTGTCGGGCTGTATGCGAACATGTGTTCTTCGGCCTGGAGGAAGTGAACTTTTCTCATCCGGTTCGTCCGCGGAAGCCGTTGCCGGTGCGGACCTGACCGGGATGAAAAGCGTTCAGTGGACGTGGGAGTGAAACAACACACACTCTGACGCATCGCGCACGGGTGAGTCACCGACTCTTGCGCGCATGCAAGGCACTTGCCGCACGCTGCGAATACTCGCCAACCGTCCCCGATCCGCCACCTGCCACCAGGGCGCCGGCGGACCGGCGGCCGGGTGTCGTTGATCACGATTCCGTTAAGGAATGAGCCGGGGCAGAAGTGCGTCGCGGAGCCCTGCCAGGCTCCTGTTCTCGGCCGCCGCGGCCTCAACTCGCCTGGCCAGGGGTTTCACGAACTCGTCGAATCCGCGGGCGTGGCCGTCCGGCCAGGGGACCTCATGGGCGGCGAGGTCCGGCCATTTCGCGCGCGGCATTCTCGTGCCGTCGCCGAGCGCGGACGCGTGCGCGACGACGTCGTCGCTCGACAGTGCCGCGAGGAGCCAGCCCCGGTAGGCGTCCTGCTTCGGACGGACGACGAGAATGTCGGTCGAGGCGATCCCGCCGACGAACGCGAGGCCGACCTTGTGGAAATAGGGGCGGAGCTTCCCGAAGAGCACATCGCCGGGCGCGAAACGCCGCTTCGCGCTGATCACGTTGGACGAATCCGTCCACGACGTGAGCCACATGTGGCGTTTCGGCATGTGTTCGAGGGCGATGTAGTTCTCGTCCGGGGGGATGCGGCCGGGCGGGATGTTCGACCGCACCAGCGACCCCAGGCGCTCTATCCGGATCGTCGCCGTCGCCGCGGCGGCCAGTTCCGCGTAGCGGGCGCGGACGAGCTCGTCGGCCGCCGCCGCGATGCGGGCGTTCACCGCGATCTTGTCGTCCAGGGCGGTGAGGACGGAGGCCGCCGAGTCCTGCTCCGCGCGGGTCATCCGGGCGACGGTGAGCCGGCCCAGAATGCCCTGCGTGAGCAGCGGCTGGCCCGAGCCGATCCGGTACCGGTTGAGGTCGAGCCTTTTGAGCAGGTAGTAGACGTAGCGCGGGTTCACGCCGTCCTTCGCCGTGGCGATGATGGCGTTGTCGGTGACCCAGCAGCGGTCCCGGCTGTAATGGACGGCGCCGCAGTACGACCCGACGCGTCCGACAATGGTGGCGTGGGCTTCGGCGTTGAAAAGGCCGGACGTCCCTATCACGCCGTTGGCGCCGTAGGTCTGGTACGCCGTGCCCCGGCCGGCGGCGCCCGACTTCCCGTTCGAGAACGTGACGATCTCGCCGAGTGCCGCCCGCCCGTCACTCATCGAGCCTCATCGAGGCGTCCCAGTTCCGCGCGGACGATCCGGTCGAGCCGTGCCGACTCCTCGAACTGCGCGAACAGCTCCTTGGTAAGGCGCCCGACCATGTCGGCGAGGGGCTCGCCGCCCGCGGCCGCCTTCGCCGTCCCGACATAGCGTCCCGGGGTGAGGACGTGGTCATGGGACCGGATCTCGTCCAGCCCGGCGGCGTAGCAGAACCCCGGTACATCGGAGTGCGCGCCGTCCCGCCAGGAACGGTACGCGCCGGCGATCCCGGCGATGTCGGCGCCGGTCAGGACGCGTTCGGTGCGGTCGATCATCGTGCCCATGGCGCGCGCGTCGACGAACAGCACCTGGTTTCGCGTGGCCTTGCCCTTGTCCAAGAACCAGAGGCACGCCGGAATGGGCGTGCTCCGGAAAAGCTGGCCCGGCAGCGCGACAATGCACGACACAAGGCCCGCCTCCACCATCGCGGAGCGAATGCCGCGTTCGGCCGACTGCCTGGACGACATCGACCCGTTCGCCATCACCACGCCCGCGGCCCCCTGAGGGCCCAGTTTGGCGACGATATGCTGTATCCAGGCGAAATTGGCGTTAGTCGCGGGCGGGACTCCGAAGCGCCACCGCGGGTCGCCGGTGTCCCGGTACCAGTCCGACATGTTGAACGGCGGATTGGCGAGCACATAATCGGCCTGGAGTTCCGGATGCGCGTCCTCGTAAAAGGTGTCGGCCCACCGTGGGGAAAGGTCGCCGCTGATCCCGTGGACGGCCAGATTCATCTTCGCCAGCCGCCATGTCCGCTCGTTCGCCTCCTGCCCGTGGACGGCGATGTCGTCCAGCCGTCCACGATGGCTGAGGACGAACTTCTCCGCCTGCACGAACATGCCGCCCGAACCGCAGCACGGGTCGTAGACACGCCCTTTGAAAGGCTCCAGGATCTCGACCAGAACTTTCACGACACTGGGCGGCGTATAGAACTCTCCGCCGCGCTTCCCCTCGGCCCGCGCGAACTTCTCCAGAAAGTATTCGTAGACCTCACCGAGCACATCACGGGCAGTTTTCCCGCCCTGCTCGCCCCGCGCGCCGTGCCCGCCGAACCGCACATCGCCGATCACCCCGACCAGCTCACCGAGGCGGCGCTGGTCGACCTCGTCCCGTCCGAAGAGCTTCGGAAGGACCCCCGCCAGCGGGGGATTGGCGCGCATGACCGCGTCCATGGCCGCGTCGATCGCCGTGCCGATCGTCCCTGAACGGGCCTGCGCGGCGAGGTCCGCCCACCGCGCTCCGCGCGGCACCCGGAAGCCGCCCTCGCCCGCCGAGTCGGACACGTACTTGAGGAACACGAGGCCCAGCACGAAATCCCGGTAGTGGGCCGCGTCCACGGAACCCCTCAGCTTGTCGGCGGCCTTCCAGAGAACCTCCTTGAGGTCCGGGTCGGTGCTCATGCGCCGATTGTGCCCCGCTGCGCGCACTCGCCACGCCACGCCGCGCCTGTTGGACGGGCGCCCGATCCGGTGCGAGGCTGCCCGGCGTGGTGGTCATGGGCGTTCTGGCACTGGCCGCGCTGGTGGGATGGCTGTACCTGGCCCTCGGACACGGCGGTTTCTGGAAGACCGGCCCGTCGCTTCCGCCGGGCACCGACCCGCCCGAATGGCCGGACGTGGTGGCCGTCGTCCCGGCCCGCGACGAGGCGGCCGTGCTCCCGGAAACTCTGCCGACCCTGCTGGAACAGCACTATCCGGGCGATTTCCGCGTCGTCCTGGTCGATGACGGGAGCGGCGACGGCACCGCCGAGACCGCCGAGCGCCTCGCGGGCGGCCGGGCCGGTTTCCGCGTCGTGCGCGCGAAGGAGCGTCCCGAGGGATGGGCGGGCAAGGTCTGGGCGATGTCGGAGGGCGTCCGGGCGGCGGGCGGCCCGGAGTTCCTCCTGTTCACCGACGCCGACATCGCCTACGCGCCCGGAACCGTGACGGGACTCGTCCGCGCCGCCACGTCCAACGGCGGACGCGACCTGGTGTCGCGGATGGCGACGCTGAGCACTCGCACCGGCTGGGAACGCCTGCTCGTCCCCGCGTTCGTGTACTTCTTCGCGCAGCTCTACCCGTTCCGCCGGGTCACCCGCGACGGGGCGCGCACCGCCGCCGCGGCGGGCGGCTGCATGCTCGTCCGCCGCGCCGCCCTCGCGCACGCGGGCGGGCTCACGGCGATCAGGGGCGCGCTGATCGACGACGTGGCGCTCGGACGCCTCATCAAGCGCGACGGCGGACGATGCCGCCTCGACCTGGGCCGCGACGTCGTCAGCCGCCGTCCCTACCCGCACCTGTCCGACCTGTGGACGATGGTCGCCCGCAGCGCCTACCACCAGCTCCGCTACTCACCGGCCCTGCTGGCGGGCACCGTCCTGACGCTTCTCCTCATGTACGCGGTCCCGCCCGCCGCCGCCCTGGCGGGCCTGACCGGCCTCGCCCTCGGCGGCGGTGAGGCCGCGCTCGCCGCCACGGCGGGCCTCCTCGCCTGGACGATCATGGCCGCCACCTACACGCCCATGCTCCGCTTCTACCGCCTGTCACCCCTGCGTGCCCTGGCCCTGCCCCTGGTGGCCCTCATGTACGCGGCCATGACCGTCGACTCGGCCCGCAGGCACCGCGCCGGCACGGGCGGCGCATGGAAGGGCCGGACGGCCCCGTAGAGGGGGTGTTGCGCGGCAATCATTGTTGCTATGTGTAGTACTCCGTACCTTTTTGACAGGGGTGGGCGATGGTGGCCGGCGGATCGGCGGGGGAACGGGCACGCCGCATCCGCGAGAATGCGCTGAGACTGCAGCGCCTCGCCTGGGAGGCGCACCGGCAGGCGGCCCGCTGGGAGGCCGCGGGGGAGGCCGAGCGGCAGGTCGCCGCCACGCTGATGTCCCTCACCGCCACCGGCTGGCAGCTGCTCGTCGACCGGGAGTGGCCCGGGACGTCCGCCGCGAACGTCGACATGATCCTGATCGGGCCGCCCGGCGTGTTCGTCATCGACGTCAAGCGGTGGCGCGATCCGCCCGCCGTGATCGGGGGCCGTCTCCATTGCGGCGGTGAGCCCCGCGACGGCGAGGTCGGCAAGCTCTTGAACCTGACCCGGACGGTCGAGGAGCACGCGGCCGACCTGGGCATGTCCCCGGTCGCGCTGAAGCCCCTGATGATCTTCGCCGGGCACCGGCTCGACACGCGGGTGGGCGGCGTCCGCCTGCTGGGCCGGATGGACGCCATCCCCGCGCTGCTCGGGGAGCGGGAACAGCTCCAGCCGGCGATGATCCGCGCGATGTCCGGACACCTGGCGGAGCGCTTCCGCGAACACGCCTTGACGTCCCTCGACGAACCCGCCACGCCCGCCACGCCCGCCACGCCCGGTCCGCCCGGCCCCTCCGCGGCGGGCGACGCGCTGTTCGACGTCGAGGACGTGGAGCGCGCCGCGACGGGGTCGGTGCTCCAGGCGCCCATCGAGCGGTGGATGACGTTCCTGCACCCGGACCAGGTGTCGATCGTCCGGCGCGACTGGGGCGGACCGGCGCGCATCAGCGGCCCCGCCGGCACCGGCAAGACCGTCGTGGGCCTGCACCGGGCGGCTCACCTGGCCGGACGCACGACCGGCCGCATCCTGTACGTCACGTTCGCCAACAACCTGCCGCGGGTGCAGTGCCGCCTGTTCGGGACGATGGCGGCCGCGTTCGCCGGACGCGTCGAGTTCACCAGCCTCCACACCTGGGCGCGGACGTTCCTGGACGGCCGCGGCGTCCGCCTCGACCTCGACGGGAGCCGCGCGGACGACGCCTTCTCCCGCGCCTGGGTGAGCGCGGGCCGCGACAGGGTCCTCCCGGAGATCGACGCCACGCCCGGCTACTGGCGGGAGGAGATCGACTACGTGATCAAGGGACGCGGCCTGACATCCCTGGAGGAGTACCGCACGGTCGCACGGCCGGGCCGCCGCACCGCGCTGCGGACGGCGCACCGCGAAGCGGTCTGGCTGCTGTACGAGGAGTACGAGCTGCTGCTCGCCGAGCGCGGCGTCTGCGACTTCAACGACGTCCTGCTGGCGGCGCTCGCCGAACTGACCGAGCGTCCCTCCGAACCGTCTTACGCCGCGGTGATCGTGGACGAGGTCCAGGACCTCACGCTCACCGGCGTCAGGCTGCTGCACGCCCTCGTGGGGGACGGCCCCAACGGGCTGCTGCTCATCGGCGACGGCCAGCAGGCGGTGTATCCGGGCGGGTTCAGGCTCACCGACGCCGGGATCCGGATCAAGGGCCGCGGGGCGGTGCTGCGGACCAACTACCGCAACGCCGCGACGATCCTGGAGACCGCGCTTGAGCTGGTCTCCGGCGACCCGTTCGACGACCTGGAGGGGCCGAGCCCGAACGGCCGCCGCACGGTGGACGCGACCTACCACGACGGACTGGTCCTCCGCGTGGACGCCGCCGACGCCGCCGACCACGACCGCCGCCTCATCGCCGCGATCAACGACCTGACCGCCCCGGACGGGACGTCGTCGCTGGCCGGCGCGGCGGTCCTGTGCCGGTCGCGCCGCGACATCGACCACTACCACCGCTGCCTGAGCCGCGCCGGGATCCCAGTCCTGCGGCTGGAGCGGTACGACGGGCGGCCCGTCGAGGCGGTCAAGCTCGGCACCTACCGCCGCGCCAAGGGCCTTGAGTTCAAGCAGGTCTTCCTGCCGCACCACGACGCCGACGTCAACGCCGCGATCACGGACGCCCCGGCGGATCCCGCCGGCCAGGAGCGTTCGGAGCTGGCGCGACGCCAGCTGTTCGTCGCGATGACCCGGGCCCGCGACCTTCTCTGGCTCGGCTCGGTCGCGTCCCCTCGCTGACGTCCGGCCTCAGCAGCGGGCAGGATGGCCTCATGGACTTGGTGGAGTTCCTCCGCGACCGTCTGGCCAGGGACGAGCGGATCGCCCAGGCGTGCGCGGGCGCCCCCTGGAAGGCCGCGTCCTCCGGAACGGTCAACACCGACACCTCCGAAGGCGAGGACGAGCGCGAACCCGCCTTCGTGGCGACGGCGGAGAACGGGGCGTACGCCGAGCACATCGCCCGGCACGACCCGTCCCGGACGCTGCGCGAGGTGGCCGCCGCCCGCCAGATCATCGACGACTACGAGAAGGAGACCTGGATCCTCGCGCAGGGCGGCCGGACCCCGGAGGTCGAGGCCGCCCATGCCGCCCGCGAGTCCGTGCTCCGCCTGCTCGCCCTCCCGCACGCCGCGCATCCCGCGTACCAGGAGGAATGGCGCCCCTGACGCGGCGGCACGAACCGGCGCCCGGCCCCCCGGGCCGATGATCAATGTGGGACGCGCCTGACACAACGGACCGATGGCCTGTAACCTCGATGGGGGAGCCGAGAGGCGCTGCAACGGGCGTTCGCCCGCCACGCTCGGCTCCGACCTCCGGATCTGCAAGGGCGCCTCCCATATCGACTGGGAGGTGCTTGGAAATGACCGAGAACACACTTCACGAGCTTCTGCACCAGCGGATCGCCGTCCTCGACGGCGCGTGGGGCACGATGCTCCAGGGCGCGGGCCTCGGGCCGGCCGACTACCGCGGCGACCTCATCGGCGGCGACCATCCGAAGGACGTCACCGGCGACCCCGACGTGCTGAACCTGACCCGTCCCGACGTGATCCTGGACGTCCACCGGCAGTACCTCGACGCCGGCGCCGACATCACCACGACGAACACGTTCACGGCGACGAGCATCGGCCAGGGCGACTACGGGCTGGAGAGCCTCGTCCACGACATGAACGTCCAGGGCGCCCGGCTGGCCCGCCAGGCCGCCGACGAGGCGGGCGGACGCCTCGTCGCCGGGTCCGTCGGCCCGCTGAACGTCACCCTCTCCCTCTCGCCGCGCGTTGAAGACCCGGCCTACCGAGCCGTCACGTTCGACCAGGTCAAGGCTTCGTACGCGGAGCAGATCGGCGGGCTCGCCGAGGGCGGCGTCGACCTCCTGCTCATCGAGACGATCTTCGACACGCTGAACGCGAAGGCCGCGATCGCCGCCGCCCGCGAGGTCGCCCCGCACCTGCCGCTGTGGATCTCGGTGACGATCGTCGACCTGAGCGGCCGGACGCTGTCGGGCCAGACCGTCGAGGCGTTCTGGCGCTCCGTCGAGCACGCCGAGCCCCTCGTCGTCGGGCTGAACTGCTCGATGGGCGCCGACGAGAACCGCCCGCACGTGGAGGAGCTGGCCAGGGTCGCCGGCGCCCACACCGCGTTCTATCCGAACGCCGGCCTGCCCAACGCGTTCGGCGGCTACGACCAGTCACCGGACGAGATGGGCCGCAAACTCGGCGAGATCGCCGCGTCCGGCCTGGTCAACGCGGTCGGCGGCTGCTGCGGGACGGGCCCGGAGCACATCGCCCGCATCGCCGCGGCCGTCCGGAACCAGGCGCCCCGCGAGCCGGCGAGGCCCGCCGCCGCCCCCCGCTTCAGCGGCCTCGAACCCTTCGAGATCGGCGCGGACACCGGCTTCGTCATGATCGGCGAGCGCACCAACGTGACCGGGTCCAAGCGGTTCCGGAAACTGATCGAGGCGGGCGACCACCAGGCCGCGGTCGACGTCGCGCTCGAACAGGTCCGCGGCGGCGCGAACCTCCTCGACGTCAACATGGACGCCGACCTGCTCGACAGCGAGCGGGAGATGACGACGTTCCTGAACCTGATCGCGACCGAGCCCGAGGCCGCCCGCATCCCGATCATGGTGGACAGCTCGCGGTGGAGCGTGCTCGAGGCGGGGCTGAAGACCGTCCAGGGCAAGGGCGTCGTCAACTCGATCAGCCTGAAGGAGGGCGAGGCCCTGTTCCTGGAGCAGGCCCGCCGCATCCGCGACTTCGGCGCCGGCGTCGTCGTCATGGCGTTCGACGAGCTGGGCCAGGCCGACACGGCCGAGCGCAAGGTCGAGATCTGCGGACGCGCCTACGACCTCCTCACCCAGCAGGCCGGTTTCCCCGCCGAGGACATCATCTTCGACCCGAACGTCCTCGCCGTCGCGACCGGCATCTCCGAGCACAACGGCTACGCGAAGGCGTTCATCGACGCGCTGCCGCTCATCAAGGAGCGCTGCCCCGGCGCCCGCACCAGCGGCGGCATCTCCAACCTGTCGTTCTCCTTCCGCGGCAACGACGTCGTCCGCGAGGCGATGCACTCGGCGTTCCTGCTCCACGCCGTCCGCGCCGGGCTCGACATGGGCATCGTCAACGCCGGGCAGCTCGCCGTCTACGAGGACATCCCCGCCGACCTGCTCGAACTCGTCGAGGACGTGCTGTTCGACCGCCGTCCCGACGCGACCGACCGGCTCGTCTCGTTCGCCGAGAACGTCAAGGGGAAGGGCACCAGGCGCGAGGTCGACCTGTCCTGGCGGGACGCGCCCGTCGCCGACCGCCTCTCGCACGCCCTCGTCCACGGCATCATCGACTTCATCGAGGACGACACCGAGGAGGCCCGCGCGCAGGCCGCCCGCCCCCTCGACGTCATCGAGGGCCCGCTGATGGACGGCATGAAGGTCGTCGGCGACCTGTTCGGCTCCGGCAAGATGTTCCTCCCGCAGGTGGTCAAGAGCGCCCGCGTGATGAAGCGGTCGGTCGCCTACCTGGAACCGTTCATGGAGCGGGAGAAGCAGGAGGCGCTGCGCGCCGGGCGGATCACGTCCGACCGCGGCCAGGGCAAGATCGTCCTCGCGACGGTCAAGGGCGACGTGCACGACATCGGCAAGAACATCGTCGGCGTCGTCCTCGGCTGCAACAACTACGACGTGGTCGACCTCGGCGTCATGGTCCCCGCCGCCAAGATCCTCGACACGGCCGTCGCGGAGGGCGCCGACGCCGTCGGCCTGTCCGGCCTGATCACGCCGTCGCTGGACGAGATGGTCTCCGTCGCCTCCGAGATGGAGCGCCGCGGCCTCCGGCTCCCGCTGCTGATCGGCGGCGCGACGACGTCCCGGCAGCACACCGCCGTGAAGATCGCGCCCGCCTACGACGCGACGACGGTCCACGTCCTGGACGCGTCCCGCGTCGTCGGCGTCGTCTCCGACCTCCTCGACGAGGGCCGCGCCGAGACGCTCGCCACCGCCAACCGCGCCGAGCAGGCCAGGCTCCGCGAGCTGCACGAGAACAAGCAACGCACCCCCCTCCTCACCATCGCCAAGGCGCGCGCGAACCCGGAGAAGGTCGACTTCGCCGACCTGCCGACCCCCGACTTCACGGGCGTCCGCGTCGTCCAGCCCGACCTGACCGCCATCCGCGAGATGATCGACTGGCAGTTCTTCTTCCTCGCCTGGGAGCTGAAGGGCAAGTACCCGGCGATCCTCGACCAGCCCGTCGCCCGCGAGCTGTTCGACGAGGGCAACGAACTGCTCGACCAGATCGTCGCGGACAAGGCGTTCGAGGCCCACGGCGCCTACGGGTTCTGGCCCGCGCACTCCGACGGCGACGACATCGTCCTGCCGCAGGCCCGCTTCCCGATGCTCCGCCAGCAGACCGCCAAGCCGGAAGGCCGCCCGAACCGCTGCCTCGCCGACTACATCGCCCCGTCCGGCGACCACCTCGGCGGCTTCGCCGTGACGATCCTCGGCGCCGAGGACCTCGCCGCCAAGTACGAAGAGGACAACGACGACTACAAGGCCATCATGGTCAAGGCCCTAGCCGACCGTATGGCCGAGGCGTTCGCCGAGTACGTCCACCTGGAGGCCCGCCGCGCCTGGTTCGAGCCCGGCGCCGACCCCGCCCTGGAAGACCTGCACGCCGAACGCTTCCGCGGCATCCGCCCCGCGCTCGGCTACCCGGCGAGCCCCGACCACAGCCTGAAGGAGACCCTGTTCGACCTGCTGGACGCCAACCGCCTCGGCATGAAGCTCACCGAGTCGTTCGCGATGACCCCCGCCGCCAGTGTCAGCGGCCTGATCTTCGCGCACCCGTCGTCCCGCTACTTCACCGTCGGACGCGTCGGCAAGGACCAGATCGAGGACTACGCCGCCCGCTGCGGCCTCCCCGTCTCCGAGACCGAACGCTGGCTCGCCCCGAATCTCGCCTACGACCCCAAATGATCCTGACATCATCCACGATGTGAGGATTCAGACCCTCGAGGCGGTTGGCCGCGTCCGACCACCAAGCCGCGAGCACCGCCCTCGGCGCCTTGAGAATCTGAACCAAGATCGCCCCATTGGCGTCGGTATGAGGCAAGGTCATCAACGAGGGGGCACCGATGCTGAACGTCCACGGGTGGAACGCGATCGACGGCGCGCTGAAAGCGCGTTACGGGGACGCTGAGCGCCTCGAATGGGACGCGCCGATGCCGTACCGCCCGATGGGCGGCCCCATCCCGATGGGCCAGTTCGTCACCAACACCATCGCGATCTACCCCCGCGACGAGCCCGTCCCGCACTGGCACCTCATCGGCTACGCGCTGACCGCCCCGTACGAGGAGCGCGGCTACGAGTTCACGCTCCGCGTCCCCCGCCTCCCGGACGAGCCGAACCCGCCGAACTGGGCGATGGCCCAGCTTGAGAACCTCGCATCGTACGTGTCCAAGAGCGGCAACGACTTCAAGCCGGGCCACTACATCGAGCTCCCGAACCCCATCGACCCCGGCCGTCCCGGGTCGGCGATCCGCGCGGGCGCCCTCGTCCTGGACCCGGAACTCGGCCGCGCGGACACGCCCCTCGGCGAGGTCGCGTTCCTCCAGTTCGTCGGCATCACCACCGGCGAGCTCCACGCGGCGCAGTCCTGGAATGTCGAGGGCCTCCTCGGCGCCCTCGCGCCGCACCTTCCCGTCCTGCTCACCGACCTGGACCGCTCCTGCCTGGCCGACGTTCCGACCGTCGCGACGGCGGTCCGCGAGGGCTCGCGGCGGGACGGCTCCGGCACCGGCTTCCTCTTCTTCCACAAACTGGACGCGGACACCTCCGACGGCGTCACCCTGGAGATCGGCGCGCAGCACATCCCGCAGCTCACCCGCGTCCTCCCGGCCCGCGTCCCGCACGGCAACCCGCTGATCCTCCGCGGGCCCGGCACGCCGATCGTCCTGCTCCCCGGCCCGGCGTTCGCCCACACCGAGACCGACCAGGCCCTGGAGATCACCCTCCCCGACACCGTCACCCACGCCATCGCCGAATCCGTCCACCCCGCCCCCGGCACCTACACGCTCGACGCCCTAACCATCAACGTCGTCCCCTAAGCTGAGGCGTGCGCGTGTAGCGGACGGGGACGTGGCCAGAACGCACTCGGTCGCTAGGTCCCGCGCATCAGACCGGCGTAGCCCGACTCAACCTGCCGAAGCTTCTTCTCTCGCCTGCCGAGCTTGCTGAACCGCTAGCCAGCGCCTGGCATAGTCCGCCGACTCTCTGAGGAACTCGTCCAGTTCGGGCCCCTTAAGCTCCGCTCCATGGAAAAGTTCCAATAGAACGGCGAAGCCTGCATTGACCATTGCCTCGTTGTCGGCACCATACGGTTCACGGTCTTTGAGAGTCTGGTCTTCGAGGACAGCGCGTATCATGCCCTCCGCAACACGGGGGTTGATCTGCAACGCGTTCTCCCTGAGGATGGCTTTCCGCAGGTCGGTGACGTAACGGATGACCTCGGGGATGGTGAAGTTCGGAGAGAATTTTCGCAGAACCGCCACCGCGAACGCTGAATAAGCCATCAAATTGTGAGCGATGGCATTGCTCTCGGCAGTCGACACATCGAAGGTGCTTGGGTCGTTAGGGTCGTCGCTTAGAAACCGGCGGAGAAGCTCAATGTGCTCATCTCCGACTTCAATATCTGAGAAGTCGGTCACGAGTTCATTTCCTCCGCGAAGTAGCGGGCCCTGGCAAGAAACTCATCGAGTTCGTTCGAGGTTAGATCTTCGTCCGCGATAAGCCCTGCAAGCAGGAGGATCTGAGTTCCGTAGCCGACATCGCCACCGATGTTCTTCCGGGCCTCAGGGGGAAGCTTTCCGAGCGCAATTTTGATCATGGTCTCGCCCACGTTCGGGTCGAGTTTGCTCTCTGATTCCTCCAGTCTCAGCCGTACGGAGGTGACGAAGTCGATGATCTCAGCATCATCTGCCGGGCTTCCGTCCTTGATGAATCGGCGCCTGACGGCTTCGAAGAATGCCCCGGCGACCAGTGCCACGTAGCCGATGTTGGCCGCCTGCGGGTCGAGCTGGTTGAACAGTCGATAGTGTTCGTCGCCCTGGCCTGCCAGTTGAGCGCGCAGCGCGGCCACCTGATCATCGGTTACCGTCATCGTTCCTCCTCCAAAGTCTTCTGCCCGCCGTGCGGAATCCCTCCACCAGGCTGTACATGACCATAGCAGCAGCGACGATCCCCATTGCGGCGCTGGGAATATTGGCCGAGTTGTCCAGTTCCCTGATCTGAGGGCTATTGTCCTTTGTTCCGGTCGGATAGTCCGATGGCGGTCTGTGCTCCGTTAGTTTGAGCGCGTCATTGCCCAAGTCGTTGCCGGTCTTAAGGGCGTCCTCGACGTCATTATTGAGGCCGCGCATCATTTTTTTCCAGTCCGACTCCTGCTCGGGGTCGGGTTCTCGCAGGTCTTGGTTTTCGTTGATCGGGGTTAGGGGTTCGCCGCGTTCGCGGGTGAGTTCGCCGGCGCCGGCCGGGTCGAGATCGGCGCGGGTCGGGAGTCCGGCGAATCGGTCGGTCTCGTTCTCCTCGGGTGCCGGGGATGCGGGTTGGTTCTCAGTGTTCCTACCACGGTCGTCGTTGCCGTCGTTGTCGCCATCTGAGATTTCGTCCGGTCTTTCCTCGGCTTCGGGGGACGGCTGGGAATCATCGCGTTCGGCGGGTCGGTATTCGGTGTCCCGGCCGGTGTCCGGGATGTCCTCGGCTTCCGGTGCGGTGGATTCTCGGCCGGGCTCGTCCAACACCTCGGATTCGGGCTGCCGCTCGGTTCCCGGTTCGCCGGGCTCGTTGTCGGCGAGCAGCGGTTCGGCGCCGTCCGTGCCGACTTCGTTTCCGGCGCGCGGCTCCTGGCCGGGCGGGTCCCATCTGCCGGTTTGTGCGCCTTGCTCGTCCGGCCGGTCTTGAGTGCCGGACGCGTCCAGGCGGCCAGCGTCGGTCTCGGGCGTCTCACTGTCCGCCGACGCCGCATTCTCCGCCTCGGTCTGACGCGTCCGTGACTCGGCCCGCGGACCTCTGCCCACCTCGGGTGACGGTGTGGGCTCGGTGCCCTGCTCGGCTTCCGGGCCGCCCGGTTCACTGAGGCGCGCGTCGGCCGGGTCGTCAGTGTTAAACGTGCTCGCCTCCCGCGCACGTGCCCACGACTCCGCCCGTGGCCCGGGTGGTGTGGCCCGGTCATCGTCGTGACCAGGTCCGCCCTCCGGCTCCCGGCTCTCCAACGCTTGTGGGACGTTTCTCTTCTCGTCTGAGTCCTGCGGCTCGGGCTCGGCTGCGGCCTTGCCCTGGTCCGGCTTCTCGGCGCCCCGCTCGGTGGTGGCGCCCTCGGTTTCGGCGGGGGCGCGGGCGGCGGCTCTGCTCTCCAGTCGCGACGGCTGCCCCGGGGAGCCCGGACGGTCCGGTGGCGGCTGAGAGGTGTTCTCGGGTGTCTGCGGCTGGTCGGCGGGCTCAGGTTTGATGTCGGTCCCGCTGGTGTGGTCGACGCCCACCATCAGCCCTTCCGCCGGACGGTACCGAACCGGTTCTTCGCCGACCGGCCCAGCATGGTCGGACGCCACCCGGAACGCGCGGGGCCAACGCCCGGAAACGCCGCCCGTCAATGAAACCGTGCACGTCCGAGAATTGCACCTCTCCCGGCCAATGCACAGAAAACAATCACGCGAATCCGTGTCGTGGTGGCCGGCAGACCTCGTTCTTCGTTCATCGGTGCTGGACGCGCACCGACGAATAACATGTCAAGTGCCGAGCATCCCCCGAATTCGCAACCGTCCGGATTGTGCCCTTTGGTCTTACCGTGACGTGATGCCTCTTGGACGTCCGGTCACGTCACCGACCGATCGACGCGACCCGGCGAACTCATGGCTACGGGACTGGACGCCGCGAATCCGTGCCGTCTTGCTGGCTCGTCCGTTCCCCGGGAGCTGCATGTGCCGCGTCCGCGCCGTCCGCGTGATCTGGGTTTGTCCGTCGCCTTGGCCGCCCGGTGCACCAGTCAGAAAATCCTGCCTGGGGGCGGGTGGGTCC
>NZ_VCKW01000114.1 GCF_005889715.1 Actinomadura soli
GGGCCGTCTCGTGCCGCCTGGGCTGCGGTCGCGGCTGACGCTGCCGCTTGCGCTGCTGACCGGGTTGCCGTTGTTGTTCTTTGTGCTGGGTCCCGGTCTCCTTGCGGCCTGCCTGCTGATGCTGGCGACCACGTGCGGGCTGAGCTACGAGCTGACCGTCCAGCGGCGGTTGGCGGACGCCGTTCCAGCGGAGATCCAGGGCCAGACGATGGGGCTCGCCAACACAGGGCTCATGACCGGCCAGGCCCTCGGCATCGCTGCTGCCGGGGGGCTCGCGGAGTTCGTCGCGCCGGGACGCGTCATCGCGATCTGCGGAGCCGCGGCCATCGCTGTCAGCCTGGCCCTGTACCGGTATCTGCGCTGAACGGCGTGCCCGGGGTGTTGTCCGGGCACGCCGCCCGCGTCACTTTTCCCAGGGGAACCTGTCGGCGAAGGCCGGTTTGAGGTCGTCCAGCCAGACCGCTTCGGGGTCGTACTGCGCGTAGAACGGCCTGCCGACGAGGTCGGCGTCGCGGCACTGGATGAAGTGGAGCGCGATGGCCTTCTCACCGTGGATGTCGACGACGCCGTCCACGCAGACCTTGCCCGGCGTGGCGGACATGGACGGGCCGCGGACGGTCCGCGACAGCCCGGAGACGCTCTTGTAGGCGTCCCGGAAGATGTCGTACGCCTGGACGAGCGGGACGGCGAAGTAGTCCTGCGGCCCTGTGTCGCGCTCCACGAACATGTAGTACGGGACGAGCCCCATCCGCGTCTGGACGCGCCACATGCTCTCCCAGGTCCGGGCGTCGTCGTTGATCGTCCGGATGACGGGGGACTGGGTGCGGATGACCGCGCCGGTGTCGCGGATGCGGCGGCACGCCTCGGCGACCATGAGCGGTTCGAGCTCGCGCGGATGGGTGAAGTGCGCCATGAACGCGAGGTTCTTGCCCGACTCGACGACCTGCTCGAACAGCCGGAGCATCTCGTCGGCGTCGGGGTCGGTGACGAACTTCTGCGGCCAGTACGCGAGAGACTTGGTGCCGATCCGGATGGATTCGAGCTGCTCCAGGTCCAGCAGCGGCTCGACGTAGCGGCGCAGCACCGGCTCGCCCATGATCATGGCGTCGCCGCCGGTGAACAGGACGCTCGTGACCTCGGGGTGCCCGATGAGGTAGTCGCGCAGGGCGGTGACGTCGTCCCCGGCCATCTTGAGGTCGGGCTCGCCGACGAACTGGGCCCACCGGAAGCAGTAGGTGCAGTAGGCGTGGCAGGTCTGCCCCTGCTTGGGGAAGTACAGGACGGTCTCGTCGTACTTGTGCTGCAACCCGGGGATCTTGCCGTCGCCGAAGCTCGGGATGTTCAGTTCCATCTGGCCGGCGGGGTGCGGGTTGAGCCGCATCCGCACCGTGTGGGCGGCGGCGTCGATCTCGGCCTTCGGCGCCTCGCGGCGCAGGAGATCGGACAGGTGCGCGACGTCCGCGGCCGGGAGCATGTCCTCCTGCGGGAAGACCAGCCGGTAGATCGGGTCGTCGGGCGCGGCCGACCAGTCGATGAGCTCCTCGATGACGTAGGCGTTCGTCCGGAACGGCAGCACGGTCGCCACCGCCCGCGTCGCGAGCCGCTGCGCGGGCGACAGCCCCGCGCGAGCGGTGAGCTCGTCGAGGTGCTTCGCCGTGAAGGCGCGGAACTTGCGACCAGTGGATCGCACTGCGGGAGCCGCGTCGTTCACCAGTGTCACGTGTAGGTACTCCTTGCTGTCAGCGGGGAGGGCGCACCCCCGGGGATGCGTCGTCACGGACCGTGATCAGAAATTCTCAGCACACCCCCCATTCAACCCTTTGAGACGGGTTCATACCGAATTGATGCCCCCTGCCCGGTAGGAACAAAGCTGGTCAAGGACGATCCAGACAAATCGCCTCGACATCATCGTTGACACCTCACCCCTAGTACAACGACAACGGCACGTTAACTTCTGCGTCACGAGACTCTGCGGCGTCAGACGTCTGGACGGCGCATCCGGGGACGCGCCCGATCCCCGCCTCCCGTCACGCCGGGCCACCATCTTCGGAAATACTGGGCGGACCGGCGAGGAGCGAACGGCGGGAGGGGCCTCGTGGACGCCGACCATCGGGACGGACCGGGGGCCCTGCCCGCCCGCGTGGTCGCCCTGGCCGCCGTGGCGGCGGTCACCTACGCGACGTTCCTGCTGGAGAGCCTGCTCAGCCCCGAGTTCGACGTCTTCAACGGCTACGTGAGCGAACTGTCGGCCGCCGACCAGCCGTTCAACGCGCTCTACGGCGGCGGGGACCTCGTCACCGGCGTCCTGGCGATCATCGTGGCGGGCGCGGCGCTGCGCGGGCTCCGGCGCAGGGCCCTCGCCACCGCCGGGTGGACGTTCCTCGGCCTGTTCGGCGTCTGCGCCGTCGCCGACGCGTCCTTCCCGCTGGACTGCGCGCCCAGCCGGGCGACCTGGTGCGCCCTGCGGGAACGCTCGGCGCACCTGTCGTTCTCCCACGAGTTCCACGCGGTGACGAGCGGCGGTGTGGTCATCTGCGGGGTGGCCGCGCTGCTGCTGCTGTCCCTGGCCGCCCGCCGGTACGGATGGTGGCCCGCCGTCGCCCGCTGGGGCCTGCCGCTCGCGCTGGCGGAGGCGGTGCTCGCGGCGGCCATGATGACGGCGATGTTCGCGGGGCGGTGGATCGGGGCCGTCCAGCGTATGCAGGTCGCGGCCCTGTGCCTGGGATTCCTGCTCGTCGCCTGGGCGCTCCACGCCGACCGGCGCGGCGCGGCGCCCTCCGGCCGGGCCGTGCCCGCCGTGGCGAGAGACGAGGCACGCGTGTGATCGAGATCGTGAACGCGGGCCGGGAGCGGGTGCACGTCGTCGAGTCGGGGCCGGTGGACGGCGTCCCGCTACTGCTGACGTCCGGGCTGGGCGGCGCCTGGTTCGACTGGACCCCGACCGTCGAGCGCCTCCGCGACGAGTACCGGACCATCGTGTTCGACCGCCCGGGCCTCGGCCTCAGCCCGGCCGCGAAGGCGCGGCCCACGCTGCTGCGCGACACCTGGGTCCTGGAGGCGCTGGCGGTGCGGGCGGACCGGCCGCTGATCGTCGTCGCGCACTCGATGGCCGCGTTCGCCGCCGAGGCGCTGGCCAGGCTGCGTCCCGAGCGCGTCCTCGGGATGGTGCTGGTCGATCCGAGCCATGAGCGCACCCGGCTCCCGCCGGTCCCCGTCGGCGCGGCGCTGACCCCGCTGGCCACGGCGGCCGGGGCGGTCCTCGACGCCACCCGGCTCGCCGGGGTCGCCGGGCCGCTCGGGCGCAGGCTGGTCCTCGGCCGCACGAGCCGCCGCGGCGAGGCCGTCCCGGACGAGGTCGTCCGGTCGGTGTACCGGCGCGGGACGGTGCTCGGCACGGTCCTCGCGGAGGAGATCGCCTACCGGGAGATGGCCGCGCGGCTGGCGTGGCTGCGCGGGCGGTACTCGTTCCCGCCCGTCCCGCTGGTGGTCGTGACCGCGCTCGGGGACGTCCGCGGCCCCCGCGGGAAGCGCGCCTGGGCCGAAGGCCACGAGCGGCTGGCGAGGATGAGCCCGCACGGGACCCGGGTCGAGCTTCCGGACGCCCTGCACATGGTGCCGCTCGACCGGCCCGACGTGCTCGCCGACGCGGTCTCCGGGATCCACCTGGCAACGGAGGCCGGGTGAGAAAGATCGCGGCCGTGCTTCTCGCCCTGCTCCTGGCCTCCGGCTGCGAGATGACGCAGCGGGTCTCCGAAGGGGCGTACCGCAACGCCGTCAGCGACGGCGTCGAGGACGAGCTGAAGGGCCAGGGCATCGAACTGCAAGAGCGCCCCCTCTGCACGACCCCGCAGACCGGCGCTGACTCGGTGGTGCGCGTGAAGTGCACGGCCCTGACCCGGACGAGCGAACCGGTCACCGTGGACGGCGTCGCCTACAACGCGGACACCGTCCGTCCGCGCGAGTCCTATGTCGTCACCGTCGCCGGACGCGAGGTGCTGCGCAAGGACTGCCTCTCCCTGGGCTGCGTTAGGCGCTGACAGAGCAACGAATCCGCATACGGAACGGAAAAACCGATCACCCAACGCATATGCTCCCGCACTGTCGGTGACGTTGCTGGTGTGGAAATACGTCGCAAGGCCGTGGAGATGAGTCGCCGGGTCATGGGCACGAACCGCAAGAAGGCCCTGATCCTGGGTTCCGCAGCGCTGCTCGTGCTCGTCCTGGTGGGCGGCGGTGTCGCGTTCGTGGTGACCGGCGGCGAGGAGCTGAAGTACCAGACGCAGTCCGCGCTGCGCAGGGCGATGCCCGTGACGGCGGCCGCCGAGCTGCAGCAGCGCGGCGTGACCCTGGCGTCCCCGCTGAAGTGCGAGGACCTGCCCGGCTGGACGAAGACGAAGATGCGCGTGTCCTGCACCGGGACGACGTCCGACAAGAAGCCGGTCGAGGTCCTCGGCAGCGGCGAGCAGGAGACGAGCAAGAACAACTACACGATCCTCGTGGACGGGCAGCCGGTCGTGGAGAACGCGTCGTGCCTGGGCGCCGACTGCCGCACGCAGGACGGCTGACCGGCGGGCCGCCGGGTCACGGATCGGGGTGACGATCGCCACCTCCGGCCCGGCACCGTCAAGACGGGTAGGGGAACGTCCTACGATGCGATGAGCTGCGTCGTCACGGCGCACCGCATTTCCCTTCACCCCTCCTGGAGCGGCCATGACCGGCACTGGGACGACGGCGCCCCATCCCGGGGCGACCGTGCGTCCGCTGCCGATCGCCGTCGACACGATGGGCGGCGACCACGCCCCCGCGGAGATCATCGCGGGCGCGGTGGAGGCGTCCCGCGAGCACGGCGTCCGGCTGGTGCTCGTCGGGCAGGCCCCGCGGATCCGCCGGGAGCTCGACCGGTACGGCTTCATGGGCAAGATCCCGATCGTGCACGCCGACGAGGCCCTGGACATGGGCGAGGGCGCGCTCGCGAGCTGGCGCAAGCCGCGCTCGTCCATCGCGATCGCCTGCCATCTGATCAAGCAGGGGCGGGCGTCGGCGCTGGTGTCGGCGGGCGGCACCGCCGGGGTGGTGGCGACGTCGCGGCTGCGGCTGAAGGGCCAGCAGGGCGTGATGCGCCCGGCGATCGCGGTGACGCTGCCGACGCGCCCGCGCCCGACGATCCTGCTGGACGCGGGCGCCACCACCGACGTCAAGCCGGAGGGCCTCGTCCAGTACGCGGCGCTCGGCACCGCATACGCGCAGATCCTGCTCGACCTGGACCGTCCGTCGGTCGGGCTCCTCAACATCGGCGCCGAGCCCGCCAAGGGCGGCAAGCTGACGAAACGGGCCCACGAGCTGCTCGCCGGGGGCAGCCACGGCATCGAGTTCGCGGGGAACGTCGAGGGCCACGACCTGCTGAGCGGACGGGTGGACGTCGTCGTCGCCGACGGGTTCACCGGCAACGTCGCCCTCAAGACCATGGAGGGCACGATCCGGACCGCGTTCGACGAGGTCCGCGAGGCGATGTCGGGCGGCGCGGCGGCGCGGTTCGGCGCGCTGCTCCAGCGCCGCCGCCTCCAGGACCTGCGGGACCGCCTCGACCCTGACACCTACGGCGGCGGCGTCCTGCTCGGCCTGAACGGCACGGTCGTGATCGCGCACGGCGCCTCGCACGCCCGCGCGATCACCTCGGCCTGCGAGCTGGCGCACCGGCTCGCCGCCGGACGGATCGTCGAGCGGATCCGCGAGCAGGTCGCGCTGACCCGCACGTCCAGGTTCGGCCGCCGGACGCACGCCGACCGCGACAGCGCCGAGACGCCCGCCAGGGAACCGGACGCGCCCGAGCCCAAAGAGCCTCCGGCCAGCGCTTAGGCGCTGCCAGGGCCCGGCACCGGGCGCGGCGAAAACCGGGTCCGGGCGCGGGTGCGGCGCCGATAGCCTTGAGACATGCCCGATCCGCAACACGTACTCGCCGCCCGGGTCCAGGCCGCGCTGGGCGCCGCCTTCGGACCGTCGTACGCGGACGCCGACCCGGTCATCCGGCCGTCGTCGTTCGCCGACCTTCAGGCCAACGTGGCGCTGCCGCTGGCCAAGAGGCTGGGCCGCCGGCCGCGAGAGGTCGCCGAGGAGATCGTCGCGAACCTCGACACCGCGGACGTCGTCTCGGACGTGGAGGTCAGCGGACCGGGCTTCATCAACCTGACGCTCAGCGACGGCTGGATCGCCGCCGAGGCGCAGCGGACGCTGTACGACGACCGGCTCGGCGTCCCGGCCACCGCCAAGCCGCAGAAGGTCGTCGTCGAGTACTCCTCGCCGAACGTGGCGAAGGAGATGCACGTCGGCCATCTGCGGACCACGATCGTCGGGGACGCGATCGCCCGCATCCTGGCGTTCCTCGGGCACGACGTCGTCCGCGACAACCACGTCGGAGACTGGGGAACCCCGTTCGGGATGCTGATCGAGCAGCTCCTCGACGTCGGCGAGGACGCCGCCGCGCGGGGCGACTCGTCCGTCAGCGACCTGACCGCGTTCTACCAGGCCGCGCGGGAGAAGTTCGACGGCGACGAAGCGTTCGCCGACCGGTCCCGGAGCCGGGTCGTGGCGCTCCAGGCGGGCGACCCGGAGACGCTGCGGCTCTGGAACGTCCTTGTGGACGTGTCCAAGCGGTACTTCAACGCCGTCTACGGGCAGCTCGGCGTCACGCTCACCGACGACGACATCAAGGGCGAGAGCTTCTACAACGACCTCCTCGCCTCGACCGTCCAGGAGCTGGAGGACAAGGGCATCGCGGTGATCAGCGACGGGGCGCTGTGCGCGTTCCCGCCCGGGTTCACCGGACGCGAGGGCGAGCCCCTCCCCGTGATCATCCGCAAGAGCGACGGCGGCTACAACTACTCCACGACCGACCTCGCGACGATCCGGTACCGGGTCGACACCGAGCACGTCGACCGGATGATCTACGTGGTCGGCGCGACGCAGGCGCTGCACTTCCAGATGGTGTTCGCGGTCGCGCGGACGGCCGGCTGGCTGAACGACGACGTCCAGGCCGAGCACGCGCAGATCGGCAGCGTCCTCGGCACCGACGGCAAGCTCCTGCGGACCCGGGCGGGCCGCACCGTCAAGCTCTCCGAGCTGCTGGACGAGGCCGTCGAGCGGGCCGGTGCCGCGTTCGACGGCGTCCAGCACGACGCCTCGTTCGACGCCGCCGACCGTCTCGCGATCGTCCGGGACGTGGGCATGGGCGCGGTGAAGTACGCCGACCTGTCGGTGGCGCGCGACAGCGAGTACATCTTCGACTTCGACCGGATGATCTCGTTCCACGGCAAGACCGGCCCGTACCTGCAGTACGCCACGGCGCGGATCCGGTCGATCTTCCGGAAGGGCGGCGTCGCCCCGCAGGACGCGACCGGCCCGATCGTCCTCGGCCACCCGGCCGAGCGGGCGCTGGCGCTGGAGCTGCTCGGGATCGGCACCGCCGTGCAGCAGGCCGGCGAAATGGCCGAGCCGCATCGGCTGGCCAACTACGTGTTCGGAGTCGCGGACGCCTACACGACGTTCCACGAGAACTGCCCGGTCCTGAAGGCCCCGGACGAGGCGACGAAGGCGTCCCGGCTGGCCCTGTGCGCCGCGACGCTGCGCACGCTCGTCACCGGCCTCGACCTCCTCGGCGTCCCCACCCCGGAACGCATGTGAGGGCAGTGTCCGCCCAGGGGGCGACCCCCTGGAACCCCCGTGACGCCGGCTGAGGTTCAGGCCCGGAGCGGCACACCCCGTTCGCGGGCGATCTCCTCGCGGACGGCCGGGACGACCTCCAGCGCGAACTCGGCCATCTGCGCCGGGTGGCCGCCGAACAGGAACGAGTCGACGCGGTGGCCGATCGCCAGCTCGGTCAGCTCGTTGATCCACTGGCGCGGCGGGCCGTGCAGGAACCCCCGCGCGTCCTTCGCGTCCAGCGACCCTTCGAGGACGTAGACGCGGCGGATCTCATCGGGGTCGCGGCCCGCGCCCGCGGCGGCGTCGTCGAGGCGCCGCTGCCCGTCCGCGAGCCGTTTCGGCGGGACGAGGGAGGACGGCGCGATCCAGCCGTCCGCGACGCGTCCGGCGAGGTCGAGGCCGCGCGGCCCGGTGACGCCCAGCCAGATGCCGATCTGGTGGACGGGCGCCGGACCGGCCTGCAGCGCCGTGAACCCGTAGTGCTCGCCCTGGAACCGGAGCCCGCTCTGGTCGCTCCAGTGCAGCCGGATGATCTGCACGGCCTCCTCAAGGGCACGCCGCGCCGCGGCCGCGCTCCCGGCGGACGCGCCCCCGGGCCGCGCGCCGCCGTACGCCTCGACGCCGTCCCAGGACGTGCCCGCGCCGAGGCCGAGCTCGACGCGGCCGCCGCTGAGCCGGTCCATCGTCGCGACCGCCTTCGCCAGGACGGCGGGCGGCCGCAGCGGCAGGCACGCCACCGCCGGCAGCACCCGGATCCGGGACGTGGCCGCCAGCGCGGCCGCCACCAGCGTGAGCGCGTCGGCGGTGTCGCGCCGGTACGGCTGGTCGCGGACGCCGAGGAGGTCGAGGCCGAACCGGTCCGACTCCTGGGCGGTGCGCAGCAGCGGGACCGACGCGTCCGGGACGAGGGACACGCCGAACCGCAGCGGCCCGCGCCCGCGCGCGGGCGTCACTGCAGGTAGCCTTCGACCTCGTCCGGCGGTCTCACGTCCTCCTGGCGCGGGTCCTCGCCCGCCTCCAGCCGGGCCCGGCGGCGGCGCAGCAGGTCCCAGCACTGGTCGAGCGCGACCTCCAGCGACTCCAGCCGCCGGTGCTCCTCCTCGCGGTCGAGCTCGCGGCGCTGGTAGCGCTCCCGGAGCCGCTGCTCCTCACCGACGTACTCGTTGATGCGCGCCAGGATGTCGTTCTCATCCATCGGCATCGCCGGTCGGCCTCAGCGCCGGCCGGAGCCGGTGAGCCCGCTGAGGAACCCGCCGTCCGTCCGCGTCGAGTGCTGGAGCGAGTTGGTCTTCGGCTCGACCATGGACGAGGCCGTGGACGCCGCGCTCCGCGCGGCGTCCACCGCACGGCTGGCGGGCGACTTGCGGGCCGCCGTCCGGGACGTGCCGGACTTGGCGTTCGTCCGTGTCCCGGACCGCTTCGCGGTGCCGGACTTGGCGCTCGCGGTCGTCCGCGACGTCGTGGGCTTGCGGGCCGCGGACGTCCGCGACTTCGGCGCGGTCTTCTTCGCCGTGCCCGACGACTTCGAGGCGGCCGTCTTCCGCGTCGTGGAGCCCGCCCGGGCCGAGGCCGCCGACCGGGACCTGCTGGACGCCGCCGACGTCGACTTGCGCGCCGTCCCTGACTTGGACGCCGTGCTCTTCTTCGCCGCCGTGCTCCTGGTCCCCGTGGACCTGGCCGTGGACCGGGCCGTCGTGGACTTGGCCGTCGTGGTGATGACCTTCGCGGCCGCGTCCATCGCCTTGGCGGCGTCGGACATCGCCTTCGTCGCGCTGGTCATGGCCTTGGTCATCGCCGTCATGGCCTTCGCCGACGTGGACGCCTTGGTCGCCACCGACTTCATCTGCGTCGCGGCGGTCTTGGCCTGGCTCGCGGCCTTGGTGACCCGGGTCGCGGCCGCCGACGACGACCGGCTGGACGCCGCCGTCGACCGCTTCGCCGTGCTGCTCTTCGCGGTGCCGCTCTTCGCCGTACCGCGTTTGGCGGTCGTGCCGCGCTTCGCGGCGGTCGTCCGGCCGGTCGCCGTCGTCCGCGTGGACGACCTCGCGGCCGACGTGCGCTTCGCCGCCGGCTTCCGGGCCGTCGACGCGCTCTTCTTGGTCGCTGGTGTGCTCTTCGTACGTGACGCTGTCTTGGTAGGCACTGATCTCCCCCCAGTGATGATCAGTTACGGGGAGATCTATTCCACGGTTTGTGATGCTCTACACACGCGGAGTCATATCAGCTCAGACGCCCACGGGATGCCAGACGGTCTTGGTCTCCAGGAACGCGGTCATGCGGGCGGTTCCGGGGTCGTCCGTCCATGCGCCGAATCCGGGCCGGGGCCGCAGGACGCGCTTCAGGTTCCCGGCCGCCTTGTCCTCCAGGCCGGGGACGTCGCCGCCGGCCGATCCGGTGAGGTCGATGCCGTTGACGTCCATGTGGGAGGCGAGCCACGGCGCGATCTCGTCCCGCCTGCCCGTGAGGACGTTGACGACCCCGCCGGGCAGGTCGGACGTCGCCAGCACCTCGGCCAGCGTGATGGACGGCAGCGGCGCCGGCTCGGACGCGACGACCACGCACGTGTTCCCCGACACGATCACCGGGGCCACCACCGAGACGAGCCCGAGCAGCGGCGAGTCCGGCGCGATGACGGCGACGACACCGGCCGGTTCGGGCGTCGAGAAGTTGAAGAACGGCCCGGACACGGGGTTCGACGCGCCAGCCACCGCCGGCAGCTTGTCGGCCCATCCGGCGTACCAGACCCACCGGTCGATGGCCGCGTCCACCTCCGCCGCCGCGCCGCTCTTGGACGCGCCCGCGCGCCGGACCTCGTCCGCGAACTGGTCGCGGCGGCCCTCCAGCATCTCCGCGACGCGGTACAGGATCTGGCCGCGGTTGTAGGCGGTCCGCCCGGACCAGCCGGGGAACGCCTTGCGGGCGGCGGTCACGGCGTCGCGGGCGTCCTTGCGGGACGCCTGCGAGGCGTTGGCCACGAACCGTCCCTTCGCATCGGTCACCGCGTACGACCTGCCGGACTCGGATCGGGGGAAGGCACCCCCGATGAACAGCTTGTACGTCTTGCGCACGGCCAGCCGCTCAGACATCGAGATAGCCCTCCAGCCCGTGGCGTCCGCCCTCGCGGCCGAACCCCGATTCCTTGTAGCCGCCGAACGGGGACGCCGGGTCGAACTTGTTGAACGTGTTGGCCCACACGACACCGGCGCGCAGGCGCTGCGCCGTCCACAGGATCTGCGAGCCCTTCTCCGTCCAGACGCCCGCCGACAGCCCGTACGGGGTGTTGTTCGCCTTGGTCACGGCCTCGTCGGGCGTCCGGAACGTCAGCACCGACAGGACGGGCCCGAAGATCTCCTCCCGCGCGATCCGGTGCGACTGGGCCACGCCCGTGAACACGGTCGGCGCGAACCAGAACCCCTGCGCGGGCAGCTCGCACGGCGGCGACCACGCGGTGGCGCCCTCGGCCTCCCCGGCCGCCGACAGCTCGCGGATCTTCGCGAGCTGCTCGGCCGAGTTGATCGCCCCGACGTCGGTGTTCTTGTCGAGCGGGTCACCGACCCGCAGCGTCGCCATCCGCGTCTTCAGCCGCTCCAGGACCTCCTCCGCGACCGACTCCTGGACGAGCAGCCGCGACCCCGCGCAGCACACGTGCCCCTGGTTGAAGAAGATCCCGTTGACGATGCCCTCGACGGCCTGGTCGAGCGCGGCGTCCGCGTAGACGATGTTGGCGGCCTTCCCGCCGAGCTCCAGCGTCAGCTTCGTGCCGGTGCCCGCGAGGACGCGCGCGATCTGCCGTCCGACCTCGGTGGACCCGGTGAACGCGACCTTGTCGACCCCGCCGTGCGCGACGAGCGCGCGGCCGGTCTCCCCCGCGCCGGTGATGATGTTGACGACGCCCGGCGGCAGCTCCGCCTGGCGGCAGATGTCGGCGAACAGCAGCGCGGTCAGCGGCGTCGTCTCGGCGGGCTTCAGCACCACCGTGTTCCCGCACGCCAGCGCGGGCGCGATCTTCCACGCCAGCATCAGCAGCGGGAAGTTCCACGGGATCACCTGCGCCGCCACGCCCACCGGCCTGGGGTCGGGCCCGAATCCTGCGTACGGGAGCTTGTCGGCCCATCCGGCGTAGTAGAAGAACCACGCGGCGACCAGCGGGACGTCCACGTCGCGGGACTCGCGGATCGGCTTGCCGTTGTCGATCGACTCCAGCACCGCCAGCTCGCGCGACCGCTCCTGGATGATCCGGGCGATGCGGTACAGGTATTTGGCGCGTTCCCGTCCGGGCATCGGGCCCCAGACGGTGTCGAAGGCCGTCCGGGCGGCGGCGACGGCGCGGTCCACGTCCGTCGCGTCGGCGCACGCGATGTCGGCGAGGACGGTCTCGTCCGCCGGGTTGATCGACTTGAAGGGCTCGCCGTGGCCGTCCACGAACTCGCCGTTGACGAACAGCCCGTACGAGGCGCGGATGTCGACGACGGCCCGCGACTCGGGCGCCGGCGCGTACTCGAAGGCCCTGCTCCCAGAAACCATGATCAGTCCAGCGTGAAGTAGTCGGGACCGGAATACACGCCCGTGGCCAGCTTGCGGCGCTGCATGAGCAGATCGTTCAGCAGGCTCGACGCGCCGAGCCTGAACCATTCCGGGGTCAGCCAGTCGGGCCCGGCGGTCTCGTTGACCAGCACGAGGTACCGGATCGCGTCCTTGGTGGTGCGGATGCCGCCGGCCGGTTTGACGCCGACCTGGCGTCCCGTCCGGGCCCGGTAGTCGCGGACGGCCTCCAGCATCACCAGCGTGACCGGCAGCGTCGCCGCCGGGGACACCTTGCCGGTCGAGGTCTTGATGAAGTCGGCCCCGGCCCGCATCGCCAGCCACGACGCCCGCCGGACGTTGTCGAGCGTGGCCAGCTCGCCCGTCTCCAGGATCACCTTCAGATGCGCCCGCCCGCACGCCTCCTTGACGGCCGTGATCTCGTCGAACACCTTCCCGACGTCGCCGGTCAGGAAGGCGCCCCGGTCGATCACCATGTCGATCTCGGCCGCGCCCGCGGCTACCGCCGCCCGGGTGTCGGCCAGCTTGGCCTCCAGCGGCGCCCGCCCGGACGGGAACGACGTCGCGACGCTCGCCACCCCGATTCCCGTCCCCTCCAGGGAGCGGACGGCGACGTCCACCAGGTCCGAGTACACGCACACGGCCGCCACCCGCGGCACCGACCCGTCGGACGGATCGGGACGGGCCGCCTTCGCGCACAGCGCCCGCACCTTGCCGGGCGTGTCCGCGCCCTCCAGCGTGGTCAGGTCCACCATCGCGATGGCCAGGTCGATGGCCTCGGCCTTCGCCGTCGTCTTGATCGACCGGGTCGCCAGCCGCGCGGCCCGCTCCTCGGCCCCCACCTGGTCGACGCCCGGCAGGCCCCGCAGGAACGCGCGCAGCTCAGCGGCGTCGTTCAGCGTCGTCGTCGACGCGGTCTCCGTTGACACGCTCCCAGCATCGCCGAACGACGCCCCCGGCACAAAACGGATGTTCGTTGACAGCGTCCAGTGCCATACAGCTAAAGTACTAACATGATAGTTCAATGGAGGTTGCGGTGATCGAGTTCCACCTGGACTCCGACTCGGGGGTATCGCCGTACATGCAGCTCGTCCGGCAGGTGAAGCACGCACTGCGGCTCGACCTGCTCCGGGAGGGCGAGCAGCTCCCCACGGTCAAGGACGTGGTCGCACAGCTCGCGATCAACCCGAACACCGTGCTCAAGGCGTACCGGGAACTGGAGCACGAGGGGCTCGTCGCACCGCGTCCGGGCCTCGGGACGTTCGTGACGCGCACGCTGGCCGGGAACTCGCTCGCCGCCCACGGCCCGCTGCGCAAGGACCTGGAGCGCTGGCTCGCCAAGGCCCGGCTGGCCGGGATGGACGACGAGAGCATCGAGGCGCTGTTCATGACCACATTTCGGTCCGCCGGTCAGGAGGAAATAGCATGACCGTCGCCCTTGAGGCCCAGGGTCTGGGCAAGAAGTACGGGAAGCGGTGGGCGCTCTCCGACTGCACGCTCGACATCCCGGCCGGACGGGTCGTCGGGCTCGTCGGGCCGAACGGGGCCGGCAAGACGACGCTGCTGAACCTGGCCGTCGGGCAGATCCAGCCGAGCGCGGGCAGCATCCGGGTGCTCGGCGGCCGGCCCGCGGAGGGCCCCGCGCAACTCGCCAAGGTCGGGTACGTCGCGCAGGACACGCCCACCTACGCCGCGCTGAGCGTCGCCGACCACCTCAAGCTCGGCGCGCGGCTGAACCCCTCGTGGGACGACGCCCTCGCCCGCAAGCGCATCGAGCGGCTCCGCCTCGACCCCGGGCACAAGGCCGGGAAGCTGTCCGGCGGGCAGCGCGCCCAGCTCGCCCTCACGCTCGGCATCGCGAAACGCCCCGAGCTGCTGATCCTGGACGAGCCCGTCGCCGCCCTCGACCCGCTCGCCCGCCGCGAGTTCCTGCAGGGCCTCATGGAGGCCGCCGTCGAGCACTCGCTCGGCGTCGTGCTGTCGTCGCACCTGGTGTCCGACCTGGAACGGACGTGCGACTACCTGATCGTGATCGTGGAGTCCCGGGTCCGGGTGGCCGGGGACGTCGACGACCTGCTCGCCTCCCACCACCGGCTCACCGGGCCGCGCCGCGACCCGTCCACGCTGCCCGCGGACCAGCACATCGTGTCCGAGAGCCACACCGACCGGCAGAGCACCCTCATCGTCCGCACGGACGCCCCCATCCACGACCCCGCGTGGACCGTCGGGCAGGTCGGGCTGGAAGACCTCGTCCTCGCCTACATGAGCGCCGAACAGGCGCGTCCCACCCTGGAGGCCGTCCGATGATCTGGCTGACGCTGCGGCAGTTCCGCGTCCAGGGCGCGGTGGTGTTCGGCGGCCTCGCCGTCCTCGCCGCCGCCCTCCTGATCACCGGCCCCGGCCTCGCGGACGACTACAACGAGGGAATCGCGGCCTGCGGCAGTCCGGACAACTGCTCGCGGTTCTACCGGAACTTCTTCATCGACCATCAGTACTACTTCGGCGGGCTGCTCGCCGTCGTCGTGTTCCTCCCGGGCATCATCGGGGTGTTCTGGGGCGCCCCGCTCATCACCCGCGAGCTGGAGCACGGCACGCACCGGCTCGTCTGGAACCAGAGCATCACCCGGAACCGCTGGCTGGCCGCGAAGGTCGGGCTGGTCGGCCTGGCCGCCGTGCTCGCCACGGGGCTCGCGGTCGTCGCCGTGGACTGGTGGTCCGACCCGCTCGACGAGACGGCGCTCAACCAGACCGAGACCACCAGCGCCGCGCGCATCTCCCCGATCGTCTTCGTGGCGCGCGGCATCGCCCCGCTCGGGTACGCGGCCTTCGCGTTCGCGCTCGGCGTCACCGTCGGCGTCATCGTCCGCCGGACCCTCCCGGCCATGACGATCACGCTGGTCGTCTTCATCGCCGTCCAGATCCTGATGCCGATGTTCGTGCGGCCCCACCTCGTCTCCCCCGTGAGCAGGACCATTGAGATCACGGCGGACAACCACGGGGACCTGATGCTGGACCAGAGCTCGGGGACGCCGCGCCTGCGAGTGGAGGTGGACGCGGCACGAGGGGCCTGGACGATCACGGACGAGACGGTCAACGCGTCCGGGAACAAGGTCAGCGAGATCGTGCTCCCCAAGTCCGGGAACCCGTGCGAGCCGGGGCCCCCGGATCCGAACGGCGAGCCTCCCAAGGGCCCGCCTCAGGCGTGCTTCGACTACATCAAGCAGCAGGGATTCCGGCAGAAGGTCGTCTACCACCCCGCCGATCACTTCTGGCCGCTGCAGCGGGCCGAGACCGGGCTGTTCGCCGTCCTCGCCCTTGGGCTGACGGGGCTCTGCTTCTACTGGACGCGCCGCCGCCTCTCCTAGCCGGCGCCCCTGACCCTCGTCCCACCGCCGGGACGGGGGTCAGGCCGAGAGGGTCAGGGCGCGCTGGAGACGTTCGGCGCTCGCGCGCATCCGGTTCGCCGACCTCGCGATCCCCGGGAGCCTGCCGGGACGGCAGGAGACGGCGAGGGCGCCGAGGACGCTCCCGGTCGCGTCCGTGACCGGGACGGCGGCGCAGCCGGTGCCGAGGGCGTACTCCTCGCGGTCGAGCATCAGCGCGCCGGACGAGTCGAGCGAGCGGATCAGCCGCGCGGGCTCGGTGATGGTGTGCGGGGTCAGGTCGACGAGCGGATGCCGGGACAGGTAGTCGCGGCGGCGGTCGTCCCCGAACTGGCTCAGCACGCACTTGCCCAGGGCGGTGGCGTGCGCGGCGTCCTGGAACCCGACCCACAGGTCAACGCGCGGGGCGCGCGGGCCGTCTGCGACGTCGATGAGGTGGATCTCATCGTCCACGTGCATGCTGAAGTAGGCGGCGGCGCCGAGCTCGTCCCGCAGCGACAGCAGGATCGGGCGGACGAGGGCGATGAGCTGCTGCGTCCGGCTCTGCTTGTGCAGGGCCCCGACGCGGTCGCCGAGCACCCAGGCGCCGTCCGACAGCCGGGTCGCGTAGCCCTCGTGCGCGAGCGTGCGCAGCAGGTGGTAGGTGGTCGCGAGCGGGAGCCGGGCCTCGCGGGCGAGCAGCTTGGCGGGCGCTCCGCTCGGATGGGACGCCACCGCCTCCATCAGACGCAGGGCACGCTGCACCGAGGCGATGAGCGTCGGCTTGCGTGTCTCACTCATCACGCACAGCGAACCCCTCCGCCCTGGTCCGGTCAAGGGCTTCGGCGACAGTCCAGCCCATTGGATCATTTCTGCTGTCCGGCGGGGCAGTGTTTCCCGATCCCGCCACGGGAAATGCCGTGCTCATGTAAGGACCACTCCGCGGCACGCCCCGCGGGGGCACGTCGGGACACGGCGCGTGGGGGTCGCCCCACAAGGAGCACGCATGAGCCAGACGCAGCGGACCAGCGGGCACGTCGACGAGCGGACGGCCCGGAAGGTCGCCGAAGAGGCGCGCGAGGCCGATTGGCGGCTGCCGAGCTTCGGCAGGCAGCTCTTCCTCGGCGACTTCCGCCTCGACCTCGTCCATCCGCATCCCCGTCCCGGCGCGGAGGCGCGGCGCAAGGGCGAGGAGTTCCTGGCCGCGCTGACCGAGTTCTGCGCCGCCAAGATCGACCCGGCGGCGATCGAGCGGGACTCGCGCATCCCCGACGACGTCGTCGCGGGCCTGCGCGACCTCGGCGCGCTCGGCATGAAGATCCCGGAGAAGCACGGCGGGCTCGGCCTCAGCCAGCTCTACTACGGGCGCGCGCTGATGATCGTCGGCTCGGTCAGCCCGGCGCTCGCCGCGCTGCTGTCGGCGCACCAGTCCATCGGCGTCCCGCAGCCCGTCAAGCTGTTCGGGACGCGCGAGCAGAAGGACGAGTGGCTCCCCCGCTGCGCCCGGCAGGTCAGCGCGTTCCTGCTGACCGAGCCCGACGTCGGCTCCGACCCGGCCCGGCTGCGCGCCACCGCCGTCCCCGACGGGGACGGCTACGTCCTCAACGGCGTCAAGCTGTGGACGACCAACGGCGTCGTCGCCGACCTGGTCGTCGTCATGGCCCGCGTCCCCAAGTCGGGCGGCCATCGCGGCGGCATCTCCGCGTTCATCGTGGACATGGCCACGCCCGGCATCACCGTGGAGAACCGCAACGCGTTCATGGGGCTGCGGGGCATCGAGAACGGCGTCACGCGGTTCCACGACGTCCGCGTCCCGAAGGCGAACCTGATCGGCGCCGAGGGCGCGGGCCTGAAGATCGCGCTGACCACGCTGAACACCGGACGCCTCTCGCTGCCCGCGATCTGCGCGGCGAGCGGCAAGTGGGCCGCCAAGATCGCGCGCGAGTGGTCGCGGGAGCGGGTGCAGTGGGGCCGGCCGGTCGGCGAGCACGAGGCCGTGTCCAGGAAGGTCGCGTTCATCGCCGCCACCGCGTACGCGATGGAGGCGATGCTCGACCTCTCCGGCCAGCTCGCCGACGACGAGCGCAACGACATCCGGATCGAGGCCGCGCTCGCGAAGCTGTGGACGTCGGAGATGGCGTGCCGCGCCGCCGACGAGCTGATCCAGCTGCGCGGCGGCCGCGGCTACGAGACCGCCGAGTCCCTCGCGGCCCGCGGCGAGCGCGGCGTGCCCGCCGAGCAGATGCTCCGCGACCTGCGCATCAACCGGATCTTCGAGGGCTCCACCGAGATCATGCACCTGCTGATCGCCCGGGAGGCCGTGGACGCGCACCTGTCGGTCGCCGGCGACATCATCGACCCGGACGCGTCCACCGGGCAGAAGGCGCGGGCGGCGGCCAAGGCGGGCGGATTCTACGCGCGCTGGCTGCCGACACTCGTGACCGGCGCCGGGCACCGCCCGTCCTCCTACAGCGAGTTCGGGCCGCTGGCCAGGCACCTCCGCTACGTCGAGCGCGCGTCCCGCAAGCTCGCCAGGTCGATCTTCTACGCGGCCGGACGCTGGCAGGGCGGCCTCGAACACCGGCAGGGCTTCCTCGGCCGGATGGTCGACATCGGCGCCGAACTGTTCGCGATGAGCGCGGTATGCGTCCGCGCGCACGCCGACTCGTCCGCCGAAGGCCCCTTCGTTTCGCCCGGCACCGCCCCGGGCATGTCGGCCGTCCGCCTCGCCGACGCCTTCTGCCGCCAGTCACGCGTCCGCGTCGAGGAGCTGTTCGACGGCCTGTGGCGCAACACCGACGCGATGGACGTGAAACTAGCCCGCTCCGTCCTCGCCGGCGACTTCGCCTGGGTGGAGGAGGGCGTCCTGGACCCGTCCATCCCCGGCCCCTGGATAGCCCCCTCCGACCCAGGCCCGACCGAAAAGCAAGACGTCCACCGCACCATCCCCTGACCCAGACCGGCGGGCGGGCCCGCCCAGTACGCATAGTCGATTGCATGTTCGATGACAGTGACATACTGTTGTCACACTGTCACCGTACGAAACTCAGAATGAGGTGGCCGCCGGGAAGGGCTGAATCGGGGCTGCGCGCCATCGATCCGCCGTTCGTCGCGCCCGGTCCGTGCGGGGTGGCGGTCCGGTGGGCCGCCCGCAAGCGGGAGTTGACGGGTGAGTCGTCGGCCCGGTGGGCTGGGGCGATCACCAAGGCCACCCACGACCAATGGGCCCTCGCCCGCCGCTGCCAGCACGCCCATGTACGCAGCCTTGAGGCGGGCGTGAAGACGATCGAGCACCGGCTATCGCTGCCGATCGCTCAGAAGGGCACCGAAGGGGCACCGGGTGGGTATCGGTCCCGGCAGGAATGGTTCGCCAAGAGCCGCCGCCTGGGGGTGTTGCGCGTTCGGCTGGAGCGCGAGCGCGCCGATTTCGCCTCCGGCCTGGTGCACGTGGTGCGCGGCGGAAAGAAGCTGGCCCGCAACCGCCATCATCTCGACGAGGCCCAGCTGACCGAGGGCGAGTGGCGGGAACAGTGGCAGGCTCGACGCTGGTTCCTCCAGGCCGACGGAGAGTCAGGCAAGAGGTACGGCAATGAGACCATTCGCGCCACGCCTGACGGTCGGGTGTCGATAAGGCTGCCGGCCCCCCTGGCGCATCTGGCGAACGCCCCGCACGGCCGGTATGTCCTGGCCGCCCGCGTAAGGTTCGCGCACCGGGGTACCGAGTGGCTCGACCGGGTGGAAGCGGACCGGGCGGTGGCGTACCGCATCCATCTGGATGCGGCGCGGGGACGCTGGTACCTCACCGCCTCCTGGCAGACCCCGACACGCCCGGCAGTCACGATCCGGGCCGCGCTGGCCGAGGGAGTGATCGGGGTGGACACCAACGCCGACCATCTGGCGGCCTGGCGCCTCGACCGGCATGGCAACCCCATCGGCGCACCACGCCGATTCGGCTACGACCTGACCGGGTCGACCGGTCGCCGCGACGCCCAGGTACGGCGCGCCCTCACCCGTCTGCTGCACTGGGCCGAAACCTGCGGCGTGCGCGCCATCGCCGTCGAGGACTTGGACTTCGCCCAAGACAAGACGCGTGAGAGGCACGGCCGTCGCAAACGGTTTCGGCAACTGATCTCCAACCTGCCGACGGGGAGGCTGCGGGTGCGGCTGAACTCGATGGCCGACCGGACCGGTATCGCGATCATCGCCGTGGATCCCGCCTACACCAGCAAGTGGGGCGCCCGGCATTGGCAGGAGCCCCTCACCAGCAAGACCCGAAAGACCACCCGGCACGATGCCGCCGGCATCGCGATCGGGCGACGCGCCCAAGGGCATCCGATCCGGCGACGGACGGCACCGCCCCCTGCTCACCGGAGCGATGAGCAGGGGCATCGGACCGTCCAGGCCCGACCGGCCGCCCCAGGACGTGAGGGAACCCGCCGTCCCGCCACGGACCACGCACATGATGCGTGCCGCCGGGCGGGGAGTGTCCGACGAACGCGGGAGACCAGCGCATCCAGGACCGTTCGGGATGCGCGCGGCGCCGGACGGTGGGTCCAAGATCCACTGATGGACGCTGTTCAGGAACGGTAGACTGGCGCGACTTTGCGCCGGAGATCGAACCGTCCCTTGCGGGTCAGGTCATTTCGGTCCGGCGAACGAGAGCCGAACGCCAACGCACCCAGCGAGCGGGAAGTATGCAGTCACCTGGTCAGAAGAAGTCCATCGCAGCAACGCTCCTCAACCTCGTCGGCAGCCGTCCGAAGAAGGCGGGGCCCGCGCAGGGGCCCGCACCGGACGGCGACGTCGTCCAGCCGGCGGCCGGGGAGGGGTCGCTGGAGAACCATCTGGGCGGGGACGAGGCCCGCAACTACCGCAAGTACGAGTTCGACACCGTCGCGCCGCACGTCGGCCGGTCGATGCTGGAGGTCGGGTCCGGCCTCGGGCACTTCTCCGAGCAGTTCGCCGGGCGCCTCGACTACCTCGTCGTCAGCGACAACGACCCGTACTGCGTCGGCGAGCTGCGCAAGCGCTACGACGGCAGCGACGACGTCGAGGTCATCGACCTGGCCCTGCCCGCCGAGATCGAGATCCGGCAGAAGGTCGACACGGTCGTGATGATGAACGTCCTGGAGCACATCAAGGACGACGCGCAGGCGCTGCGCGACCTCGCCGCCGTCACCCAGCCCGGCGGCCGCATCGTGATCTGGGTGCCCGGCTACATGCAGCTCTACGGGGACTTCGACCGCAAGGTGGGGCACGTCACTCGCTACACGCCGTCGACGCTGGAGGAGACCGTCCGCGCGGCGGGGCTCGTCCCGGAGGTGCTCAAGCCGATCAACTTCCTCGGCGGGATCGCGTGGTGGTTCGCGGTCCGCCGCGGCGGCGCGGGCTACCCCGACCCGAAGCTCGTCAAGATCTACGACCGGACGGTCGTGCCGCTCACCCGCACCATCGAGCGGTTCGTCCGGCCGCCGTTCGGCCAGACGGTCTTCTGCGTCGCGCGCGTTCCGCGCTGACGAGAACGTTCCGGCGACGGGAACGGGTCACGAAGAACGGCCTGTTCCCGTCGCCTTTTTCCGTCCCGCCGAGAGGTATGTCTTTCGGTGCCCCGGGGCGCGCCTGCCACGAAACTGGGCGGTGGCCGGAACGGTCCCGGGCCCGCCTCTCCGGGCGGAGAAGCACCGCCTGCTTCCGCGTGCCGCGGCCGTGAAGGCCGGCCACGAAGTTCCCGTGTGGTCCGACGGTCCGGAGGCGGGGGTCCTGGGAGGGGAGATCCCCGCCGCCGGATCAGGCCCGCACCCCGTTCCCGGTGAACAGTGACAGCCGGTGCGCGGTGGCGGCGGCTTCGCCGCGGCTCGCGACGTCCAGCTTGCCGAGGATGTTGGAGACGTGGACGCTGGCCGTCTTCACCGAGATGAACAGCGCCTCGGCGATGTCGCGGTTGCTGCGGCCCTCCGCGACCAGCCGCAGGACCTCGAACTCGCGGGGTGTGAGGCCGAGCGGCGCGGACTCGTCGGTGCGGCGGGTGCGGGTGCGGCGCTGCAGGTCGGCGATCTGCTCGCCGAGCGGCGCGGCGCCGAGCCGGTCGGCCAGCTCGGCCGCGGCGCCCAGCCGTTCGGCCGCGCCGTCGTGGTCGCCGCCCGCCACCGCGGCCTCCGCCGCGCGGAACAGCGCCCGCGCCTGGTAGTACGGGCTGCACAGCGCGTCCCAGGCCGCGGCGACCTCGTCCCATGCCCCGAGGTCGAGGACGCCGCGGGCACGGGCGTGCTCGGCGTGGAACGTGAGCTGGTGCGCCCGCTGGAGCGGGCCGCTGACGCGGAGCCCGGCGGCGCGCTCCTCGATGCGCCGCAGGTCGGCGGCGGCCGTGTCGCCCAGCTCCGCGCAGACCGAGGCGCCGACGACCAGCGCGGGCCAGGCGTACCGGGCGTCGTCGGGCAGGCCGCCGTGGTCGAGGACGGGCCGGACGGCGTCCAGCGCGGCCTCCACGCGGCCTTCGGCGAGCGCGAGCTGCGCCTCAAGCCACAGCGTGGCGAAGTAGTCCTGCGTCTTGACCCACTTCATCTTCAGGTTCATGATCTCGCGGGACAGGACGAGCCGCTTGGACGCCGTCGCCAGGTCGCCGCGCGCCAGGGCCACCCACCCGGACAGGACGAGCAGCGACGTGCGCGTCGTGACCGCGGGGTCCTGCTCCATGGCGTGGTTCAGGACGGCCATGGCCTCGTCCCACCGGCCGAGCGACACCAGCGGTTCGGCCTGGTTGATGGACATGAACGTGCCCTGGGTGCGGGCGACGCCGTACTCGCGGGCGAGTTCCTTGCCGCGCCCGGCGATGGCGGCGGCCTTCTCGTGCCGTCCGGCGCCCTCCAGGAAATGCGACTTGATCACGTAGTAGCGCAGGAGCACCTGGTGGTGGCCGCTGCGCTCCACCGTCTCCTCGACCTCGGCGAGCGCGGCGGAGTTGTCGTAGTCGATGTCGGCGCAGAACCGGGTGATCAGCGCCTCGGCCTCGGTGACGGGGTCGTCGAGCCGGCGCGCGATGGCGAGCGACTCGGCGGCCGCCCTGCGGGCCTCACCGATGTCGGGGGTGATGCGGACGTAGTTCCCCAGCGTGGACAGCGCCCGTGCCCGCAGCGCGCTGGGCGGGTCGCTCGGCAGGGCCTCGACGGCGGCGCGCAGGTCTTCGACGAAGCCGGGACGCGCCATCTGGTAGCGCATCCGGCCCCGCATCACCAGCAGCGTCGCGAGCCGCGCCCGGTCGTCCGGGGCGCCGTTCGCGACCGCGTCCTCGACCTCGTGGAGCGCGGCGGTGACGAGCTTGATACCGCGGTCGTACTCGCCGGCCTGGTCGGCGGCGGTCGCCGCGTCCTGCAGGACCTTGATGTGGTTGGCGTCGATGCGTTCTTCGGCGTCCGGGACCTGATCCCACAGTTCCAGGACGCGTGACAGCATCGCCAGGCACTCGGCGTAGGCGAGGGCTTTACGGGCCTCGGCGGCGGCGCGCCAGGACGCGACCAGGGCCCACACGATGTCGTGGGCGGCGTTCCAGTGGTAGCTCAGCTCGACCCAGAGCCGACCGGCCGGAACCAGCCCGGGGTCGTCCTCCAGGGCTTCGGCGTAGCGCTTGTGCAGCCGCGTGTACTCGCCGGGCAGCAGGTCGTCGTGGACGGCCTCGCGGATCAGCGCGTGCCGGAACGCGTAGCCGTCGCCGTCCACCACCAGGACGTTCGCCGCCACGGCGGGACGGAGCACCCGGGTCAGCGCCGCGTCCCCGAGCCCGGTCACGGCCGACAGCAGCGCGTGCTCGATGCGGGTGCCGCCGCCGCTGGCGTCGCGCAGCACCTCCTGTGTCTCCTCGGGAAGCCGCTGGACGCCCGCGAGCAGCAGGTCGCGCAGCGACTCGGGCAGCTCGCACGCCAGCGTCCCGTCGTCGTCGAGCAGCGCCTCGATGAACAGCGGGTTGCCCTCGCTCCGCGCCGCGATCCGGTCGACGAGCCCGGCCGGCGGCATCTGCCTGTCGCCGAGCAGCTCGGTGACGAGGCCGGCGACGTCGGCCCGCGACAGCGGCGCGATCTCCATCCGCCGGACACGTTCGACCCGTTCCAGCCCGGCCAGGAGCGGCCGCAGCGGATGGGTGCGGTGCAGCTCGTCCGACCGGTACGTCATGACGATCAGCACCGGCGCCGTGCCGAGGTTGCGGATGAGGAACGCCAGCAGATCGCGGGTGGACCGGTCGGCCCAGTGCGCGTCCTCGATCACCAGCACGACCGGGCCGCGCTCCGCCAGCCGCTCCAGCAGCGTCAGCATGACCTCGAACAGCCGCGCGCGCTCCTCGCCCGACGCGGCGTCGGTCTCCGGCTCCCCGAACTCCGGCAGCAGCCGGGCGAGGCCGCCGGTGTCGCCGCGCGGCACGAGCCCGGCGACGCCGTCGATGCCGATGTCGCGGACGAGGTCGCGCAGAACGGTCGTGAACGGCGCGAACGGCAGGCCGTCGGAGCCGAGCTCCAGGCAGCCACCGGCGAGCACCCTGGCCCGCTCCCCGTCGACGGTGCTCGTGAACTCGCGCATCAGCCGGGTCTTGCCGAGACCCGCGTCGCCGCCGACGAGCACGGCCCCGGGCGCGCCGGCGAGGGCGTTCTCCAGCTCCGCCAGCTCGGCCGACCTGCCGATCAGGACGGGACTCATCGCACGTGGGCTCACGTCCCAAGCATGCCAAATGGATCGGACATTCCCACCTGATTATCGCTCCGCCGGACGCCACCGGGCGGCCCGGCCTTGTTGACGGGACGTCCAATCCGGGTGAGGCTGGCCATCGGGGGTGATCGCGATCCGGTTCTCACTGTTCTACGAGCACCAGTTGCCGCGGCCGTGGGAGGACGGGCAGGAGCTGAAGCTCTACCAGGACGCGCTGGACCAGGTGGAGATCGCCGACCGGGTCGGCTTCGACTACGTCTGGGAAGTCGAGCACCATTTCCTGGAGGAGTATTCGCATTCGTCGGCGCCGGAGGTGTTCCTGGCGGCCGCGTCGCAGCGGACCAAGCGGATCCGGCTCGGGCACGGGATCGTCCAGTTGCCGCCCGCCGTCAACCATCCGGCCCGCATCGCCGAACGTGTCGCGACGCTCGATCTCGTCTCCAACGGCCGGGTGGACTTCGGGACGGGCGAGTCGAGTTCGAGCGCGGAACTCGGCGGGTTCGGCGTCCGCCGCGCCGACAAGCGCGCCCAATGGCAGGACGCGATAGACGCCATCACCCGGATGTTCGTCGAGGAGCCGTTCGCCGGATGGAATTCCGCCGACATCACGATGCCGCCGCGGAACGTCCTGCCGAAGCCCTTGCAGAAGCCGCATCCGCCGCTGTGGGTGGCGTGCTCGCGCCGGGAGACGATCCAGTTCGCGGCGCGGAACGGCATCGGCGCGCTGTCGTTCTCGTTCGTCGAGCCGGAGGACGCCGGCAGATGGGTGGACGACTACTACCGCATCATCGCGTCCGACGAATGCGTCCCGGCGGGCTTCGCGGTGAACCCGAACGTGGCCGTCGTCCTGCCGATGATGCTGCATGAGGACGAGGCCACCGCCATCGACCGGGGCATCGACGGAGCGCATTTCTTCGCCTTCGCGCTGGCGCACTACTACGGGACGACTCCGCATGACCCCGGACGCACCAATGTCTGGGACGAGTTCCTGCGGCGGCGCGAATCCCGCGGCTTCTCCCGCCAGGAGATCATCGCCAACGCGGAGAGCCTCAACGTCAATGTCGGGTCGCTTCGCGGCGCCGTCGGCACACCGGACCAGGTCACCGAACTCATCCGGCGGTACGAGTCGGCCGGCGTCGACCAGATCTCGTTCGTCCTGCAGGCGGGGCCGAACAAGCACGAGCACATCTGCGAGTCCCTCGAACTGTTCGGGAAATCGGTGCTGCCGCGCTTCACCGAAGGACGGGACGAACGCGAGGCCGAAAAGGCCGAACGCCTCGCGCCCGCCATCGAAGCCGCCCTCGCCCGCCGCGAACCGGCACGGAAACCGCCGCCCGGCTACCGCATCGACGAGGACGCGGAAGTCACCCGCGTCCACCGTTCCTCGCGGCGGCGCCCCATCCGCGTCGACGTCCGCACCGCCGCTCGCAGAAGGTGCCAGCAGGGCTTCTACAAGCTCGTCCACGGCCGCTCCGACGCGCAGATCGAAAAGCGTTTCGGCCCCGGCGCGCAGCGCGTGTTCTTCGCCGGGATGGCCCGTGCCTTCGACCCGTCCGCCTCGGCCGGATTCACCGGCGAGCTGGAGTTCCGGCTCACTCGCGCCCAAGGCCGGACCGTGTGGACGCTGCACATCGGAAAGTCCCGCGCCCGCGCCCGGTCGGGCCCGGCACGGGACCCGGCCCTCACCCTCACGCTGGCGACGGCCGATTTCCTGCGAATCCTCGCCGGCGACGCCAACCCGGCGTCGCTCCTCATGGACGGCCGCCTCGAACTGCGCGGCGACCACTACCTGGCGCCGCGCCTGAGCGAGATGTTCGGCGGCCCGTCGCCCTACTGACGTTGGGGTGGCCGTGGTCCCCCGATGTCCACGGCCACCACACAGTCAGACGTCCACACCCCCTGTAATAGTTCGCGGTCTTTACAGAAAAGATCTACGGTCACGGGGCCACTGGCGCGCTAGCCGGAGGGGCGGCCGGCGACGAGGTCGCTCAGCCAGTCGCCCAGCCGCTGGAGGGGCAGCCGGTACCGGCGCTCGCGCGCCCGGGAACGGCGCTCCTTCCGCGAGCCCTCCGCGTAGCGGCGCCGAGCCCACAAAGAGTCAGGACGAGCCAGCCGGACGGCCCCGGCGAACGCCACCACGCCGATGAACAACCCGATGAGCCCGGTCCAGATCTTGCCCTTCAGAAGCGCGATGAAGGCCAAGCACAGGTTGAAGATGAGCGCTAACGCGATCGCCCACATCCCGTCCCCGGCGGCGTCGTCCATCCCCGCCGGCCGCAGCCCCACCAGCAGCAGTCCGCACATCGCGACGGTGATGAACACGACCTCGACCGACAACCGGCCCTGTTCGCTCCAGTAGACGTCCTTCAAATGGAGGACGAGCGCGAACTCGTCCAGCACCAAGGCCGTGCCGACCCCGAACACCGCCGCGGCCGCCCCCGCCCATCCGGAGGACCCGTCCGCGATGGCC
>NZ_VCKW01000115.1 GCF_005889715.1 Actinomadura soli
TCCGGGTGGTGGGCGAGGCGGCCGACGGGGTGCGGGCGGTGGAGCTGGCCCGGGAGCTGCGGCCGGACGTGGTGCTGATGGACGTCCGCATGCCCAGGCTGGACGGCATCGGCGCCACCCGGGAGATCGCGGGCATCGCGGACGTGCTGGTGCTGACCACGTTCGACATGGACGAGTACGTGTTCGGCGCGCTGCGGGCGGGCGCGGCCGGGTTCCTGCTCAAGGACGTCGACGCCGACAAGCTGGTGGAGGCGGTGCGGACGGTCGCGGCGGGCGAGGGGATCATCGCGCCGAAGGTCACCCGGCGGCTGATCGGCGCCTTCGCCGCCCGCCCGGCGGCGGTGGCGTCCGCGCCGGGGCTCGCGGAGCTGACGCCGCGGGAGCGGGAGGTGTTCGCGTGCCTGGGGGAGGGCCTCTCGAACGGTCAGATCGCGGCCCGGCTGGACATGGCGGAGACGACCACCAAGACGCACGTCAGCCGCATTCTCGGCAAGCTCGGGCTGGCCAGCCGCGTCCAGGCGGCCATCCTCGCCCAGGAGGCGGCCGCAACCGGGCGTTCCGGGCCCGATCCGCATAAAGGATCACCCGGGGCGGTCTGACCCGCCAGCGACGATCTCAGCGCGCCGGACGCTCCGGGGCCGGCGCTCCGAGGCGGGGTTCAGCTCGACAGGCTGCGGATCAGGTCGGCGACGCGGACGATGCCGAGGCAGCGTCCGACCTCGTCCACCACGACCAGGTCGTCGTAGACGCGCTCGCTCTCCTGGCCCGCGGCCCGCAGCGCCGCGACCGCCGGGACGGTGCGCGGGACGGGGCGGGGCGGGTCGGCGAGCCGCGCGGCGGGACGGCGGGCGTGCAGCGCGTGGCCGTACGCGCCGGACAGGCGGAGCAGGAAACGCGTCCGGTCCACCGTGCAGCGGGGCCGCTGCCGGTCGTCGACCAGGACGACGCTGGTGATGCCTGTCTCGGCGTTCAGCGCGTTGAGGACCTCGCCCGCGGTCGCCGTGTGCGGCAGCGTCACGGCCGGGAGGGTGAACTCCGAGACCCGCGGCCCGAGCCCCAGCCCCGGATCCGGCCGGGCGGACTCCTCGGCGGCCGCGACCGGGATGTGGATCGGCATCCCCGGCCGCCACTCCGGCGGCGCCAGCGCGGGCCCCTGGACGAGCCGTACCCCCGCGTCGCGCATGTGCAGCACCTGCTCGCGGGTCGCCATGTGCGGCGCCAGGACGTGCGTCTCCAGGCGGTGCGCCAGCTCGACCAGGCTTCCCACCAGCGCCGCGCGGCGCGGCTCCGACACCGACCTGCGCGCCAGCTCGGGATCGAGTTTCAGCAGGTAGGACGCGCCGTCCACGAGCAGGTCCAGCGGCGCGTGGGCGGCGCCGAGACCGGCGTGGCCGACGAGGTAGCCGGTCCGGCGCAGCGCCGACAGCGCGGCGGTGACGGGTGGGCGCGCGGCGGGCGGGAACCCGCCGGACACGCAGATGATGATCTCCTGCGGGCGGCGTCCGGTGTCGCTGAGCCCGCGGTGCAGCTCGGCGAGCAGGTCGTCGCCGCGGGCCAGGGTCTCGGTGCGCAGGCCGATCTGCAGCGGCAGCGGCGTGCCGAGTCCGGTGCCGGCGCGGGCGGCCTCGACCGCGCGCCGCACGTCCTCGGCCGCCGGATCGGGCCGCATGGGGCCGGACACGCCGGCCGGCGGGGTGTGCGCCTCCACCGCGACGACGGTTCCGGTGCCGAGGTCGACGACCGGATGGAACACCGCCCGGGCGGGTAGGAGGGCGTCAAGTGCATCGACTGCTGACACATCCGCATCATGTCGCTTCACTTCGCGACGAAACTAGATGTGTCAGCCGAAGTTAACCCAACATTCGCAGTTCAGAGGGCATTGACGGCTCTGGGGCCACGCTCGGTCAGCGGCCGTCACTGGTTCGGTGGCAGAGCGGGGTTCGGTACGTCGCGCGGGGTCCAGCGAGCCGTGCGCGGTTCAGAGGCCGGGTGCGGTTCAGAGGCCGCGGCCGCCGGCGAACGCCGACAGCAGATAGGTCACGCCGGCGACGGCGGCGAGCCAGACGTACGCGGTGATGTCGGCGCCGCGCAGCGCCTGGACGGTCAGCCCGCCGACCACCGCGACGGTCAGCACGTCTCCGGTCATCGCCGCGGCCCGCAGATGCGCGCGGGCGCGGGTGCCGGAGCCGAAGCCATCGCTGATCGGCAGCGCCGGCTCGTTGCGCCGGTAGGCGAGGTAGGCGGCGTAGCCGGCCAGCGCGGCGAGCGCGACGAGGGCCGTCCCCGACCGCCCGTCGGCGGCCAGCACGGCCCCGACCACCACACCGGCGCCCAGGACGAGCCCGGGCACGGCCCACCTGCCGAGACTGCGGCGTTCGGGAGCGATCCACATGGTGCTCATCCTTCCCGATCCGCGTGCGCGGCGGACCGTCAACGCGCCGGGCTGGCCAATTGTGGGGGACGACCCCCCCACACCCCCGGGAACGGCTGAATCTCCTGTGGGGACCACCCCCACCCCCCCGGAACAGCTGTATCTTCTCGCTTCGTGGCGCAATTTCGAATGAACGGCTCCAAGATGCTCGCCGTCGACCTCGGCGGCGAGACCATCAGGGCGCTGAACGGCTCCATGGTCGCCTACGAGGGCCAGATGTCGTTCAAACGCCAGGGCATATCGGGCGGCGAGGGGCTGCGGGGCGCGCTGAAACGCAGGATCGCCGGTGAGGGCATGACCCTCATGGAGATCAGCGGGCAGGGGACGGTGTACCTGGCGAGCGAGGCGACGGAGGTGACCCTCGTCCCGCTGACCGGCGACACCCTGTTCGTCGAGTCGGAGAGCCTCCTCGCGCTCGACGGGAACCTGCAGACCGGCGTCCACTTCGTCGGGCTGCGGGGCATGGGCACGGGGCAGGGGCTCGCCACCACCAAGGTGGAGGGGCACGGGACGGTCGCGATCCTGTCCGAGGGCACCGCGATCGTGCTGGAGGTGACGCCGCAGTCGCCGCTGTGCGTCGATCCGCACGCCTACGTCTGCCACCACGGGCAGCTCCAGCAGGACGTGGTCACCGACGTCAACTGGCGGACGGTGATCGGCCAGGGTTCGGGGGAGAGCGTGCAGTTCCGGTACCAGGGGCACGGCCTGGTGTACGTCCAGCCGTCCGAACGCGGCGGAATCTTGGAGATCTGATGCCCGGATACCAGTCGATCAACTCCAAGATGCTCCAGGTGCCCATCGGGCCGGGCCAGGAGGTCTACAGCAAGCGCGGCGCGATGCTCGCCTACACCGGGCCGGTGTCGTTCGCGCCGAGCGCGACCGCCGGGCAGGGCATCGGCGGCACCATCGGACGCGCCGTCGCCGGCGAGCGCAGCGCGATGATGCACGTCACCGGGCAGGGCAGCGTCCTGTTCGGGCACGGCGGGCTGCACGTCACCGTCATCGACCTGCAAGGCGCCGACACCCTCTACGTGGAGGCCGACCGGCTGCTGGCGCACGACGCGTCCCTGCAGGTCGGGACGATGTTCATGGGCGAGCAGGGCGGCGTGCGCGGCATCGTCCGCGGCGCGGTCACCGGGCAGGGCCTGTTCACCTCGACGCTCACGGGCCACGGCTCGTGCGCGGTGCTGTCGCACGGCGGCGTGATGGAGCTGCCGATCAGCCAGCAGCGGCCCGTGCACGTCGACCCGCAGGCGTACGTCGCGCACCGCGGCCAGGTGCAGAACAAGCTCACCACGGCGGTGGGGCTGCGCGACCTGGTCGGACGCGGCTCCGGCGAGGCGTTCCAGCTCGAACTGAGCGGCCTCGGCGTCGTCTACGTCCAGGCCAGCGAGAGGAAGATCTGACCGTGAGCACCTACGGCACGCACACGCAGACCTGGAACCCGGTGACGCTCCCGTCCAACGACAACGTCAACCCGTACGCCTTCAGCGTCGACCTCAACGGGCAGTGGTTCGCGCAGAAGGGCAAGATGATCGCCTACTACGGGCAGATCAGGTTCGAGGCGCTGTCGGCGGGGCCGCTCGACTCCCTCGTCGCGCACACCTTCAACTCGCCGCTGTACGCGCAGGACTGGATCGTCGCGCAGGGGCAGGGGAAGCTCGTCCTCGCCGACCGCGGGTTCGACGTCAACTCCTTCGACCTGGACAACGGGAACCTCACCGTCCGGGCCGGGAACCTCCTCGCGTTCGAGCCGGGCCTGGAGCTCAAGCAGTCGATCATCCCCGGGTTCCTGACGCTGATCGGCACGGGACGCTTCGTGGCGGCCTCCAACGGGCCCGTCCACTTCGTCGAGCCGCCGATCAGGGTCGACCCGCAGGCGCTGCTCGGCTGGGCCGACTGCCCGTCCCCCTGCCACCACTACGACCACTCGTACATGCGCGGGGCGTTCGGCGCCGCCCGGATGGTGTTCGGGATCGGCGGGCAGTCCGGCGAGGAGCACCAGTTCGACTTCACCGGGCAGGGCACGGTGATGATGCAGTCGTCCGAGGTCGTGATGAACGAGGACGTCCTGCTGCGCGACCTCGAAGGCCAGATCGGGCTGGTCGGCACGAACGGGCTTCAGCGACTCCAGCGCACCATCACCCAGCGCCTGTCCGCCGAGCGCGGCTGACCGGAGCGCGGGCCGGCAGGGCCGCGAGGTCGGCAGGGGCGCGAGCGACCGCGGGGCCCGGACGGCGTCCGGGCCCCGCGGCCTCTCACTCGCACGCGCGGGTCACGACTCCGGGTCCGGTGCGGGCTTCATCACGCGGAACGGCACGCCGAACGGGTCGCGGACGGTGGCGATGCGCCCGTACGGGGTGTCGGCCGGCTCCTCGTCGACCGTGCCGCCGCCGGCGCGGACCTGCCGGACCGCCTCGTCGGCGTCGTCGACCGCGAAGTAGGTGAGCCACGACGCGACCGGGTCCGTGCCGCCGCCGACGACGAGGCCCTCCCCGCCGAGGACGCCGCCCATGAAGCGCCCGTCCGGGCGGGCGATGGTGGTGTAGTCCAGGCCCTCGGCGTCCGGCATCGGCTCGACCTGGTGGCCGAACAGGGCCTTGTAGAACTCGCGTGCGGGCCCGGCGTCGCCGGGGACGAAGAGGTCGTTCCAGGTGAACGACCCCGCGTCGTTCACGATCCGCGAGCCCGGGTGGGCCTGGCCCTGCCACAGGCCGAACTGGGCGCCCGCCGGGTCCTTGACGATGGTCATGCGGCCCTGGTCCATCACGTCCATGGGCGGGACGACGACCTCGCCGCCCGCGTCCGTGGCGCGCTTGATGGCGCCGTCGCAGTCGTCGGTGGCGAAGTAGACGTTCCACCAGTACTGCGGGGGCTGGTCGTCGGGGTTCTGCATCATCCCCGCGACAGGCTCCCCGCGCAGCATGCACATGTTGTAATGCCCGCCCTCCGGGCCCGTGTCCTGGAACTCCCAGCCGAGCAGGGTCCCGTAGAAGGTCTTGGCCCGGTCGAGGTCGGGGACGCCGATGTCGATCCAGTTCGGTGTGCCCTCAGGTGGGTTGCTCGTGACATGGGTCATTCGTCTCACACTCCTTCGTGCTGGGACCGCTGGTCCCCTGTGGTCTCCGTCGCACGCCCGTGTCCTCATCCTGGCCCTACCCGCGCCGTTCACACATCGCCCGCACCGGATCGGTATGGGCCCGGTACCCGTCCGGCGGGGCGGGAGGCGGCTCGCCGTCACGTACACTGGGTTGATGGTTCCGCTCCCGAACTGACAGGCCCGCGCCGAGCGCGCCCCGGTCGCAACGCCGACCGAGAGGCGCGCTTCTTCGTGCCTGTCCACCGAGCCGTCCGTCAGGGGAGCCCTGTCACTGTGATCATCGCGAAAGACATCGAGCTGCGCGCCGGGTCCCGGCTGCTGATCGAGGCCGCCACGTTCCGCGTGAACCCCGGCGACCGGGTCGGGTTCGTCGGGCGCAACGGCGCCGGCAAGACCACCCTCACCAAGGTGCTGGCCGGGGACGCGCTGCCCGCGCAGGGCGCGGTGACCTCGTCCGGCACCGTCGGCTACCTGCCGCAGGACCCCCGCGACGTCGACCTCGGCGAGCTGGCCCGCGACCGCATCCTGTCCGCCCGCGGCCTGGACGAGGTGATCCGCGAGCTCCGCGCCGCCGAGGACGCGATGGCGGCCGCGACGGGCGCCGACCGCGACAAGGCCGTCCGCCGGTACGGGCGGCTGGAGGAGCGGCTGCACGTCCTCGGCGGGTACGCCGCGGAGGCGGAGGCGGCGTCGATCGCCTCCAGCCTCGGCCTGCCGGACCGGGTGATGACCCAGCCGCTCGGGACGCTCTCGGGCGGCCAGCGGCGCCGCGTGGAGCTGGCGCGCATCCTGTTCTCCGGCGCCGACACCCTCCTGCTGGACGAGCCCACCAACCACCTGGACGCCGACTCGGTCGTCTGGCTCCGCGACTTCCTGAAGTCGCACCAGGGCGGCCTCGTCGTGATCAGCCACGATGTGGAGCTGCTGGACTCGGTCGTCAACCGCGTGTTCCACCTCGACGCCAACCGCTGCGTGATCGACATCTACAACGTCGGCTGGAAGAAGTACCTCGACCAGCGCGAGACCGACGAGCGGCGCCGCAAGCGCGAGTCGGCCAACGCGCACCGGCAGGCGTCAGCGCTGCTGTCGCAGGCCGACAAGATGCGCGCCAAGGCCACCAAGGCCAAGGCGGCCCAGCAGATGGACCGGCGCGCCAGGCGGCTGCTCGCGGGCGTGGAGGGGGAGCGGCAGGCCGACAAGGTCGCCAAGATCCGCTTCCCGGACCCGGCCCCGTGCGGCCGGACTCCGCTCACCGCGGAGGGTTTGTCGAAATCGTACGGATCTTTGGAGATATTCACCGACGTGGACCTGGCCGTCGACCGGGGCAGCCGCGTCGTCGTCCTCGGCCTGAACGGCGCCGGCAAGACGACCCTGCTGCGCCTGCTGGCGGGCGTCGACGAGCCCGACACCGGGATGGTGGTCGCCGGCCACGGCCTGCGGGTCGGCTACTACGCCCAGGAGCACGAGACCCTGGACGTCGAACGGTCCGTCCTTGCGAACATGCAGTCGGCCGCGCCCGGCATGGCGCCCGTCGAGGTCCGCAAGATCCTCGGCTCGTTCCTGTTCTCCGGCGACGACGTCGACAAGCCGGCGGGCGTCCTGTCCGGCGGCGAGAAGACCCGGCTGGCGCTGGCGATGCTGGTGGTGTCCAGCGCGAACGTCCTGCTGCTCGACGAGCCCACCAACAACCTCGACCCGGCCAGCCGCGCGGAGATCCTCGGGGCCCTGCGGACGTTCGCCGGCGCCATCGTCCTGGTCACCCACGACGAGGGCGCGGTGGAGGCGCTCGCGCCGGAAAGAGTGATTTTGCTGCCGGATGGGGTGGAAGACATCTGGAGTGACGACTTTGCCGATCTGGTGGCGCTCGCGTGACCTGCGGGGTGACTTCCACAGATCTTTTCTGGCCGAGTGGGTAGCCGAACAGCCGGGAATGACTGATCATGGCGGGGGATAACGCAGCGGTCACCACATCACTACGGGAGGTACTCGTGGCCGAGACCCTCAAGAAGGGCACCCGCGTGACCGGTGCCGAGCGCGACAAGCTGGCGGCGGACCTGAAGAAGAGGTACGACTCCGGCGAGAGCATCCGCGCCCTGGCAGCCGCCACCGGCCGCTCCTACGGTTTCATCCACCGGATTCTGACCGAGTCCGGCGTCAACCTGCGCGGTCGCGGCGGCGCGACCCGGGGCAAGAAGTCCTGACCGGACAACGCCCCCGGATGAGCGCACGGCCCGACCCGTCGCCGCGGCCTACCGAGTAAGGTTCGGTCGCGGCGGCGGACGGGTTTCCGGGCCCGCCCCGTGGACGGCGGGGCGGGCCCCGTACGCTCATCGAGAGGAACGACGCATGGGGGACGCGAGCACGAACGGCCGACCGGAAACGGTCGGGAACCCGCCCGCAACCGGCCCGGCGGTGCCCGGTCTCGACGAGGCGGGGCTCCTCCTGGACGTGGACGGAGCCGTCGCCACCGTCACACTGAACAGGCCCGAGCGGCGGAACGCCATGACCTTCGCGACATGGCGCGGGCTCGCCGCGATCGGGCGCTCCCTGCCCGCGGAGGTGCGCGTCGTCGTCGTGCGGGGCGCCGGCCCGTCCTTCTCCGCGGGCATCGACCTCGGCATGTTCTCCGGGGACGGCGGCGGCCTCCCCGACGGCTCCGACGCCGAGGCCGCGGACCGCTTCATCGCCGAGCTGCAGGAGGGCTACACCTGGCTCCGGCGTCCCGGCATCGTCACGGTCGCGGCCGTCCACGGCCACGCCATCGGCGCCGGGTTCCAGCTCGCGCTGTCCTGCGACATCCGCGTGATCGCCGACGACGCGGCGTTCTGCATGAAGGAGCCCGCGCTCGGGCTCGTCCCCGACCTGACCGGCACCAAGCCGCTGGTGGAGATCGCCGGCATCGGACGCGCCCTGGAGCTGTGCCTCACCGCCCGGACCGTGCCCGCCGACGAGGCCGCCCGGATCGGGCTCGCCGAGACCCTCGTCCCGCGCGACGGCCTGGACGGCGCCGTCCGCGACCTGGTGGACGCGCTGCTCGCCGTCGACGCGGGCGCCGCCGCCGCGACGAAGCGGCTGCTGTGGCAGGCCGCGGGCAACACCCTCGAAGCGCAGAGCGCCGCCGAGCGCCGCGAGCAGATCGGCCGCCTCCGCGCCCTCTCCGCCAGCTGACCGGAGACCCCTGGACGCGAATGAACCGGCGGGCCGGGGAGTCCTGCCCCGGCCCGCCGGCTCGTTTCAGGCCGTGCCGCGTCCGTGGTTACTGGAGCGACTCGCGTCCGCCGCGCGCGAGCGGAAGCAGGATCTTGCTGACGCCCGGCCGCACGCCGACCTCGGTGCCGGCCGGGTAGCGCAGCGTGTAGTCGTAGTCGGTGGACAGCAGGATCACGCCGAGCCGGTGGCCGGCCTTCACGACGTAGTCGGTGGGCTCGAGGTCCCACCGGAACGTGTAGGTCTTGCCGGGCTTGATCGGCTCGGTACGGCTGAAGCTGTGCCGGTTCCGCACGTCCAGCCATCCGCGCGTGATGACCTTGTACGGGGCCGTCTCCGTCCTCAGCGTCTGCCGGATCGTGCAGCCGACGTCGCCTTCGACGCTCTGCCCGAAGCAGACCTGCTCACTGGTGTTGACCCGCGCGCCCGTCGGACGCGTGTCGGTGCCGTAGTCGACCAGCAGCGCCGTCAGGTACGGCGACCGCCCGTCGAGCGCGGCCTGCACCGACAGCGACGGGATGCCGTTCACCCGGACGGGCTTCGGCAGCGCCCCCGTCAGGTAGGCGAGCCGGTTCGGGTCCGCCTGGTCCTCGTTGACGAGGAGCTGCTCGGCCGTGCGGGTCTTGCCCGCGTCGACGAACGACTGCGTCCCGCCGGGCCGCGGCCAGAGGCCGAGGGTGCCCGGCTGCCCGGACGGCCCCGAAGGCGCGGCGTTCAGACTGAGCGGGACGGTACGGGTGCCGGGCACGGGCCAGTCCCGGGCCGTCTCCCACGTGCCGTCCGGGTGCTCGACGTCCACCCGCGGCTCGCGTTCGATGCCGTTCTGGATGCCGTACAGGTAGCGGTCGAACCAGTGGTGCGTCTGCCGCAGCCACTCCTCGACGCGCCAGCGGAACGGCGTCGCGTGGTTGGCCTGGTGCAGCCACAGCTTGCGCGGCACCCCGGCTTGCTTCAGGGCGTTCCACCACTGCACGGAGTTCTTGACCTTGACGTTCCAGTCGTTGAGCCCGTGCACGACCATGACGGCCGCGCGCACCTTCCGCGCCTGGCCGACGTAGTCGCGCTGCGCCCAGACCTTGCCGTAGTCGCCGGTCTCGCGGTCCTGCGTCGCCGCGATGTCCTCGATGACCTTCGCGCAGACCTCGGGGTTCTTGCGGGTCAGCACCACCTTGGCCAGGATGTCCAGGTCCTCGCCCTGGAAGGTGTAGGGCGCGACCACGCCGCCGCCCGCGCGGTAGTAGTCGTACCAGCTGGAGATGCCGGCGATCGGGACGATGGCCTTCAGGCCCTCGACGCCGGTGGCGGCGGCCATGTTCGGCAGCGTCCCGTTGTAGGACTGGCCGATCATGCCGACGTTGCCGGTGGACCAGGACGCCTTGGCGGGGGAGCCGTCCGGCGCCCAGCCGCGGGCGCGGCCGTTCAGCCAGTCCACCGCGGCCTTCGCGCCCGCCTGCTCGTCGCGGTCGCCGGACGTCGGGCACCCGGTCGAGCCGCCGGTCCCGATGCTGTCCAGGTTCGCGATGGCGTAGCCGCGGGGCAGGAAGTAGTTGTCGTAGTAGCCGGGGAAGATCTCGGCGAGGCCGCGGAACGGGGCGGCGAGGCCCCGCTTGCGCGCGTCGTCGATGTCGACCGGATGCATCGGGACGTCATGGGTGCCGGCCCAGTACGGGCTGGCCTCCAGGATCGTCGGGACCTTGAGCCCGGCCGTGTCGGTCTCCTTCGGGCGCATGATCCGCATCCGGACCCGGTCGCGGACGCCGTCGCGGTCGCTGTCGACGGTGGTCTCGATGTCCACGGTCTGGGTGACGGCGTCGGCGCGGGAATAGATCGGCCGGGTCTCGCCGTTGTGCACCGAGATCTTCGCCGCTGGAGCGGATCCGGGCGACGCGGACCTCGTGGGTCCGGCCGCCCCCGCTGGGAGCGCGGTGAGGGCGAGCACTGCGGCCGTGAAGGTGATCACGCCGGCGCCGCCGCGCGGGAGGCGATGGTTCACAGGGGCTCCTGGGGGGTGTGAGCCAGAAATCGTAATGATCATTAACCCGCAGAGTGCCGGTGAAGTCCATAAGCTGCCCGCTTCCGGCCGCCGCCGGGGAGTCACCGGGGCGTGGTCGCGCCGCCCGGGGCGCCCGGCGGTTACGCCGTCAGCGGACGCGGGAAGGCGCCCGTCCGGAGGCGCGTTGTGCCACCGGACGCTGCGATGCTTACTTGATTACACATGCTTGATCGCACGGTTTGATCACACTGGCGTGATCGCGTACGGGCGGACCTCGGAGGCGCTTGATGGGAATGCCGGGAATGCCGGGCAACGGATGGCAGGTGATGGCCTCGTTCCGCAGGGACGGCTCCGTCACCCAGCAGAAGCTCAAGCCCGGCACCGTCGGGCGGATCGCGAGCTACGCCCGGCCCTACGTCCGCGAGCTGGTGCTGTTCCTCACCCTGAACTCGCTGGCCGCGCTGATCGTCGTCGCCAACCCGCTGCTGCTCAAGGGCATCATCGACCGCGGCATCCTGCCGGGACGGCAGGACCTGGTGATCTGGCTCGCGGTCGCCGTCGCCGGGCTCGCGCTGGTGGAGGCCGTGCTCGGCCTCGCGCAGCGCTGGTACTCGGCGCGCATCGGCGAAGGGCTCATCTACGACCTGCGCAGCCAGGTCTTCGCGCACGTCCAGCGGCAGCCCGTCGCGTTCTTCATGCGCGCCCAGACGGGATCGCTCGTCAGCCGCCTCAACAACGACGTCATCGGCGCGCAGCGCGCGATCACCACCACCCTGTCCTCGGTGGTGTCGAACGTGCTCAGCCTGGCCATGGTGCTGGTCACCATGATGATCCTGTCGTGGCAGGTCACGCTGATCGCGCTGCTGCTGCTCCCGATCTTCATCCTGCCGGCCAAGTGGGTCGGCAAGCGCCTGCAGCGCGTCAGCCGCGAGCAGATGGTGCTGGACGCCGAGATGGGCTCGCTGATGACCGAGCGGTTCAACGTCGCGGGCGCGATGCTGGCCAAGTTGTACGGGCGCCCCTCCGAGGAGGAGGAGAACTTCCGCGGGCGCGCCGCGCGCGTCCGCGACGTCGGGATCATCGCGGCCATGTACGGCCGGGTGTTCTTCACCGCGCTGACGCTCGTCGCGGCCCTCGCCACCGCGATGGTCTACGGCGTCGGCGGCGCCCTGGTCGTGGACGGCACCTTCGAGATCGGCACGCTCGTCGCCCTCGCCACCCTGCTGACCCGCATGTACGGGCCGCTCACCGCGCTGTCGAACGTCCACGTGGACGTCATGACCGCGCTCGTCAGCTTCGACCGCGTTTTCGAGGTCCTGGACCTCAAGCCGCTGATCCGCGACCGCGAGGGCGCCCGCCCGCTCGACAAGGCCCGCCGCGCGTCCGACGAAAAGGTCCCGTCTCTGACGAAGGCTCCGCAGGCGCCGTCGATCGAGTTCGACCACGTCCGGTTCGCCTACCCGTCGGCGGACGAGGTGTCGCTGGCGTCGCTGGAGTCGATCGCGCGCACCGACACCGCCCCCGGCCGCGAGGTCCTGCACGACGTCGACTTCACCGCCGCGCCCGGACGGCTCGTCGCGCTCGTCGGGCCGTCCGGCGCCGGCAAGTCGACGATCACGCACCTGGTGTCGCGGCTGTACGACGTGTCCGAGGGCGCGGTCCGGATCGGGGGCGTGGACGTCCGCGACGTCACCCTCGAATCGCTGCGCGCCGAGATCGGCGTGGTCAGCCAGGACGCGCACCTGTTCCACGACACCATCCGCGAGAACATGCGCTACGCCCGCCCGGACGCCTCCGACGCGGAGATCCTCGCCGCGCTGGACGCCGCGCAGATCGGCGGGCTGGTCGCCGCGATGTCCGAGGGCCTGGACACCGTCGTCGGCGACCGCGGCTACCGGCTGTCGGGCGGGGAGAAGCAGCGGCTCGCCATCGCGCGGCTCCTGCTCAAGGCGCCGTCGGTGGTCGTCCTGGACGAGGCGACCGCGCACCTGGACTCCGAGTCCGAGGCGGCCGTCCAGCGGGCCCTGCGGACGGCCCTCGCCGGGCGGACGTCGCTGGTGATCGCGCACCGGCTGTCGACGATCCGGGAGGCCGACCAGATCCTGGTGATCGACGGCGGCCGGGTCGCCGAGCGCGGGCGCCACGAGGAGCTGCTGCTCCAGGGCGGCCTGTACGCCGAGCTGTACCGCACGCAGTTCTCCCACCAGCGCGACGAGGAACGCCAGACCGAGCCGCTCGGCGCCGAATGAACGGCGCGGGGTGACCGCTCAGAGGTCTGAGCCGAGGCGGTAGCCGAGCCGCCGCAGCTCCGTCCCGGCGATCTTCTCGACCTGGGCGAGCTGCCGCGGCGTCAGCCGCTCCCGCCACGACCCGACCCCGGCCCCCGCCTCGGCGCGGACCTCCCCGGCGCGGACCAGGCCGGACAGGGCCGTCCTGGAGATCGGCGCGTCCAGGTACTCCGACAGGGCCGTGCCGACGCGGCGCGGCTTGGCCACCAGCTCCTCGTAGCGGACGGTGAACAGCTGCTCCTCCGGCACCTGCTGCCGCAGCCGCGCGCTGAGCCGCACCGAGCCCCGCCAGCGCAGCGCGCACTTGACGGCGAGCGCGGCGCGCGGCCACCGGCTCCGCTCGGTGTGGTCCTCGACGCCGAAGAACGGGTTCGGGAACACCGTGTCGAGGTTGGCGAGGCCCGGCTTGAACCAGGCCAGGCAGCGCTCGTCGGCCAGCATGTCGGCGACCGCGTCGCGGCCGTCCCGGATGAGCTGGACGAGCTGCGCGTCGGGGAAGGCGTCCAGGAGCACGTCGGCGCTGTAGATCAGGTCGGGCGACGCGTCGGCGAACCGGACGATCCCGGACGGCTCCACGCACGGCTCCGCCGGGCCGGCGGCGGGTGGGCCGGCGTGTTCGGCGCGGTCCGGCCGCCGCGGCGGGAGCCCGGCCAGCTCGCGGCACTCGTCCGGGCACTGCGCGCAGGCCCGGGCCGACACCAGCCACGCCTCGGCGCAGGCGTCCCGCAGCACCCGCGCCGCGCCCTTCTCGCGCTCGGTCGCGATCGACGGCTGCCGCGCGAACGCGTAAGTGACGCGCAGCACACCGTGACGGCCGGTGGTCAGATGGAAGCCGGGGGAGCGTTTGACCGCACGCGCCAGCAGCTCCGCACCGGAGTGCGGAGCGCCCAGGATGAACACCGGGCGGCGGACCTTGGTGCCGTTGACCACCAGGATGTGCGGCGTCGACCTCATACCAGGGCCAAGTTTGTCACCTTTTGAAGACCGCTCCGTCCGTGACGCTCCGTGAGCTCGGCGGATATCCGTTCGGGGCCTAACATGTTGCGGGTGGACGCTCCCCAGACGCTCGCCGAGTTCCTCCCCGGCGCCGCGGCGATCACGGTGCTGACCGGCGCCGGAATCTCCACCGACAGCGGCATCCCCGACTTCCGCGGCCCCCGGGGCGTCTGGACGAAGGACCCGTCGGCGGAGGCGATGTCCACGATCGACGCCTATGTCGCCGTCCAGGAGGTGCGCCGCCGCGCCTGGCGCTCCCGGCGCGACAGCCCGGTCTGGGACGCCGAGCCCAACGCCGCCCACGCCGCCCTCGTCGAGCTGGAGCGGGCCGGCCGGCTCCGCGCGCTGATCACCCAGAACATCGACGGGCTGCACCAGCGCGCCGGTTCGTCCGACGGCAAGGTCATCGAGATCCATGGCACGATGCGCGAGGTCGTCTGCCTGTCCTGCGACCTGCGCACCCCGATGCCCGAGATCCTCGCCCGCGTCGACGCCGGCGAGGACGATCCGCCCTGCGCCGAGTGCGGCGGCGTCCAGAAGTCCGCGACGATCTCCTTCGGCCAGGCGCTCGACCAGGACGTCCTCGACGCGGCGATCACCGCGGCCCGGTCCTGCGACCTGTTCCTGGCCGCCGGCACGTCGCTGACCGTCCAGCCCGCCGCCGGGCTGTGCCTGGAGGCCGCCGACCACGGCGCCCGGCTGGTGATCATCAACGCGGAGGAGACGCCGTACGATGAACTGGCCGACGCGGTGCTGCGGCGGCCGGTCGGCGAGACGCTCCCGCGCCTCGTCCGAATCGCACTCGGTACGGGGGGATGACCGGGAGATGATCTGTTGGGGGGTCGTGACCGGTCAGCTCTTCCGCTGGCGTCCGGATCCTGACAAGCTCTATCCGTCGCGGTGCGAGGAGGGATCGGGTTGAACAGCGGGGGCGCCCGCGCGGAGGCGGCCGAGGAGCCGTCCGACGCGCCCGGCGCCGGCCTGCGGGGCGGCCCGGCGCGGTCCCGGGAGGCCCTCAGGTACGGGCGATTGCGGCCCGGTGACCGGGTCGCCGTGATCGCGCCCAGCGGTCCCGCCGAGCCCGCCCGCCTCGAGGCCGGCTGCGCCGTCCTCCACGACCTCGGCCTTGACGCGGTGGTCGGCAAGCACGCCCTCGACCCTGTCAACCTGGGTCATTCTGGACCGCTCCGAGACGGTTGGCACCGGCTGGCCGGGAGCGACGCCGACCGGGCCGCCGACCTCCAGGACGCCTGGTGCGACCCCCGCGTCCGCGCGGTGATCTGCGCGCGGGGCGGCTACGGCGCCACCCGCGTCCTCGACCTGCTCGACTGGGACGCCCTCGGCGCCGCGGCGGAGGCGTCCGCCGCGTCCGGCCGCGGGCCGAAGATCCTGCACGGCGCCAGCGACGTCACCGCCCTGCACGCCGCCTTCGGGACGCGCCTCGGCATCACCACGTCCTTCGGCCCCATGCCCGCCGGAATGATCGCCGACCTCGCCCCGGCCGTATCGAGGGGCATGCCCGACGAATCGCTCGACGGCCTCCGCGCCGCCCTGTTCGGCGGCCCCGTCGCCCTGCCCGGCACGCACGCGCTGCGGCCTGGGCGCGCGGAGGGCCCCCTCACCGGCGGCACCCTGTCGCTCCTCACCGCCCTGCTCGGCACCCCGTACGCGCCGCCGCCCGCCGCGGGCCGCATCGTCTTCCTTGAGGACGTCACCGAGGCGCCCTACCGGATCGACCGGATGCTCGTCCAGCTCCTCCAGGCGGGGTGGTTCGACGGCGCCGCCGGGATCGCGCTCGGCTCCTGGCGCGACTGCGGCGACCCCGCCGAGCTCGACTCGGTGTTCGCCGCGCGGCTCGGGCCGCTCGGCGTCCCCGTTCTCGCGGGCGTTCCGGCGGGCCACGGCCCGCGGCAGCGTACGCTGGAGCTCGGTGCTCCCGCCGTGCTCGACACCACCATGCTCGACACGACAGTGCTCGACACGAAAGTGCTCGACCCCCCAGTTCCCGATACAGGTCCGGACCCCGCCGTGCCGGACGCCGGCGCGCTCACCCTTGTAGCGCCCCCAGGAGGTGCGCGATGAGCGGCCGCCACGCACGTCCCCATCCGTGGGACGACGGCACCCTCGACTCGCTGCTCGTGCTCGTCGCCGAGAGCCTCGGCTACAGCTGCCGCCGCGCCCCCGGCGAGATCATGATGCTGGAGGGCCCGACGCGCCTGCCCGTCAACATGCGGGACGTGCGGCAGCTCGCCCGCCTCGTGCCCCGCACGGACTGGCCCGCCGTCGTCTCCGACTACGTCACCACCATCGTCACCTCGATGGAGGAGCCCCTCGACCTCAGCGACTTCGACCTCGCCCAGCATCTGCTGCGCACCCGCATCTACCCGGACGAGGCCGACAACGGCGGGCTGGCCGCCCGCCCGTTCGCGCCGGGCCTGATCGAGGTCGTGGTCGTCGACACGCCGACGTCCGTCCGGACGCTCAGCAAGGAGGAGATGAACGGCTGGCCGGTCTCCGGCGACGCGCTGTTCATGCTCGGCCGCGCGAACGTCCGCGGCGACGGACCGCTCCAGGTCGACGAGCAGGACCTCGGCGGCGTCCGCGTCTCCGTCCTGCACGGCTGGACGTTCTACGTCGCGACCCACCTGGCGTGGCTGGAGGAGTACCTGCCGATCGGCCCGCACGGCGCGCTGGTCATCGCCCCCAACCGCAGCCTCATCGTCACCCACCCGCTCCGCCTCGCCGAAGGCCACGCGAGGGCCCGCTACGACACGGCCGTGGCCGCCGCCACGGAACTGCAGGCGCAGGCCCACCGCGCCTACGAGGAGGGGCCGGGCTCGCTCAGCCCGCACCTGTACTGGTGGCGCGCCGGTGAGATGACCTACCTCGAGACCCGCTACGAGGGCGAGACGCTGGTCCTGCCCCAAGAGTTCTCCACCGTTCTGGCCACGCTTGCCGCCGAACGTTGAGCGGCCCGCGGGCCGCCGTCGCGCCCGCCCCGCTGAACGCCGCCACCACCGGCACCGGCGAGCTGATCGAGGACGCCGTGCGGCCCGCGCCCCCGCTCGGCGAGCAGGCCGTCCGCCCGTTCGCGCGCTAGGCGGCGCGGGCGGGTTCCGGGTCCGGCTCCGGGGCGGGCCGCTTGATCGTGAGGGCGGGCAGGAACACGTGCGTCAGCGGGCCGATCGCCACCGCGTACAGGAGCGTTCCGATCCCCACGGTGCCGCCGAGGAGCCAGCCCGCGGCGAGCACGCTCAGCTCGATCGCCGTCCGCACCACGCGGATGGACCGGCCGCGCGCGGCGAGCCCGGTCATCAGGCCGTCGCGCGGGCCTGGGCCTACGCCCGCGCCGATGTAGCAGCCGGTCGCGAACCCGCCCACCAGCACGGCGGTGACCAGGAAGGCCCAGCGGGCGGTGAGCGCGCCGGGCTCGGGCAGCAGCCAGAGGAACAGGTCCGCGAAGGCGCCGACGAGGACGACGTTGCTGATCGTCCCGATGCCGGGCCGCTGCCGCAGCGGGATCCACGCGAGCATGACCAGCGCTCCCACGAGGATGATCCAGACGCCGATCGACAGGCCGAAGCGCCGGGACAGGCCCTGGTGGAAGACGTCCCACGGGTCGTTCCCGAGGCCGGACGACACCTGCAGGGCGATCCCCAGCCCGTACAAGGCCAATCCGACGTACAGCTGCACCAACCGGCGCACCATCAAGGCCATTGTCGCGCTCCAAACCCATCGGTGGCATCGTCTCGGCCCACTTTGCCGGAGAGTGGACTGGTACTTATAGGGCCAATATGGGAAAGTGGCTTGTGTGAGCACACGGTATGTGAGCGGCCCGCACCTGGCCCGGCTGCTGGGCGACGTCTCGGGGGAGCGGCCCGTCTACGCGGCGCTCGCCCGGTCGGTGCGCGGCCTCGTCCTGGACGGGCGCCTCGCCCTGCGCACCCGGCTCCCTGCCGAACGCGACCTCGCCGCCGCGCTCGGCGTCAGCCGCACCACCGTCACCGCCGCCTACGACCGGCTCCGCGACGAGGGCTACGTCGAGAGCCGGCAGGGCGCGGGCAGCTGGACGGCCCTGCCCCCGGTCCGGATGTCGTCGGCCGAGCCGCACGTCTCGGCGGCGCACCACGGCCGGTTCGGCAAGGCCCATCCCGTGCCCGACGACCCGTCGTTCGTCGACCTCGGCTGCGCCACCCCCGGCGCCCCGGCGATCTTCGGCGAGGCCGTCGCCGCCGCCGTCGACGAGCTGCCCCGCTACAGCTCGGGCCCCGGATACGAGCCCGCGGGGCTGGCGGGCCTGCGGCAGGTCATCGCCGACGGCTACGCGACGCGCGGCGTCCCGACCCGTCCCGACCAGATCGTCGTGACCACCGGCGCGCAGCACGCGTTCACGCTGCTGGCGCAGGTCCTCGTCGAGCCCGGCGACGCGGTCATGGTGGAGCGCCCGACCTACCCGCACGCGCTCGGCGCGCTCCGCGCCCGCGGGGCCCGGCTCGTCCCGGTCGGCGTCAACGAGGGCTGGGACGTCGAGCTGATCGCGGGCGCCATGCGGCAGGCCGCCGTCCGGATGGCCTACACGATCCCCGACTTCCAGAACCCGACCGGGCACCTGATGCCCGCCGCCGAACGGGCCGCGCTCGTCGACGCCGGACGCCGCGCCGACGCGTTCCTCGTCACCGACGAGACCTTCGCCGACCTCGCCCTCGACCTCGGCGCGCCGCGCGAGCCGCCGCTCGCCGCCTACGACTCCGGCGGCCGGGTCGTCACCATCGGGTCGGCGTCCAAGCTGCTGTGGGGCGGGCTGCGCATCGGCTGGATCCGCACCACGGCGCCGCTGGCCCGCCGCCTGACCATCGCCCGCGAGCCGTTCGACATGGCGAGCCCCGTGATCGACCAGCTGATCGTCCGGGAGCTGCTGCTGCGGGTGGAGGAGGTCCGGGCCGAGCGCGCGGAGAGCCTGCTGCGCGGCCGGGACGCGCTCGCCGCGGCGCTGCGCGAGCTGCTGCCCGGCTGGGACTTCATGCTCCCCGCGGGCGGCATGTCGCTGTGGGCGCGGATCGGCGCGCCGGTCGCGACGCGGCTGGCCGAGGCGGCCGAGCGGCTCGGCGTCCGGGTCGTCGGCGGCCCGGTGTTCGGCGTGGACGGCGTCCTGGAGGACTACGTCCGGCTGCCGTACGTCCTGCCGCCGGACACGCTGCGCCCGGCCGTCGAACGGCTCGCCCTGGCCTTCCGCGAGGTCGAGGCGGCCCCGGCGGCGCGCCAGTTGCCCGCGTACGTGTGAGCGGGCCGCCGGACGGTCCGTCCGGCGACCCGCCGCGCTCGGCTACGGGACGTTCTGGATGTAGCCGACCAGGTGCTCGCGTTCGCTTTCCAGCTCGTCGATGGCGCTCTTGACCACGTCGCCGATGCTGACGATCCCGGCGAGCCGCCCGTCCTCGACGACGGGCACGTGCCGGAAGCGGTGCTCGGTCATGGTGCGGCGCAGGTCCTCGACCTTGTCGGCGGGGCCGCAGCTGCGGACCTCCGCGGTCATGATGTCGGAGACGGGACGGTCGAGCAGCATCGCGCCGCGCTCGTGCATCCGCCGTACCACGTCTCGTTCGGACACGATCCCGGCGATGGACGCGCCGTCCGGCGAGACCACCACCGCCCCGATGTTGTGCTCCGCCAGGACGGCGAGCAACTGCCGCACGGTGGCCTCGGGACGAACCGTGGCCACCGCGTCTCCCTTCCTCCGCAGGATGTCGCGAATCCGCATGCCTCACGCTCCGGTGCCGTTCCGGGCCCGTGCGTGGCCGGCCGCCGGGGGCGGGGCCGGGCCGCTGGGCCTGTCTTGCCAAGGTCGCATGTTCCGGCCCTTGGGGAAACCCCGCGCGGGTAAACCGTTCACCGGCCGACGTCGAGCCGCGCCAGGAGGCGCATGAGGCCCGGTGCCGCCCGCGACGCCGCGTAGCCAAGGCGGGCCTCCAGCGTGACCGGGACGACGGCCCGGTCACGCCGGACGGCCGCGACGATCTCCTCCGCCACGCCGTCCGGGCCGAAATTCCGCCGCGCATAGGCCCGCGCCACTCGCTCCTGGCTGCGCGCCTCCTCGTCGCCGTCCTGGCCGACGAAACGGGACGTCCGGGTGATATTGGTGTTGACGATGCCCGGGCAGACGGCGCTGACCCCGATGCCCTTGCCCTTCACCTCGGCGCGCAGGCACTCCGACAGCATCAGCACGGCGGCCTTGCTCGTCGCGTAGGCGGGCAGCGCCCGGGACGGCGTGAACGCCGCGGCCGACGACGTGTTCACGATGTGGCCGCCCTGCCCGCGCTCCACCATCTGCGCTGCGAAGAGCCGCGACCCGTGGATGACGCCCCACAGGTTGACGTCCAGGACCTTCCGCCAGTCGTCGTCGGTGTGGTCGAAGAACGATCCGGCCATGCCGATCCCGGCGTTGTTGACGACGACGTCCGGCACCCCGTGGTCGTGCAGGACGGACTTGGCGAAGTCCTCCATCGCGGTGGGGTCGGACACGTCCACTTTGAAGGCGTGACCCTCCGGGCCCAGCAGACCGGCGAGTTCCGCGGTGCGCTGGGCGGTGGCCAGGTCGAGATCGGCGGCGACGACCTCGGCGCCGCGTTCGGCGAACGCCAGGGCGGTGGCCCGGCCGATCCCGCTGCCCGCGCCGGTCACGACCACGAGCGACCCGTCGAACGGACGCCTGCCCGGCCCGACCTTGGCCCGCCGCAGGCCGCGCGACTCGGCGGCCGTGAGGGGGCCGCCCTCGACACCGGCGATGTGCTCGGCGAGCCAGCGGGCGACGGCGTCCGGATGGCTGCGCGGCACCCAGTGCCCGGCGGCGATCGGCCGCAGCGACAGGTTCGGGACGCGCCCGGCCAGGCCGCCGACCAGGTGCGGTGAGACGAACACGTCCCTGGTGGGGACGATGATCTGCGTCGGCACGTCCGTGCGCCGGTCGCGCGGGCGGGACAGCCGCCGCGCCATGTTCGCCCGGTACAGGCCGACGCCGGACGCCCCGTCGCGCCCCATCGTCCGCGCCGGATGGCCCTCCCGCGCCGCGACGCCCTCACCGACCTTGAGCGCCCGCGCGAACGGCCTGGACATCCCGGCCCGCCACAGCAGCTCCGGCAGCACCGGCGTCTGGAAGAAGTAGATGTACCAGGACCGGACGGCCTGCCCCGCCGCCCGCTTCAGGTTGGACGGCGTCGGACGGGCCAGCGTCCGCCGCGTCCAGTGCGCGACGTGGTCCAGGCACGGCCCGGAGATCGAGGTGAAGGACGCGAAGCGCTCCGGCATCGTGCAGACGGCCTCCCACGCCTGGATCGAGCCCCAGTCGTGGCCGGCCAGATGCACGGCGCGGCCGGGGACGACGGCGTCCAGCACGGCCCGCATGTCGGCCATCAGGTGCTCGAACGCGTAGTGCCTACGCCCGGACGGCCTGGACGACGCCCCCGCCCCGCGCAGGTCGTACCGGACGACGTGGAACCGCCCGGCGAGCCGTCCGGCGACCTCGTCCCAGACGGCGTGCGTGTCGGGGTAGCCGTGGACGAGCAGCACGGTCGGCCGCGACCGGTCGCCCTGCTCGTAGACGGCCAGATCGACGCCGTCGCCGCGGACGCGCCGCGAGGTGACGGCCGTCATCGGGCCTGCTCCCGCCGCGCCCACCGGTGCACGTGGGGCAGGTCGTCGTCGAGCCAGTACGCGTCGTCCTCGGTGACCACGAGGATCTCCTCGAACTTCACGCCGACGCCGCGGAACCCGATGTGCGGCTCCACCGCCCACAGGCCGGGCGTCGGCGGGTGCTGCGACTGCGCCGCCCCGTTCCAGAGCGGGGAGCGCCCTTCGAGCCGCTCCTTGACCAGCTCGCGGCCGATGGTCTGGAGGAACCGCACACCGAACGGGAACCCGACGCGCTTGGGGAGGAACCCGCCGATGATCCCGACCTGGTGGCCGATGACCCGTCCGGGGTACTTGCGGTGCCGGTTCTGATATCCCTGCCGGTCGATCAGGGCGTCCACCTCCGCGTAGATCGCGGCGAACGTGCGCCGCTCGCGGACGAGGTCGAGGATGAGCCTCCGGTAGGCGGCGAGGTCGGCGTCCAGGCGCTCCCAGATCCGGTTCTCGCCGAGGACGCCGCCGTACCCGATGTCGGCGGAGTAGCCGTCCTTCACCGGGGCCATGTCGAGGATGTAGGGCATCCCCTCCTCCAGCCGCGTCCCGCTGGGGAGGAACTGCGTCGGCACCTTGAAGCCGCGGAACGCCGTCCGGTCGCCGAACCAGGCGAACGGCGTGTGCAGCCAGTCGTCCACGCCGCGCTCGCGCAGCCACCGCCGCATCCGCCGGCACACCTCCCGCTCCGTCACGCCCGGTTCGAGCGTGCCGGCGACCTCGTCGGCGCACCGGTAGCACAGGCGCTGGACGTCACGGAACCGCTCGAGCTCCGCCGTGTCGTGCACGCGAGCGAGCGCCACATTATTGGACACAGAGTTAATAAATCGCCGAACGCCCGTCCGGTCAAGAGGCGCGGACGTGAGCCTCACCACCTGGGAGGGCCCGGCCCCTCACAGGACGATGCGCTCGGCTCCCGTGTAGACGTTCATGGTCTCGCCGCGCAGGAACCCGACGAGCGTCATGCCGGCGTCCTCGGCCAGATCCACCGCCAGCGACGACGGCGCCGACACCGCCGCCAGCACCGGCACGCCGGCCGTCATCGCCTTCTGCGTCAGCTCGAACGACGCGCGTCCGCTCACCATCAGCACCGTCCCGGTGAGCGGCAGCCGCCCTTGGCGCAGCGCCCAGCCGACCACCTTGTCGACCGCGTTGTGCCGCCCGACGTCCTCGCGAAGGGCGAGCAGCCCCCCGTCCGCGTCGAACAGCCCGGCCGCATGCAGGCCGCCCGTCCGGTCGAACACCCGCTGCGCCTTCCGCAGCCGTCCCGGCAGTTCCGCCAGCAGGCCCGGCGTGAGCCGCAGCGGATCGTCCGCCACCTCGTACGGCCGGTCGGCGCGCAGCGCCTCGATGCTCGACTTGCCGCACACCCCGCACGCGCTCGTCGTCGTGAACGCCCTGGTCATCGAGTCGTCCGGCGGCGTGACGCCAGGGGCGAGGACCACGTCCAGCGTGTTCTGCTCCTCGGTGTCGGCGCAGTACCGCATCGTCGCCAGATCGCCCGCGCCCGCGATCACGCCCTCCGCGGCGAGGAACCCGGCGACGAGATCGAAGTCGTGCCCCGGCGTCCGCATCGTGATCGTCAGCGGCTTGCCCGCGACGCGGATCTCCAGCGGCTCCTCCACGGCGAGCGTGTCGGGCCTGCGCCCCCGCGTCCCGGACGTGCTCAGCCGCAGCACGGGCCTGCGCACGGTGATCCGCCCCATAACGGTCACCGTACCCGGGAAATCCCCGCAGGTGGCGCAGTGGCGGAGGCGTGCGGGAATCGAACCCGCCGTCCCGAGGTCCTCGGGACCGTCGGCTTTGAAGGCCGGGGAGGCCACCAGGCGCTCAGACGCCTCCGCCGGTGATCTTAACCGGTGCGGATGATCTCAACCGGTGTAGAGGTCGTCGAGGGCGGAGGCGTACTTGGTGTGGACGACGCGGCGCTTCAGCTTGAGGGTCGGGGTGAGCTCCTCGCTCTCGGCGGTCCACTCGGCGGGCAGCAGCCGCCACCTCTTGACCTGCTGAACGCGGGCCAGGCGGGCGTTGGCGTCCTCGACGGCCCTGGCGACCTCGTCCAGGACGGCCGGGTGCTCGGCCAGGGCGGCGAGGTCGGTGGTGCCGACGCCGTGGGCGGCGGCCCAGACGGGGGCGACCTCGCCGTCGAGGGTGATGAGCGCGACGACGTGGGGGCGGCGGTCGCCGTAGGCGAGGGCCTGGCCGATGAGCGGATGCTCCTTGAGGCGGTTCTCGATGAGGGACGGGGCGACGTTCTCGCCGCCGGCGGTGATGATCAGCTCCTTCTTGCGGTCCACGACGGTGAGGAAGCCGTCGGTGTCGAGGCGGCCGACGTCGCCGGTGCGGATCCAGCCGTCGGGGTCGATGAGGTCGGCGGTGGCGTCCGGGCGGTCCAGGTAGCCGGGCGTGCACGTCGCGCCGCGGACGAGGATCTCGCCGTCGTCGGCGAGCCGCAGCTCGACGCCGTCGAGGGGGCGGCCGACGGTGCCGAGCTTGAAGCGGTCGGAGAGGTTGGCGGTGATCGCGCCGGTGGTCTCGGTCATCCCGTAGGCATCGAAGATCTTCATGCCGAGCCCGGCGAAGAAGCGGGCGACCTCGGCGGGCAGCGGGGCGGCGGCGCTGGACGCGTGCAGGACGCGGTCCAGCCCGAGGAGGGCGCGCATGGGCGTGAGGACCGCCGCGTCGGCGGCCTCGAACGCGGCGGTGATCTCGGGCGTGGTGGTGTTGCCGTGCTCCTGGCTCGTCACGTAGGCGCGGCCGGCGTCGAGGGCGGCGTTGACGGCCTGCTTCTTGGTTTCGTCCTGCTCGGCGGCGAGCACGGCCTGGATGCCCGCCATGATCTTCTCCCAGACGCGCGGGACGCCGAAGAACGAGTGCGGCCGCACCTCACCGAGGATGCCGGCGAGCTGGGTGGGGTCCGGGCAGAAGTGGACGTGGGCGGCGAGCCGGACGGGCAGGTAGTAGCTGAGGACGCGGTCCGCGATGTGCGCGAACGGCAGGTATGAGATCCCGGACGGGTGCTCGGTGTGGACCGAGGTGCGCTGCAGCAGCTCCGCCTCGTGCAGCGCCATCGAGTGCGTGATCAGGACGCCCTTCGGGTCCCCGGTCGTGCCGGAGGTGTACAGCAGCGTGACGGTGTCGCCCGGTTCGACGGCCTGCCAGCGGCGGTCGATCCCGGCGGGGTCGGCGGCGAGCTCCGCGCGGCCGAGTTCGGTGAAGGCGGCCCAGGTGAGGTAGCGGTCGCCGGGCGGGCAGGCGGCGGCGTCCACGACGATGATCGTGCGGAGGGCGGGGAGGCGGTCGAGGACGGGCAGCCAGCGGTCGAGCTGGTCCTTGCCGTCCAGGACGGCGTACTTCGCGGCGCAGTGGCCGGCGACGAACGCGACCTGGTCGGGCGCGAGCGTCGCGTACACGGTGGTGGGGACGCCGCCCGCGTGGACGGCGCCGAGGTCGGCGAGGACGTGCTCGGAGCGGTTCGGCATCATCAGCGCGACGACGTCGCCGGGCTCCAGGCCGAGGGCGGCGAACCCGGCGGCGGTCTCCAGCGCCCGGGTCCGCGTGTCCGCCCAGGTGAGGGTGGTCCACGCGCCGTCGATCCGGTCGGAGTAGGCGGGCCTCGCGCCGTGCCGCCCGGCGGTCCCGGCGAGGCTGGTGCAGATCGTCTGCCCGGCGACGGCCCGATCGAGGTCGGCCCTCTGTTCCTGGATCCCCATGTCGTCCCTTGATGTAAGTGATGACTTGCAGGAGGGAATCGCATCACGCCGGACCTCGTTCGGACAAGGGTTTCCCGTATTTCCGTGCAGGTCGGGCACGGGTCTCCGCCCTCGGTGACCGCACCCGTACTGTCCGTTTGTTGATCATTTGCGATAGTTGTGCGTTAAATCTTTCCGTGACACGCCTGGCCCCCGTCGCCCGCCTGACGCAGTACGCGCACGGCGGCGGCTGCGCGAGCAAGATCCCGCCCGCGGAGCTGGAACGGGTCGTGGCCGGCCTCACCGGCGGCGGCGAGGAGCTCCTCGCCGGGGGAGCGGACGGCGACGACGCGGCCGTGCTGCGGATCGACGGCGGCCGCGCCGTGGTGTCCACCGCCGACTTCTCCACCCCCGTCGTCGACGACGCTTACGACTGGGGCCGCATCGCCGCCGCCAACGCGCTCTCGGACGTCTACGCGATCGGCGGGGAGCCGCTGATGGCGCTCAACCTGCTCGGCTGGCCCCGCGACCTGCTGCCCGCCGAGCTGGCCCGCGAGGTGCTGCGCGGCGGGCGGGACGTGGCCGCGCTCGCGGGCTGCGCGATCGCCGGCGGGCACAGCGTCGACGACCCCGAGCCGAAGTACGGCATGGCCGTGACCGGACTCGCCGATCCCGGCCGGCTGCTGCGGCTGGACGCCGGGCGCCCCGGCGTCCCGCTGTCGCTGACCAAGCCGCTCGGCGTCGGCGTCCTCAACGCCCGCCACAAGGCGACCGGGCAGGTGTTCCCGGAGGCCGTGGAGACGATGACGGCGCTGAACGCCGAGGCGGGACTCGCCGCGTTGGAACGCGGCATCGCCTGCGCCACCGACGTCACCGGGTTCGGGCTGCTCGGCCACCTCTACAAGCTCGCGCGGGCCAGCGGTGTCACGGCCGTCGTGGACGCCTCCGCCGTCCGGTACCTGGACGGCGCCAGGTCCGCGGTGCGGCACGGGTTCGTCCCCGGTGGGACGCGGCGCAACCTGTCCTGGGTGTCGCCGCACGCCGAGTTCCGCCGCATCGCGGAGGAGGAGCGGCTGCTGCTGGCGGACGCGCAGATCTCCGGGGGCCTGCTGATCGCCGGGGAGATCCCCGGCGCCCCCGTCATCGGCGAGCTGGTCGCCCGCGGGCGCCGCACGCTCGTCGTCCGCTGACCCCGCCGCCCGGCCCCGCCGTTCTGGGGGGTTTCGTGTCGGCGTTCTGGACTCGGGTAGGGGCTCCCATGACCGGGCCTTCGCCGTGGCCTGGCAAACGGGGCCCGAGTGGAGCTCGTCGTTTGGCCGGCGGCGGGCGGGGGCTTGAGGACGGG
>NZ_VCKW01000116.1 GCF_005889715.1 Actinomadura soli
GGGCGGGGGCTGCGGCGGGACGACCTTGGCCGCGACCATGATCCTCTCCGGGACCTCGACGAGTTCCCCGTTCCGGCGCCGCACCGCCAGGATCCCGTCCGCCCAGGATTCGAGGACGCCGACCACGTCGCTGTACTCTCCCGTTGGCAGGCGACGGCGCAGCGATATCCGCCGGCCCACGTCGGCGCCGCTGATGGACACCACCAGGCGTGCGGCGAATCGGCCGGACATGAGCGGACCCCCCGTGTCGAATCGATGGCGCCGTGGCGGCCATACTATTCACAGCGAGCTTGCGGTGAGCCGTGACGTGCGGCGGGGCCGGAAATCCGAGAGGAGTCACTGACGTGACCTACGTCATTGCGCAGCCCTGCGTGGACCTGCTCGACAAGGCATGCATCGAGGAGTGCCCGGTCGACTGCATCTACGAGGGCAAGCGCATGCTATACATCCACCCGGACGAGTGCGTCGACTGCGGTGCGTGTGAGCCTGTCTGCCCGGTAGAGGCGATCTACTACGAGGACGACACGCCTGATCAGTGGAAGGACTTCTACAAGGCCAACGTGGAGTTCTTCGACGACCTCGGCTCGCCCGGTGGCGCCTCGAAGGTCGGGAAGATCGACAAGGACCACCCGATCGTCGCCGCGCTCCCTCCGCAGAGCCAGGAGGACTGAGCGGGCGACACGCCGGGACGCGTCCCGCGGGGCCGCGTCCCCTAGGGTCGCCTGCGTCGTTTTCGGGCCGTGGCCGCCACGTTCGTGGACGGCCACGGCCCCTCGGGTTCTCCAGACAGGCCAGACAGGAGTGTGGACGTGTTCACGTTGCCGGACTTTCCGTGGGACCGGCTGGCGCCGTACAGGGAGCGGGCGCTGGCGCACGCGGACGGCATCGTCGACCTGTCGGTCGGGACGCCCGTCGACCCGACGCCCGAGCCGATCCGGGCGGCCCTCGCGGGCGCGTCCGACGCGCCCGGGTACCCGCAGACCTACGGGACGCCGCAGCTCCGCGAGTCCGTCGCGGGATGGCTGCGGCGGCGCGCCGGAGTGTCCGGCGCCGACCCGGACGCGGTGCTCCCCGTGATGGGCACCAAGGAACTGGTCGCCTGGCTGCCGACGCTGCTCGGCGCCGGGCCCGGCGACACGATCGTCTTCCCCGAGCTGGCCTACCCGACGTACGACGTCGGCGCGCGGCTCGCCGGGGCCGAGCCCGTCTCCACGGACGGGCTCCTGTCCCTCGGTCCCGTCTCGCCCAAGATCGTGTGGGTGAACTCACCGTCCAACCCCACCGGGAAGGTGCTGCCCGCCGAGCATCTCCGCAAGGTCGTCGCGTGGGCGCGCGGGCGCGGGGCGATCGTGATCAGCGACGAGTGCTACCTGGAGTTCGGCTGGGACGAGGAGCGGCCGCCGGTCTCGATCCTGCACCCGGACGTGTGCGACGGCTCACACGAGGGCCTCCTCGCGATCAACTCGTTGTCGAAGCGGTCCAACATGGCGGGCTACCGGGCCGGGTTCCTCACCGGCGACCTCGGGCTCGTCAAGCGGCTGCTGGAGGTCCGCAAGCACGCGGGCATGATCGTCCCGGCTCCGGTGCAGGCGGCGATGACGGTGGCGTACGGCGACGACGCGCACGTGGACGAGCAGCGGGCCCGGTACGCGCGGCGCCGCGCCGACCTGCGGGCCGGGTTCGAGAAGCACGGGTTCCGCGTCGACCACTCCGAGGCGTCCCTCTACCTGTGGGCCACGCGGGACGAACCCTGCTGGGACACCGTCGCGCACCTGGCGTCCCTCGGCATCCTCGTCGGCCCCGGCGAGTTCTACGGCCCGGCCGGCGCCCGGCACGTCAGGATCGCCTTCACCGCCACGGACGAGCGCGTCGCCGCCGGCGTCGCCCGCCTCTGAACCGCCCCGCCCCGCGAGCGGCCGGGACGATGCCGGCAGGGCCGATTTCGTTTCGGTTACGCCGTTCTCGCATGCAACCGATGGTTCTTTTGATACGTCTGAACGCGGTATGGGCTTGAGAGGCCACAGTCGGTAGGATCCCGCAGGTCTGTGCCCGACTTGTAGACGAAACGATGGAGGTGTCCGTGAGCGGAACGGCGATAGTGATCCTGCTGGCGCTGATCCTGGTCGCCTTGATCGTGCTGATCGTCGTCCTGCTGCGGCGCCGGTCCGGGACGGCCGCGCCGCCCGCGCCCGCCGCCCCGCGCGACCCGTTCGCGGCCGAGGACCAGGTCGCCGGCGACCCGCGGACGCTGAAGGCCGGCGACATGGTCGAGTACCTCGGCACCCGCTACTTCATCCGCGGCTCGCTGCGGCTGAAGGAGGGCGGCTACACCTGGAGCGAGCACCTCCTGGACGCCGACACGATCGAGGGCACCAAGGTGTGGATCTCCGTCGAGGAGGACCCGGACCTCGAGGTCGTCTGGTGGACCGAGCACGACATCGGCGACCTCAGGCCCGGCGAGCGGACCGTCGTCGTCGACGGCGTGGAGTACCGCCGCGAGGAGCACGGCACCGCCGACTACACCAGCGAGGGCACGACCGGCGTCGGCGTCCAGGGACGCGTCGAGTACGTCGACTACGAGGGCCCGCGCGGCAGGTACCTGTCGTTCGAGCAGTACGGCGGCGGCCAGTGGGAGGCGGGTCTCGGCGAGCGCGTCCCGACCGGGTCGATGACGATCTACCCCGGCAGCGGTGGCTGAGATTGCGGACCACCCTCGACACCCCCTACGCGGACGCGCGCGCCGACGCGCTGTCGTTCGCGCTCGGCCTGCCGCCGCTGGACGCGCTCGCCGTCCTGCCCATCGAGCGGGCCGGGCTGACCGTGGAGCTACGGCTCCTGGGCGCGTCCCACCAGGTCATCGCCGGGCCGCTCAGCGAGACGGTGGCGTGCCTGCCCGGTTCGGCCGAGCCGCTGCCCGGACGCGCGAGCAGCGACGTGCCCGGCTGGACGTACGAGTTCGCCGCGACGACGGCCGCCCTCAGCGACGGCACGGCGTTCTGCCGCGCCGTCGAGGCGGTGTGCGCCCGGCTGGCCGACCGCGGCGACGCCCTGACCGGGGACTTCCCCGGCTCCCGGCACGCCGTGACCGCGCTCGCCTTGGAACGTACCGTCCGGGCGGGCAGCGCCCTTGAGCAGGGCGCCCTGAGGCGCGGCGCGCCGCGGCCCGGCGCCGCGGAGAACGCGGCGCCGGACCACTCCGAACGTGAGACCCCCGCATTGGAGGAGACCGGGATCGGCTGGCGCACGTGGCACGCCTATCCGCAGACCCGGGAGATCGTGATGACGCGGAGCCGGCTGGTGAGACCAACGTGAACAGTAGACACCGGATGATCGGCGGCGCGTGCGCCGCCCTCGTGACCGTCCTGGCGCTCGGGGGCTGCGGCAGCACCTCCAAGGAGTCCTGGATCGGCGACAAGTACAAGAAGATGGGGGCCGGCACCTACCGGTCCCCGAAGGCTCCGCCGGCCGTGGCGACGGAGATCAACAAAAAGTTCAGGTCGATCGACCGGGTGGACGACCTCGCGACCATGGGCGCGGCGGGCGGGATCTTCCTGCGCTACCCGCAGCTGGTCGTCGGTGTCCTGCCGAACGGGACGGGCAGCCGGATCACGGTCGACAAACCCCGCAGCGGCTACAACCGCTACTACTCCCACGTCAGCGGCCGCTGGGCCAGTCCCGGGAGCCACGGCTGGACGAGCGCGGGCGTCGCGTCCTTCCGCGGCGGCGGGCCAGGGTCGGGCAAATAAGGAGCATCAGATGGACGACCTCTTGGACGAGATCGGCGCCACCTTCGCCTACGGGGCGGTCGGCATCGCGCTGATGGCGATCGGCTACCTGGTGGTGGAGGTGACGACGCCCGGCCGGCTCGGCAGGCAGATCTGGACCGAAGGGAACCGGGGCGCCGCGCTGCTGCTGTCGGCGAAGCTCCTCGGCATCGGCGCGATCGTCACCACCGCGATCATCACCAGTGACAACGACCTGAGCGACGGCCTGGTCGACACGGCGGTCTTCGGCGGGATCGGCATCGTGCTGATGATCGTCGCGTTCCTCCTCCTCGACGTGACCACGCCGGGCAAGCTCGGCGCGACGCTCGTCGACGGCGGCGGCGCGGCCGCCGCGGGCGGCGGGATCCACCCGGCCGGGTGGGTGGTCGCCGCCGCCGACCTCGGCGTCGCCGCGATCGTGGCCGGGGCGGTCTCCTGACGTCCCGCGACCTGGACGAGGCCACCCCGGCCGCCCCGGCCCCTCCGGCGACGGAACCGCCCGCGCCGGACGGGCCGGGGCGGTTGCGCGTCCCGGCCAGGGCGGCGCGGGCGCTGGTCCTCGCCGCCGTGTTCACCTGCGCGGCCTGCGGGCTGGTGTACGAGCTGGCGCTGGTCGCGCTCGGCAGTTATCTCGTCGGCAATTCGGTCACCCAGGCGTCGATCGTGTTGTCGGTCATGGTCTTCGCCATGGGAATCGGCTCGCTGGCGGCGAAGCCGCTGCAGGGCCGCCCGGTGGTGGCGTTCGCCGTCATCGAGGGCGCGCTCGCGCTGGCCGGCGGGCTGTCGGTGCTGGCGCTGTACGCGGCGTTCGCGTGGCTCAACCTGTACGTTCCCGCGCTGGTGGTGGTGGCGTTCGCGGTCGGCGCGCTGATCGGCGCGGAGATCCCGCTGCTGATGACGCTGCTGCAGCGGATCAGGAAGCAGGACGCGGGCAGCGCCGTCGCCGACCTGTTCGCCGCCGACTACGTCGGGGCGCTGATCGGCGGGCTGGCGTTCCCGTTCCTGCTGCTCCCGGCGTTCGGGCACATCAAGGGCGCGCTGGTCGTCGGCGTCGTCAACGCGGTCGCCGGGATCGCCGTCGTGCTGTGGCTGTTCCGCCGCCAGATCGGGCGCGTCGCGCGGGTCGCGCTGGGCCTCGGCATGGTCGCGGTCCTCGCCGTCCTGTGCGGGACGTACGCGCTGGCGGACGGCTTCGAGGTGTCCGCGCGGCAGGCCCTCTACGCCGACCCGATCGCCCTGACGAAGCGCACCAAGTACCAGGAGATCGTCATCACCAAGGATGTCTCGCTTGGGGGTGCCTCCGACGTGCGGCTGTTCCTGAACGGCGACCTGCAGTTCTCGTCCGTGGACGAGTACCGGTACCACGAGTCGCTCGTCCACCCGCTGATGTCGGGCCCGCACGGGAGGGTGCTCGTCCTCGGCGGCGGGGACGGCCTGGCGCTGCGCGAGGTGCTCCGCTACAAGGACGTCCAGTCCGCGACGCTGGTCGAGCTGGACCCGGAGATGCTGCACCTGGCCCGGACGTACGGGCCGATCGCGTCCCTCAACCGCCGCGCGTTCGACGACCCGCGGGTCCGGGTCGTGGCCGCCGACGCGTTCTCGTGGCTGCGCGGCCTGAACCAGCGGTTCGACGCCGTGGTCGTGGACATGCCCGACCCCGACGACGTGTCCACCGCGAAGCTGTACTCGGTCGAGTTCTACGGGATGGTGAAGCGGGTGCTGGCGCCGGGCGGGCGGATGGTCGTCCAGTCCGGGTCGCCGTACTTCGCGCCGAAGTCGTTCTGGAGCATCGAGAAGTCCATCGCCGCGGCGGGCCTGGCGACGACCCCGTACCACGTGGACGTGCCCAGCTTCGGCGACTGGGGCTACGTGCTGGCGTCGGCGGGGGAGAGGCCGGCGGCGAGGCTCGCGCCCGGCGCGCCCGGCCTCCGCTTCCTGGACGAGCCGCTTCTCCAGGCCGCGACGGTGTTCCCCAAGGACCGCCGCGTCCGTGACGTCGGGGTCAACACGCTCATCCACCCGAGGCTCGTCGAGTACGAGCGCGAGGAGTGGAAGAACGCCTGACCCCGGCCGGGGCGCCTAGTCGGGGACGGACTGCCGGATCGCCTTGTCGACGGCCCGCTGGAACGACGTCACCAGCGACTGGATCATCAGGGGCTTGAGCCTCCCGGCCAGCTCCATCAGCCGCTCCCGCTCCTGCGGGGCGCGCCCGCCCTCCCGGTACGGCCGGACGACGGTGTCCTGGAAGGCCCGCTGCAGCTCGGCGGCCAGCGCGGTCGTGTGCCGGTCGACGGCCTCGTGCGAGGCGATCAGCGTGTCCAGCGGCAGCGGCAGCGCGGCCAGCTCGGCGCTGGTCCCGAGCAGCGCGGGGCTCACGACCCGGACGGCGTCGTCCGGCAGCCGCTCGACGACCCCGAGGGCCTCGAGGCGCTTGAGCACGTCGTCGTCCAGATGCCGTCCGGCGCGCCGGTCCAGCTCGTGCCGGTCGAGGTCTTCGGGACGTTCCGGCGCCCACGGGGACAGCAGCGCCCGCTGGAGCGCGAGGTCTTCGGCCGACGCCTCCGGCGGGATCCTCTTCAGATGCTTCTCGATCGCGGCCAGCGTGAGCCCGAGCGACTGCAGCTCCCGGACGAGCTCCAGCCGCGCCAGATGGTCGGCGCCGTAGAGGCCCGTCCGGCCGCGCAGCCTCGGGGGCGGGAGCAGCCCGCGCCCGGCGTAGAACCGGACCGTGCGGACGGTGACCCCGGCACGCGAGGCCAGCTCGTCGACGGTGAGCTCCATCCCGCCTCCCTCTATGTGACAGTGCCAGTGTTACATTAATCCTGTATCAGGACGCACTTACCGAGGGAGACCGCCGGATGGGACGCGACATCTACACCGAGGAGCACGACGCCTTCCGCGACATGGTGCGCTCCTTCATCGCGAAGGAGGCGGCGCCGCACCACGAGCAGTGGGAGAAGGACGGCATCGTCTCGCGCGAGGTGTGGCTGGCGGCGGGACGCGCGGGCCTGCTCGGCATCGACATGCCCGAGGAGCACGGGGGCGGCGGCAACCCCGACTACCGCTACTACGTGATCTTCAACGAGGAGCTGGCGAGGGCCGGGATCCACGGGCCGGCGTTCGCCGTCCACAACGACATCAACGGCGGCTACCTGCGCCAGCTCTGCACGGACGAGCAGCAGGCACGCTGGTTCCCCGGCTACTGCTCCGGCGAGATCATCACCGCCATCGCGATGACGGAGCCCGCCGCCGGATCCGACCTGCAGGGCATCAAGACCACCGCGATCAGGGACGGCGACGACTACGTCCTGAACGGGTCGAAGACGTTCATCTCCAACGGCATCCTCGCCGACCTCGTCATCGTCGTCGCCAAGACCGACCCGTCCGCCGGGGCCAAGGGCGTCAGCCTGCTGGTCGTCGAGCGCGGCATGGACGGCTTCGAGCGCGGCCGCAACCTCGACAAGGTCGGCCTGCACGCCCAGGACACCGCCGAGCTGTTCTTCGACAACGTCCGCGTCCCCGCGGCGAACCTCCTCGGGGAGGAGGGCCAGGGGTTCATCTACCTGATGCGGAACCTCGCCCGCGAGCGCCTGTCCATCGGCGCCACCGCGCAGGCCGCCGCGGAGGCCGCGTTCGAGCAGACCCTCGAGTACTGCAAGAACCGCGAGGCGTTCGGCCGTCCCATCGGGAAGTTCCAGCACAACCGGTTCACGCTCGCCGAGATGAAGACGGAGCTGACCGTCACCCGCGCGTTCACCGACCAGTGCATCGTCAAGGAGGGCGCGGGGGAGCTCTCGGCCGAAGAGGCCGCGATGCTCAAGTACTGGAACACCGAACTCCTGAAGACGGTCGTGGACCGGTGCGTCCAGCTCCACGGCGGCTACGGCTACATGACCGAGTACCCCATCGCCAAGGCGTACCAGGACGTCCGCATCCAGACCATCTTCGGCGGCACCACCGAGATCATGAAAGAGATCATCGGCCGCTCCCTCGGGGTGTAGGCAGGGCGCCGTTCACCGGGTGGGCGGCGAACTGGGTGCGGTACAGCTCGGCGTAGAGGCCGCCGGCGGCGAGGAGTTCGCCGTGCGTGCCGCGTTCCTGGATCCGGCCGCCGTCGAGGACGAGGATCTGGTCGGCCTCGTGGATGGTGGACAGGCGGTGCGCGATGACCAGCGACGTGCGGCCCGCCAGCGCGGTCTTCAGTGCGCGCTGGATCGCCGCCTCGGATTCGGAGTCGAGGTGCGCGGTGGCCTCGTCCAGGACGACGACCGGCGGGGACTTCAGCAGCAGCCGTGCCAGCGCGACCCGCTGCTTCTCGCCGCCGGACAGCCGGTAGCCGCGGTCGCCGACGACCGTGTCGAGGCCGTCGGGCAGCGCCGAGATCGCCTCCCAGATGCGGGCCGCCTCGCACGCCTCGGCCAGGTCGCGTTCGGACGCGTCCGGGCGCGCGTAGAGCAGGTTGGCGCGGATCGTGTCGTGGAACATGTGCGCGTCCTGCGTCACGACGCCGACGGTGTCGTTCAGGGAGCGCAGGGTCACGTCCCGGACGTCCCGGCCGCCGATCCGGACCGTCCCCGAGGTGGGGTCGTACAGGCGGGGGACGAGGTGGGTCACGGTGGTCTTGCCCGCGCCCGAGGGGCCGACCAGCGCGGTCAGGCCACCGGCGGGCGCGCTGAAGGTCACCTCGCCCAGGACCTGCGGGTTGCCGGCCTCCTTCGCGTCGCCGCGCCGTTCCTTCTTGCGCAGCGCGATCGACTCCAGGGAGGCCAGGGAGATCTCGTCCGCGGACGGGTAGCGGAAGCAGACCCGGTCGAACTCGATGTCCGGGGCCTTCGCGGCGGTGCCCGCCGGGGCCGTGGCCGGGAGCGGGCGGGCGCCGGGGCGTTCATCGATGAGGGGCTTGAGGTCCAGCACCTCGAAGACGCGGTCGAAGCTGACCAGCGCGATCATGACCTGGACCTGCATGTTGGACAGCTGGTTGATCGGCCCGTAGAGCCGCAGCAGCAGGGTCAGCATCGCCACCAGGGTGCCGATCTTGAGCGTGCCCTCGATGGCGAGGGTGCCGCCGAGGCCGTACACCAGGGCGGTGGTCAGCGCCGTGAGCAGCGTGGTGATGATGAAGAGCAGCTGGCCGTACACGTTCGTCTTGACGGCGATGTCGCGGACGCGGGACGCCTTGGCGGCGAACGCGTCCGTCTCGTCGTCGGTGCGGCCGTAGAGCTTGGTGAGCATCGCGCCGGACACGTTGAACCGCTCGTTCATCAGCGAGCCCATGTCGCCGTTCAGCCGCATCCCCTCGCGGGTGAGCCGCTGCAGCCGCCGGCCGACGAGCTTGGCGGGCAGCAGGAAGAACGGGATCATCACCAGCGCCGCGAGGGTGATCTGCCACGACAGGAAGAACATCGCGGCGAGGACGAGGATCAGCGTCAGCAGCGTCGACACCGTCTGGGAGAGCAGCGTCGTGACGGCCTGCTGCGCCCCCATCACGTCCGTGTTGAGCCGGGTGACCAGGGCCCCCGTCTCCGTGCGGGTGAAGAACGCGAGCGGCTGCCGCTGGACGTGGGCGAACACCTTGCGGCGCAGGTCGTACACGATGCCCTGCCCGACGCGGCCGGAGAACCAGGTCTGCGTGTAGATCGCGAGCGCGTCCACGAGCGCGAGGCAGGCGATGAGCGCGGACAGGGCGATCACGATCTCCTGCTTGCGCGGCATGATCCCGTCGTCGATGATCACCTTGAGCAGCAGCGGGCTCGCCGCCGTGATCATCGCGTGCACGGCCGTGGCGGACAGTCCCGCCGCCAGCGACCACCGGTACCCCTTCGCGTAGGGCACGATGCGGCGCACGGTGCCGGGCCTGACCTTCTGGCGGGTGATCGAGTCGTCGAGGTTCAGCCGCATGGGGCCCATCCGCGGGCCGCCCGTCATCGCCACGAGGTGCCTCGCCGCTCAGCCGCTCTGGGCGGCCGGGGCGGACCCGGCCAGCATGTCGGCGAAGGACGCGACGGTGGGGAACTCCCACAGGGCGTTGGGGTCGATCTCGAACCCGACGCGGTCCTCGACCTCGGTGAGCAGCGCGATGGCGCGGACCGAGTCGAGGCCGTAGGCGGACATGGGCTCGGCGGGGTCGATCGACCCCGCCGGGAGCCGCAGCTCCTCCGCCAGGTAGGCGCAGAGCCAGTCCCGCAGCTCGGCGCGGAGATCGTCGTCGGTGTTGGCGTCGTTCATGAAGGTCCTCCGGTTGAGGGAATCAGTGCGAGTCCTGGTAGAGGGGGGTCAGCCCGCCCCCGTGGAAGAGGTCCCGCATCGCCGAGCGGCGCACCTTGCCGCTCGTCGTCCGCGGGACGCTGCCGGGTTTGAGCAGCGCGACGGCGGCGACGCCGACGCCGAACTCGCGGCCCACCGTGTGCCGGATCTCGGCCGCGAGGGAGGGCAGCCGATCCGCGGGCACGCCCGCGACCTCGTGCGTGACCACCACCGCGGACTCGGGGGCGGCGGCGTCGGGGCCGCCGAACACGGCGCCGGCCTTGCCGAGCTCCGGGTGCCGGGCGCGCAGCTCCTGCTCCACGTCCTGCGGGTAGACGTTCCGGCCGTGCACGATGATCATGTCCTTGAGCCGTCCGTGCACGTAGAGCTCGCCGTCGTGGAGCGCGCCGAGATCGCCGGTGCGCAGGTGGCCGCCGATCCCGTCGGCGGTGGCGGCGTCGAACGTCGCCGCGTTGTCGTCCCGTCCCCAGTAGCCGGGGGACACGCTCCGGCCGCGCAGCCAGATCTCGCCCAGCCGCCCCTCCGGGAGCACCTCCCGGGACGCGGGGTCGACGACGCGGACGTCGCACGTGCCGGTCGGGGGCCCGCAGCTGACGACCTCGCGCGCGGGACGTCCCGGCGCGGCGGGGGTGAACGCGCCCTCGGCGAGCGCGTCGAGGTCCACCCGGCGGGTCACGGGCGGCCTGCCCGGACGTCCCGACACGTACACGGTCGCCTCCGCCAGCCCGTAGACGGGGGCGAGGGCCTCGCGGCGGAACCCCGCGGGCGCGAACCGGTCGGCGAACGCGGCGAGCACCCTCGGGTCGATGGGCTCGGAGCCGCATCCGGCCAGATGCCAGCGGGACAGGTCGAGCCCGGCCAGGTCCTCGTCCCGGACCTTCCGCACGCACAGCTCGTAGGCGAAGTTGGGCGCGAACGACATGTGCACGTCGTGGACGTCGATCAACTGGAGCCAGCGCACCGGCCGCCGGACGAACGCCGACGGCTCCATCAGCACGCACCGGTCGCCGTTCAGCAGCGGCCACAGCAACTGGTTGAGGCCCATGTCGTGGTAGAGCGGCAGCCATCCGCCCGCGTGCCCGTGCCAGCGCAGCTCACCGATGCCCTCGGCGGCGTTGAACAGGATGTGGTCGTGCCGGATGACCACGCCCTTGGGCGCGCCCGTCGACCCGGACGTGTACTGGAGCAGCGCCGTCGTCGAGCGGTCCAGCCGCACCGGCTCCCAGGCCCCCGGGTCGCCGAACCGCGGCTCGTCGCCCGCGCCGACGGGCACCCCGGCGAGGGGCGCCTCGGCGGCCACGTCCGCGATCCACTCGCGCACCTCGCCCAGGTCGCGGCCGGTGGTCAGCACGGCGGCGGCGCCGGAGTCGCCCGCGATCGCCGCGAGCCGCCTGCGGTGGTGCCGGTACCGGCCGGGCAGCGGCGCCGGGACGGCGATCATCCCGGCGTACAGGCAGCCGAGGAGCGCCGCGGCGAACTCCGGGCCGCTCGGGTGCAGCAGCAGCACCCGCGAGCCGGGCGCGAGGCGCTCGCGCAGCCACGCGGCGCGGCCGCGGGCCTCCTCGTCCAGCCGGGCGTACGACCAGCGGACCATGCCGCCGGTCAGGTCGGACGGGTCGGCGAGGAACGCGAGGGCCTCGGCGTCCGGATGGGCCGCGACGCGGTCGCGGAACAGTGTCACGAGGTCCGGGGCGTCGGACAGGGAATGGGTCATGTGCTCGTCCTCCGGGTACTCGGCCGGTGCTCAGCCGGTGCGGACGCCGTCGACGTCGACCAGGAGGCTCGCCGGCCCGCGCAGGTTCAGGTTGCGTTTGTAGGCGGTGCCGCCCGGCCGCAGCCGGGGCCGGACCAGCAGGGCGCCGAACAGTTCGAGCGCGATGGCCACCTCGAGCCGGGCCAGCCCGGCGCCGAGGCAGAAGTGCGGGCCCGCGGAGAAGGCCAGGTGGGGGGCCGCGTGCTCGCGGCCGATGTCGAACCGGTCGGGGTCCGGGTACACGTCGGGGTCGCGGCCCGCGGCCCCGAGGAGCAGCAGCACCGTGTCGCCCGCGCGCAGGTCGGTGTCGCCGAGCCGCCCGTCCTGCCGGACCACCCGGGTCGTCATCTGCACGGGCGCGTCGTACCGCAGGACCTCCTCGACGGCGGCCGGGGCGAGCGCGGCATCGGCGCGCAGCCGGTCGAACTGCTCCGGATGGCGCAGCAGCGCCAGGACGGCGTTGCCGATCAGGTTGACGGTCGTCTCGTGGCCCGCGTTGAGCAGCAGCACGCAGGTCGCGAGGATGTCGTGGTCGTCGAGGCGCTGCCCGTCCTCCTCGACCCCGAGCAGGTGCGAGATGAGGTCGTCCTGGGGCGCCGCGCGCCGCTCCTCGATCAGCTTCTGGAAGTAGACGACGAACGAGGCGCGGGCCCGCGCGGCGTCCGGTGTCATGCGCCCGGCGGACGGGCCGAGCGGCGGTTCCAGCGCGGTGGACAGCGTCGCCGACCAGTTCTGCAGCAGCGGACGGTCCTCGAACGGGACCCCGAGCAGTTCGCAGATCACCCGCAGCGGCAGCGGATAGGCGAGATCGTCGATGATCTCCAGCGTGCCGGTCTCGGACGCGCCGCGGAACAGCTCCAGCGCGATCTCGCGGATGCGCGGCGCGAGGTTCCCGACCTTCCGGCGCGCGAACGCGCCCGCCACCAGACGCCGGTAGCGGGTGTGCTCGGGCGGGTCGAGATGGAGGAAGTTGCGCGTGCGCGGCCCGTGCGGGGTCGGCGACGACGCGGCCCGGTGCCGCGCCGCGCTCATCGCGGGGTCGCGCAGCACCGCGGAGATCTGCGCGTGCCGGCCGACCACCACGAGGTTCTCGAAGGGCCGGTACGGCGATCGTTCGCGCAGCTTCCCGAGGTAGGGGTAGGGGTCCTCCCGGTTGCTCAGGTCGGTCAGCTCGGCGATCTCGTCCGGTAACGCGGGACGGTCCGCCGGCGCCGCCTCGCCGTTCCCGGCGGCGGTTCCGCTCATCACCAGATCCACTCCCGTCAAGGGCGACGAGCGCCGACGGTACCCGTCGTTCCGGCGCTTTCGAAAGCGCCGGCCGTTCAACTTCAGTACTGCGGCAGTTGAACGTCGATTCGCGCCGCCGGGAAAACGTTGACGCACCTGCCGGGCACTGATGAGGATGGCCGTTGAAGGGATCTAGGACACGCCTGCCCGAGCCTCATTCACCTACCTGAGAAGGACGGCCCGTGCCAATTCCCTTCGACGGTCGGAGGGCGAGTTTCCCGGTTACGGTCAGATGAGGCATTAGCGCGGGCCGGCCATGGAACAGGACTGAGGGCCTATGACCGCCGCCGAATCCGTGCCCGCCGAATCCGCGCCCGCCGAATCCGCGCCCGGGGAATCTGCTCCCGGGGAATCTGCTCCCGGGGAATCTGCTCCCGGGAATTCAGTGCCCGGTAAATCTGTGCCCGGCGAATCAGTGCCCGGGGAATCCGCGCCGTGGGAATTGACGTCCGCGCAGCTCGGCATCTGGTACGCCCAGCAGGTCGCGCCGGACGACCGGGTCTACACCATCGCCGAGTACGTGGAGCTCGCCGGGGACGCGGACCCCGGCGTGCTCCGGGGGGCCCTGCGGCGGGTGCTCGACGGCGTCGACGCCTTCCGCATCCGGTTCCGGGTGGTCGGCGGGGAACCGCGCCAGTACGTCGACACCGCCGCCGACGTGCCGGTGGACGTCCTGGACGTCAGCGCCGACCCCGACCCCCGCGCGGCGGCGGAGCGCTGGATGCGCGCCGACGCGAGCCGCCCGGTCGACCCCCTGACCGGTCCCCTCTACGCGTGCGCCGTGATCGTCCTCGGCCCTGGCCGGGTGCTCTGGTACCACCGCGCCCACCATCTGATCATGGACGGTCACGGCGGCGCGCTGATCGCCGCCCGCGTCGCCGACGCCTGCGCCGCGCTGGCGGCGGGCCGCGACCCCGGCGAGATCGCGTTCGAGCCGTTCTCGGCGCTGGTGGAGGAGGAACGGGCCTACACACTGTCGCCGGACCGCGCGTCGGACCGGGAGTTCTGGCTCGGCGCCCTGGACGGTCTCGACGACCGTGCCGAACGCGGCGTGCGCGCCCTCCCGGAGACGGGTGCGCCCGCCCGCGCGTCCGCCGAGCTCGACCCGGACGGCACCGACCGGCTCAGGGCCGCGGCGGGACGGCTGCGGACGAGCTTCGCCGTCCTGGTCATCGCCGCCGCCGCCGTCCACGAGCACCGGGTCACCGGGGCGTCCGACGTCGTCCTCGGCGTCTCGGTCCCCGGCCGGGCCGGGCGGCGGGGGATGCTCGCGCCCGGGATGACGTCCAACGTCATGCCGGTCCGGCTGACGGTCACGCCGGAGACGCCGCTCGCGGAGGTCGTCCGCCGGGCGGGCAGCGCGGTCGGGCAGGGCCTGCGCCACCAGCGCTACCGCTACGAGGACATGGCCCGCGACCTCAGGGCCGTCGACGGGGGCCCGCTGTGCGGCCTGATCGTCGACGTCATGGGCTTCGGGTACCCGACGCGGTTCGGCGACGCCGAGGCCACCGTGCGGAACATCACCCAGGGGCCCACCGAGGACCGGCGGATCGCCGTGTACGACAGGTCCGCCGACGCGCGGATCCAGATCGACGTCGACGCCGACCGGGGCCGGCACGAGCCGCAGGCCGCCGGCGACCTGCTCCGGCGCTTCCGCCGCGTCCTGGAATGGGCGGTGGCGGCCGCGCCGGACGACCCGGTCGGCGCCGCCGAGATCATCGACGAGGACGAGCGGTTCCAGGTGGTGCACGGCTGGAACCGCGCCGGTGACGCCGTGCCGCGCGCGACGGTCCCGGACCTGTTCGCCGCGCAGGCCACCGGGGCGCCGCACCGCACCGCGATCGTCGCGGCCGGGGGCGCGGTGTCCTACGCGGACCTCGACGCCCGCGCCGGGGCGCTGGCCCGGCGCCTGATCGCGCTCGGGGCGGGGCCGGAGTCGGTGGTCGCGCTGTGCCTGCCGCCGGGCGCGGACACGGTCGCGGCGATCCTGGGCGTCTGGCGCGCCGGTGCCGCCTACCTGCCGATCGACCCCCGGCAGCCGGTCGAGCGGACCGCGTTCATGCTGGCCGACAGCCGGGCCGTGCTGCTCGTCGCGTCCGACGAGGTCGCGGACGACCTGCCCGCCGGACGGGTGCCGGTCGTCTCGATCGACGACCTGCCCGGCACGGAGCCGCCGCCCGGCGCGGAGCCCGTGCCCGGCGCCGCGGCCGCGGCCGCGGGGCTCGCCTACGTGATCTACACCTCCGGCTCGACCGGGACCCCGAAGGGCGTCGCGGTGGCGCACGGCGCGCTGGCGAACTACGTGGCGTCCGCGCGGGAGCGCCTCGGCCTCGGCGGGGACGGCGACCGGTACGCGCTGCTCCAGCCGCAGGTGACCGACCTCGGGAACACGATGCTGTTCTGCTCGCTGGCCTCCGGCGGGGAACTGCACATCCTCGACCAGGACCTCGTCCTCGACCCGGCGGCGGTGGCCGGGTACCTCACCGACCACCGGATCGACCACCTCAAGGCCGTCCCGTCGCACCTCGTGGCGCTGTCCGCCCAGGCCGGCGTGGAGGGGGTGCTGCCGGCGCGTTCGCTGGTGCTCGGCGGCGAGGCGGCCCCGCCCGGCTGGGTCGGCGAGCTGCTGGAGTCGGCCGGGGACCGGGAGGTGCACAACCACTACGGCCCGACCGAGTGCACGGTCGGCGTCACCACGACCCGGCTGACGTCCCGCGACGCCGAGCACGGGCGCGTGCCGATCGGCGCGCCCATCGACGGCGCCCGGGTCTACGTCCTCGACGCGTCCCTGCGGCCGGTGCCCGTGGGCGTCACCGGGGAACTGCACGTGGCGGGCGCCGCCCTGGCGCGGGGCTACGTGAACCGGCCGGGCCTCACCGGTGAGCGGTTCGTCGCCTGCCCGTTCGGTTCGGGCGAGCGCATGTACCGCACCGGGGACCGGGCCCGGTGGCGCGCCGACGGGCGGCTGGTGTTCGCGGGACGCGTGGACGACCAGGTGAAGATCCGCGGTTTCCGGATCGAGCCCGCCGAGATCGACGCCGTCCTCGTCGCGCATCCCGACCTGGCCCGCGCCGCCGTCGTCGTCCGGCGCGACGCGCCCGCGAACGCTCCGGGCAACGGCCGGCAGGACCCCGACGGGGAGGCGCGCCTGGTCGCGTACGTCGTCCCCGACGACCGGGCGGACGAGGAGGGGCTCGCGGAACGGGTGCGCGCCTACGTCGCCGGACGGCTGCCCGACCACATGGTCCCCGCCGCGGTCGTCGTGCTCGACGAGCTGCCGCTGACCGGGAACGGAAAGCTCGACCGCGCCGCGCTGCCGGCGCCCGGACACGCGACGGGCGGGACCGCGGGCCGGGGACCGGTGAGCGTCCAGGAGGAGATCCTCTGCGCGGCGTTCGCGCGGGTCCTCGGGCTGGACGCCGTCGGCCCCGAGGACGACTTCTTCGCGCTCGGCGGCGACTCGCTCGTCGCGGTGGCCCTGGTGGAGGACCTGCGGGCACGGGGGATATCGATCTCCGTGCGGGCGCTGTTCCTCACCCCGTCGCCCGCGGAGCTGGCGGCGGTCGCCGGGCCGGAGCGGGTGGAGGCGCCGCCGAACCGCGTCCCCGCCGGCGCGACCGGGATCACTCCCGCCATGCTGCCGCTCGCCGACCTGGACGAGGCCGAGATCGCGCGGGTCGTCGCCCAGGTCGAGGGCGGCGCGGCCAACGTCGCGGACATCTACCCGCTGGCGCCGCTCCAGGAGGGGATCCTGTTCCACCACCTGGCGCGGGCCGACGGCGACCCGGACGTCTACCTGCGGTCGGCGGTGCTCGAGTTCGACTCGCGGGACCGGCTGGACAGGTTCCTCCGCGCGCTCGGACAGGTGGTGAACCGGCACGACATCTACCGCACCGCGATCGTCTCGGCGGGGCTGCGCGAGCCGGTGCAGGTGGTGTCGCGCCGGGTCGAGCTGCCGGTCGAGGTGGTCGAGCGGGACCCCGGCCGGGACGCGGTCGAGCAGTTGCTCACGGCGGGCGGGGCATGGCTGGACCTGGACCGCGCGCCACTGCTGCGCGCGCACGTCCTCTCCGAGCCCGACGGCGGACGTTGGCTGGCGCTGCTGCGCGTCCACCACATGGTCCAGGACCTCACGACGATGCGGGTGCTCCTCGACGAGATCCGCGAGGTCCTGGCGGGGCGGGGCGACCGGCTGCCGGAGCCGCTGCCGTTCCGCAACCTCGTCGCGCAGGCCCGGCTCGGGACGCCGCGCGCCGAGCACGAACGCTACTTCGCCGCCCTGCTGGGGGACGTCACCGAGACCACCGCCCCGTTCGGGCTGCTGGAGGTCCGCGCCGCCGGCGCCGAGGTGACGCGCGCCGGACGGCCGGTCGACGACGAACTGGCCGGACGGCTCCGCGACCTCGCATCGACGCTGGGCACGAGCCCGGCGACGGTCTTCCACCTCGCGTGGGCACGGGTGCTCGCGACGCTGTCGGGACGCGACGACGTCGTGTTCGGCACGGTCCTGGCCGGGCGGCTGACCGCCGGTCCCGGCGCGGACCGGATACCCGGCCCCTACCTCAACACCCTGCCCCTCCGCGTCGCCGTCGACGGGCGCGACTCGGCGGAGGCGCTGGCGGAGGTCCGGCGCGGGCTGGCCGAACTCCTGGAGCACGAGCACGCGCCGCTGACCCTCGCGCAGCGGGCGAGCGCCGTGCCCGCCGGGGCACCGCTGTTCACCTCGATCGTCAACTACCGGCGCGACACCGCAGGCGAGGCCGGTCTCGGCCTCGACGGGATCCGGCTGCTGTCGGCCGAGGAGCGCACCAACTATCCCGTGACGCTGATCGTCCGCGACACGGGAACCGGGTTCGACGTGACGGTCGACGCGCTCGCGCCCGCCGACCCCGCCCAGATCTACGCGCTGCTGCACACCTGCCTGGACAACCTCGCCGCCGCGCTGGCCGGCGCCCCGCACACGCCCATCGCCGCGATCGACGTCCTCGGCCCGGACGAGCGCCGCCGGATCATCCGGGACTGGAACCAGGCCATGACCACGGCCCCCGACCAGTCCGCGCAGGCGCCGGGAGCAGCCGACCTCACCGGTCCGGGACTGACGGTGCCGGGGTTGTTCTCCGCGCAGGCGGCGCGCACGCCCGAGGCGGCGGCCATCGTCGCGGACGGCGTCGAGGTCGCCTACGGGGACCTGGAGGCGCGCGCGAACCGGCTGGCGCACTACCTGCGCGGCGCCGGGGTCGGGCCCGAGAGCGTCGTGGGGCTGTGCCTTCCGCGCGGCGCCGAGACGGTGGCCGCGATCCTCGGCGTGTGGAAGGCGGGCGCGGCCTACCTGCCGCTGGACCCGTCCCACCCCGCGTCCCGGATCTCCTACATGCTCGCCGACAGCCGCGCCGCGGCGCTGATCGGCACCGCCGAGGTGCTGGACGACCTCCCGGCGACGGGCCGGACACGCACGATCAGCGTGGACGACCCGGTCGTGGCGGCGGCGCTGGAGGCGCAGCCCGCGACGGCCCCGCAGAGCGAACCGGGGCCCGGCGGGCTCGCCTACGTGATCTACACGTCCGGGTCCACCGGGCGGCCGAAGGGGGTCGCGGTCACGCACGGGAACCTGGCGAACTACGTCGTGCACGTGCCGCGCCGGGTGGGGTTCGGCGCGCCGGGCGGACGGTACGCGCTGCTTCAGCCCGCGGTGACCGACCTCGGGAACACGGTGGTGTTCGCCAGCCTGACGACCGGTGGCGTCCTGCACGTGCTGGACGCCGCGGCGGTGACCGACCCCGTCGCGGTCGCCGGATACCTGGCCCGGCACCGGATCGACTACGTGAAGGCAGTCCCCTCGCATCTGGCGGCGCTGGGCGCCACGGGAGACCTGAGCTGGCTGCTCCCGGGGAGCGCGCTGGTGCTCGGCGGCGAGGCCGCCCCGCCCGACTGGGTCGAGCGGCTGCTCAAGGCCGCCGGGGACCTGCCCGTGTTCAACCACTACGGCCCGACGGAGACCACGATCGGGGTCGTCACGGGGCGGCTCGACGACGAGGCCGTGACCGCCGGGACGGTGCCGATCGGTACGCCGGTCGCCAACACGGCGGTCTACGTCCTCGACGGCGCGCTGCGGCCGGTGCCCGCCGGCGTGGCGGGGGAGCTGTACGTGGCGGGCGCGCAGCTTGCGCGCGGCTACACGGGACGTCCCGGCCTGACGGCGGAGCGGTTCGTGGCCTGCCCGTTCGACGGCGGCACGCGGATGTACCGCACGGGCGACCTGGCGCGCTGGAACGGCGGCGGGTTCCTGGAGTACCTCGGGCGCGCCGACGACCAGGTGAAGATCCGCGGTTTCCGGGTGGAGCCCGGCGAGGTCCAGGCGGTCCTGGCACGGCATCCCGCCGTCGCGCAGGTCGCGGTCGTCGTCCGCGCGGACGTGCCGGAGGACACGCGCCTGGTCGCCTACGTCGTCCCGGCCGACGGGGACATGGGCGCGGACGGGCCGGACGGCCCGGACGGCACGGTGGCCGAGGCCGTGCGCCGGTTCGCCGAGGACAACCTGCCGCCGCACATGGTGCCCGCCGCGGTGGTGCCGCTCGGCTCGCTGCCGCTGACCGGGAACGGCAAGCTCGACCGGGCCGCGCTGCCCGCGCCCGAGCGGGCCGCCGCCGCGGGCGCGGGCCCGCGCCCGGCGAACGCGCGGGAGCAGGCGCTGTGCGGCGCGTTCGCGGAGATCCTCGGCCTGCCCGAGGTCGGCGTCGACGACGACTTCTTCGTCCTCGGCGGGCACTCGCTGCTGGCGACCCGGCTGGTCAGCCGGGTACGGGTGACGCTCGGCGAGGAGGTGCCGATCCATGAGCTGTTCGACAAGCCCACCCCGGCGGCCTTGGCGGCCTGGCTCGCGGACGGCGCCGGCGGGCGGGCGGACACCAGGCCCCTGCTGCGGCCGATGCGCTGACCGGCGGCGCGCCGCTCACCGGCGGCGCGCTGACCTGCGGGCATGACGGCACCGTGGTCATGCGCTCCATCCCGGAGTTTCAGGATGATCAGCGCATGACCACGGGTGAGCCGATTCATGACGGGGTTCCCTGCCGCTAGCTGGCGGCGGGGACCTTCTTGTTGCACGCCGTGTACGCGGCCACCAGCTTCTGCTGGTCGGCGCCTTCCTCGACGGTGAGCTGCGCGGTTCCGGGGGCGGGGTCCTTGGCGTTGATGCCCTGCTCGCGCAGGCATTCCGCCATCTTCAGGGCGTGGTCCTGGTCGGCGCCGGAGGTGTCCTCGTTCTTCTCGTTCGGTGCGAGCTTCGCGCACGCGGCCTGCGCCGCCTGCCAGGTCGGGTCGCTGGTGTTGGCCAGCCGCGGCGCGCTGCCGCTCTTCTGACCGGGTGCGGGAATGTCGACGTCGACGCCGTGCTTCTGCAGGCATTGGGCGAACTTCACCATGGAGTCGTACTCGGCCTTGGTCGCCTTACCCGAACCCGACGAATCGTCACCGCCGCACCCGGCGAGACCGAACGTGGCGGCGGCCAATACCGCCGTGGCGATGGAGAGTTTTTTCATGCTTTCAGCATGGCCGCCGGGAGGTTCCCTCACGGTGAATGCGGGCGTTAACCGCCCCTTTACGGCCCCCCATACCTGGACTTTCTACGCGCGGATCGCCTGCGCCGATCTTCTGCGCGGATCCTCTTATGCGGGTCCCCGCGCGGACATCGCGACGAGGACCCGGCGCTTGCCCGTGAACGGGCGGCGGCCGTGCGCGATCAGCACGTTGTCGATGAGCAGCACGTCGCCGTCCCGCCAGTCGACGTCGACCGCGCACTCCAGCCCCCGGTTCAGGATCTGCTCGATGTGGGCGTCCGGGATCGGGGTGCCGTCGGCGAACGTCACGTACTGCGGGAACTCCTCGGGCGGGAGGATGTCGTACAGCTCGGTGGACGTCTCGTCGCCGAGCCCCGCCGGATGCCACTGGTCGGCCTGGTTGAACCAGACCTCGCTGCCGGTGACCGGGTGCTTCGCGGTCGCGGGACGCACCTGCACGACGCGCAGGCCCTCGGAGCCCCATTCCCATTCGGCGCCCGACCCGGCGAGGAACGCCTCGACCGCCCGGCGGTCCTCGGTCTCGAACGTGGCCTGCCAGCTCTTCCCGAACCCGAAGCCGTCGTGGAGGTTCTGCACGTACCGGACGCCGCCCGCGAACCCCTCACGGACCTCGGCGTCCAGCGAGTCGAGCCACAGCTCGCCGTCGAGCACCGGGGTCGCGCCGCCGCTCTCGGCCGCCTTCTCGCAGTAGAACGCGAGCCGGGTCGGCCAGCGATGGGCGTAGCTGAGTTCGTTGTGCATCGAGATGGTGTACTGCGGCGGGTACTCGGTCGAGGTGTAGAGGTTGCCGCTCACCCGGCTGCGCGGCGAGTTGCCGTGCACGTAGGGCAGGCGGTCCGGCACCAGCCGGTCGAGCACCGCCTCGACGGCGTCCGGGCCGATGCCGAACCCCCGGAACACGAGCGCCCTGCGCTCGGTGAGCAGCCCGGTCAGCCGGTCGGGCCCCAGCTCGTCGAGCCAGCCGGCGAGGTCGCGGGTCCCGGCCTCGTCGCAGGTGATCTCATGGGGCCGCCAGGCGCCGCGGTCCGGCCGTGCGGTGTCCATCGCGTTCTCCAATCCGTAGAGGGGACGAAGCAGGCCGACGGCCGGAGGGCCGTCGGCCTGAGAAGGTGCCGAGCAGTGCCTTGCGGCGCCGATCGGGCGCCGTGCGTGTCGGTGTGGTGTGCGTCGGTTGCGGTGTGCGTCGGTTGCGGTGTGATGTGGGTCGGTCGCGGGGCGGACTATTTCCCGTCCATGGCCTCGATCAGGCTCTTGGGACGCATGTCGGTCCACGACTTCTCGATGTATTCGAGGCAGTCGTCGCGCGACGCCTCCCCGAACACGCTCGTCCACCCGTCGGGCACATCGACGAAGACGGGCCACAGTGAGTGCTGATTCTCGTCGTTGACCAGGACCAGGTAGTTCGCGTCGGGATCCTCGAACGGGTTGGGCACCGGACTGACCTCACTTTGTCGTCGATAAGAGATGGGTCGTCGATAAGAGCTGGAATAGACAGACGGCAACGAAGCGAAACCACCTTGGCACAGCACGCCGGAACCGTTCAAGAGTGGACGTCCGGCACCCGGCACGGCGGGCTCGCGAGGGTCTTCAACTGTGCATCCGCTTCGGTTGAACACCCCGGACGGCGCCCGCGTTGACGTATCGACCGGCACCGTGATGCTTTGGTGGCGACGCGCGGCACGGTCATATTTTCTGGTGCCCGGCGCCGGCGCGCAAAAGCACATGATCTTCGGTACGGCAAGTGTTCAGGGGTAAATTCCGAACGGGAGAGATCAGATGCCCGACAGCCGCGAGCGGGTTTTCCTCCGCTCGAACGCGATCATCGAACCGCTGGTCGACAGGTTCTACGCCTGGATGCACATCGTCGCGCCGGCGCAGGCCGCCATGAACCTGGCGAACATGCAGGTGCCGCTGCTGGAGTCGTACCTGCACTCGCCGCAGGTGCACATCGCGGCGAGCAACAACCCGGCCCTGCGCGGCGGGTACTTCGTCAACGTCGAGGAGGAGCGCGCCGCCGAGATCGGCGAGCTGCTGGACGGCATCAAACGCGACCGCGCGGACATGCTCGCGTTCGCGGCCGCCATAGCCGACGCCGACGACCTCCTCCGCCAGAACGCCACCGGCTTCGACCTGACGCCGCTGTACCCGAAGCTGCCGCCGGCGCTGAACGGCCTCGTCGAGCTGGCCTACGACACCGGCAACCAGGCTTCGCTGCACGTGATCGAGCCGCTGCTCTACCACAGCCCCGTCTACGACAGGGGCCGCCAGTCGGTGCAGCTCTCGCTGGAGGACGGGGTCGAGCGGCCGTTCATCCTCAGCACCCCCCGGCTCCCCTCGCCCGACGTGCTGGAGCTGCCGATCCCGTTCGACCACCCCGGCCTGGACGAGCTGTTCGGCGCGCGGACCGAGGCCACCACCGCGGCCCGGCTGCGCGCGGCGCTCGAACTCGACGACGCGCAGGCGCCGCTGCTGGACCGGCTGCTCACCACCGAGCCCAGCCTCGCACCGGACCGGCACATCGACGGCGGCGGCCGGATCCGCTACTTCGGGCACGCGTGCCTGGTGCTGCAGACCCAGGACGCGGCCGTCGTCGTCGACCCGTTCATCAGCGCCGACAACCGGCACGGCGACCGGTACACCCTCGACGACCTGCCCGACCACATCGACCTGGTGCTGATCACGCACGGGCATCAGGACCACATCGTCCTGGAGACCCTCCTGCAGCTGCGCGGCCGCACGGACGCGATCGTCGTGCCCCGCTCGTCGCGCGGCAACCTGTGCGACCCGTCGATCGGCCACTACCTGAAGGCCCTGGGCTTCACGGTGATCGAGGTGGACGACTTCGACGAGATCCCCCTGCCGGGCGGCGCCAGGGTCGTCGCGACGCCGTTCCTCGGCGAGCACTCCGACCTGGACATCCGCGCGAAGTCGACGTTCGTGGTGCAGCTGGCGGGCAGGACGGTGTTCGTCGGCGCGGACTCGTCCGGCATCGACCCGGTGCTGTACCGCTACATGCGCTCGCACCTCGGCGACGTCGACATCGCCTTCCTCGGCATGGAGTGCGACGGCGCCCCGCTGACCTGGCTCTACCAGGGCCTGCTGACCAGGCCGGTGACCAAGAAGATGAGCGACTCGCGCAAGCTGTCCGGCTCGAACGCCGAGCAGGCCGCGGCGATCATGACCGAGCTCGGCTCCCGCGAGGCGTACGTGTACGCCATGGGCGAGGAGAGCTGGCAGGGGCACGTCATGGCGACGACGTACACGCCCGACACCTACCAGATCAAGCAGATCGAGGAGTTCCTCACCTGGTGCAAGGACAACGACGTCGCCGCGGAGCACCTGTTCAACAAGCGCGAGTGGCGCTGGTGAGAGAGCCCTGGGGATGTCCTACCTGATCGCGAACGGGATCCGCCTGTCCTACCAGCGTGCCGGGCGGGGCGACCCCGTCCTGCTCATCATGGGATCGGCCGCGTCCCGCCACCAGTGGGACATGCACCAGACCGGGGCGCTGCACCGGGCCGGCTACGAGACGGTCGCCTTCGACAACCGCGGCGTCCCGCCGTCGGACGTCCCGCCGGGCGAGTACACGCTGGCGGACGTGATCGCGGACACCAGGGGCCTGATCGAGGCGCTGGACCTGGCGCCGTGCCGGATCGTCGGCACGTCGCTGGGGTCGCTGATCGCCCAGGAACTGGCGATCAGCGACCCGCACCTGGTCCGCTCCGCGGTGCTCATGGCCACCCGGGCCCGCTCGGACGCGCTGCGCCTCGCCCAGTCGAAGGCGGACCGGGTCCTGCAGCGCAGCGGCGTCCGGGTGCCGCCGGAGTACCGGGCCGTCAGCGCCGTGCAGCGGATGCTGTCCCCCCGGACGCTGAACGACGACGACGCGGCGGCCACCTGGCTGCAGATCTTCGAGCTGGCCGGCGGCGCCGAACCCGTCGCCGCCGGCCAGACCTGGATCGACACCGACCAGGACCGGCGTGCCGCGCTCCGCGGGATCGCCGTGCCGTGCCGCGTCATCGCCTTCGCGGACGACGCCGTCACCCCGCCGCACCTCGGCGCCGAAGTGGCCGACGCCATCCCCGACTGCGACCTGGTGGAGATCCCCGGCTGCGGGCACCTCGGCCACCTGGAGCGCCCGGAACCGGTCAACGAGGCGATCGTCGAGTTCTTCGCCAAGCACTGAGTCCTGTTCAACCGCTGTGTTCGTCCGGTCGAACACGGCACCCGCCGTTCGGCCGCCGACCTTGTTCGGCGGCCGGCAATGCTGTTGGAATTGCCTGGCCTGCCGCGGGCGGAATGCCAGAGGGTAATGAGAAAACGCCCGGGTGGTTCTTCGGCGTGGCGTTCGATGCCTTTCGATGCAAGAGGAGAAGCATTGATGAACCCGTTGTCGTTCGCGCAGCGCCGGTTATGGTTTCTGACCCAACTCGAAGGATCGAGCCGCACTTACAACAGCGTCATCGCCGTCGCGCTCGACGGCCCGTTGAACGCGCCCGCATTGGGCGCGGCATTGCGGGACGTGGTGGAACGACACGAGTCGCTCCGCACCGTGTTCCCCGCCGTGGACGGCGAGCCGCACCAGCGGATCCTGGACCCGGCGGAGCTCGAGTGGGAGATGGAGGTGCGCCAGGCCGACCCGGGCGAGGTGCCCGACGCGGTGGCGCAGGCCGGACGGCACACCTTCGACCTGTCCCGCGACGTGCCGATACGCGCGTGGCTGCTCCGCACCGCGCCGGACGGGCACGTGCTGATCCTCGTAACGCACCACATCGCCACCGACGCCTGGTCGAACCGCCCGCTCGGGCGTGACCTGTCGACGGCGTACGCGGCGCGCTCGCAAGGACAGGCCCCGGAGTGGGAACCGCTGCCCGTCCAGTACACCGACTACGCGCTGTGGCAGCGGGACCTGCTCGGCGACGCCGCCGATCCGGACAGCCGGATGTCGGTGCAGACGGACTACTGGCGCCGCACCCTGGCCGGCGCGCCGGAGGAGCTGACCCTGCCCGCGGACCGGCCGCGCCCCTCGGTGGCGAGCCGCCGCGGCCACCGCGTCCCCCTGCGGGTGCCGGCCGAGGCGCACGCACGGCTGGCCGACCTCGCCCGGTCCGAGCGCGCCACCGCGTACATGGTGGTGGAGTCCGCGCTGGCCGTACTGCTGTCCCGGCTCGGGGCCGGCACCGACATCCCCATCGGCTCCGCCGTCGCCGGGCGCACCGACGAGGCGCTGGACGACCTCATCGGATTCTTCGTCAACACCCTGGTGATCCGCACGGACCTGTCCGGGAACCCGGGGTTCCGCGAGGTGCTGGCCCGGACCCGGCGGGCCGGCCTCGACGCCTTCGCGCACCAGGACGTGCCGTTCGACCGGCTGGTGGAGGAACTGGCGCCCGAGCGTTCACTGCCCCGGCACCCGCTGTTCCAGGTCATGCTCACCGTGCAGAACACGGCCGAAGCGGGCCTCGACCTCCCGGACGTGACCGCCCGCCTCATCCCGTCGAACACGTCCGCGGCGCGGTTCGACCTCGACGTGATCGTGGAGGAGGAGTTCGACGAGCGGGGCCGCCCGGCCGGTCTGAACGGCGCCATCGTCGGCGCCGACGACCTGTTCGACGCCGCGACCGTGAGCAGGATCGCCGGGTGGTTCGTGCGGGTGCTGGAGGCGGTGGCGGCTGACCCTGATGTGTCTGTGCATGCGGTGGACGTCCTGGACCGGGCGGAGCGGGAGCGGCTCGTCGTCGAGTGGAACAACACCGGATCCGAGATGCCGGGCGTCACGGTCGGTGGGTTGTTTGAGGGTCGGGTGGCTGCGGCTCCGGGTGCGGTAGCGGTGTTGGAGGGTGATGTCGAGACTTCGTATGCGGAGTTGGACGCGCGGGCCGCTGGGCTGGTGGGCGTCCTGGCGGGGTTGGGTGTGGGTCGTGGCT
>NZ_VCKW01000117.1 GCF_005889715.1 Actinomadura soli
CCCGCCCCACTGCCCCCTCCAGACGGCCCAGACGGCCCGGACGGCCCGAACGGCCCCGGCTCGGGCTCCAGCCCGGCCACGCACTCACCGGACCCGTCACGCTCGCACACCGGCCCGTCATCCCCCCAAGCCGGACTGCCCGCGCTCGGCGGTCCGTCCGCACTGGGCGGACCTCCGGCGCTCGGCGGGCCTCCGGCGCTCGGCGGGCGGCCTCCGGCGTCGGCCTTGCCGGTCACCTGAGGCTTGGCACCACCACCGCCGGGCGCCTTGCCGCCATCGCATGCCGTACCGCCCTTACATGCGGTTTCGCCGGGTTTGCCAGCCGCGCCGGACGGCACGCTCGTCCTCGGCTTGCCGCCACTGGGCGCCCCAGCCTTACAAGGCACATGACCCACGCCACCCCCGCACGGCGTACCGGACGGCTTCACGGTCGTGCTAGGCGTCCCTCCGTTACACGTCTTGCCCGTCTTGCACGGCCCACCCGTGGGCTTTCCGATCGCACCAGAGGGATCACCCGGGCCAGGCACCCCACTCGATCCGCCGGACGGCGGCCTGCCACTGCCAACACCGCTAGGACCTGGGTTGCCCCCAGTCGGCGTCCCACCCTGACAAGGCACGCCACGCCCACACGAACTACCGGACGGCCCAGGCTTAACCCCACTGGGCCTATATCCACTCGGCTTAGCCGCACTGGGCTTGGCGCCGCTCGGCTTAACTCCACTGGGCTTGGCACTGCCGGGCTTGGGTTTGGGGCTGCTGGGCTTGGTTCCGCGTGGCTTGTCTTCCCTTGGCGAACGGGTCGTGGTCGCACTCGCGCCGTTGGAGAAGCCGACCACCGCGCGGATCGATCGTTGGGGCGCGTTCGCCGCGTCCGCCGCCGCGAGAACACTCAAGGACTTGGTGGACGCCCCCGAAACCACGGAACGCGGTATCCGGACGGTCGCCGTCCGTTCAACCACTGTCTTGCCGACGTCGCCGAGATCGCATCGCACGCGCTGGCTGAAGACCGCCCGAGTGCACGTGGACGAATACTTCGTCCACGTCAGCGGACGGTCGGCCGTGAGCTGCAAAACCACGCCCCGGGCAGTCCCACCCTGAGCACTCAGCTGGACGATGTAAGTCAGCGCATAGTCCGGCCCAGCGGTTGCGCTACCGCGAGTCGTCATGTCCATGTGCAACCGGACGGCCGCCGGCGGTGCGACCGGTACGGCCGCAGCGCCCGGTACGGCGGCAGCGCTTGGCACCGCCGCAGCGCTTGGCGCCGCTGCAGCGCCCTGCACGGCGAGCGTCAGTGACGGTACGGTCAGTGCGCCGCTTGCCGCGATCGCACCCCAGCGTGTCGTTCGGCGCCCCGTTCGCACCCGATCCCCTCTCCTGGTCCTGTCCGTATTGACTGCCAGGGGGGCGGCGATGTGGCGCCGGGCAACGACAGTTATTGCCAGGTCAGGGCCACGAGTAACGTGCGTCGTCCCACCGGCAGGCGGTCTTTCGCATAGCGAAATCGACTCTCCGTAGAATCGGGTGGGTCGCGAGGGAGAGGAGACGCGGGTGCCGGAAGCGGTCCGTTCGCTGGAGCGGGCGTTCGATCTGCTCGAACATCTGGCGGACGCGGGGGGCGAGATGGCGCTGTCCGAGCTCACGGAGGTCTCCGGGCTGCCGATGCCGACGATCTACCGCCTGATGCGGACACTGGTGAACAAGGGTTACGTGCGCCAGGAGCCGTCCAAGCGTTACGCCCTGGGCCCGCGCCTCGTCCGGCTCGGTGAGGGCGCAGGACGCCTGCTGGGCACCTGGGCTCAGCCCGTCCTGTCCCGCCTCGTGGACGCGGTAGGCGAGACGGCCAACATGGCGGTGCTGGAAGGCGATGAGGCCGTGTACGTCGCGCAGGTGCCGTCCAAGCACTCCATGCGGATGTTCACCGAAGTGGGACGGCGCGTACAGCCTCACTGCACGGGCGTGGGGAAGGCGCTGCTGTCGCAACTCTCGGACGAGAGGGTTCGCGAGATCCTCGCCCGGACGGGCATGGACGCGCATACGCCGAACACCATCACCGACACGGACGCCCTCCTGGCCGAACTGAAGCGCATCCGCGAACAGGGCTACGCACTGGACGACGAGGAGCAGGAAATCGGTGTTCGTTGTGTAGCGGTGCCCCTGCAGGGCGCTCCGGCCTTGACGGCGCTTTCGGTATCCGGGCCGTCCGGGCGGATGACGCGCGAGGCCGTCCCGAACGTGGTGCCCATCATGCGGGACGCCGCCGAACGGTTCGCCAAGGAACTCGGCCCACCAGCGTCCTGACGCTAAGGCCCGCCCAGAAGCGCCGTCGCCAACCCGGCTGCTAGTCGACGGGCTCGCCAACGAGGACGGTCGGGCGTCCGCTGCGCTCCCACGTCACGAAATCCCCCGCGGACCTGACGAGGACGGCGAGCATCCAGAGCGCCAGCCCGGTGTCGTCCACGATCCCCACGACGGGAATCACGTCGGGAACGGCGTCGATCGGGGAGATGATGTACACAACACCCAGGGCGAGCAGCCCCAGCGTCCCGTAGGACAAGCCCTTGTACTGCCCGCGCAGGACCGACTTGACCATCCGCGGAACGGCGCGGACGCGTTCCCAGAGTCCCGGTGCGTCGGGCTTCAGGGTTTCGGCGTAGATCTGCCAGGCCTGACCTGCGGCGGCCGAGCTGCGCTTCCTGTCCACGGGCACTCCTCAGGAGGGACGTTCAGAGGGCGCGCCCCCGCGGCGCCCACGACCTACTACGACGCGGCCCATGCCGGAATTGTTCCCTTGGACGGGCCACGAGAGCCGGCGACACATGCACCACACCCGTAACGGCACCGGAACGATCACGGAACCCCATGGTCAAACGCTCACTCGAACATTCGAGAGGAGTTACCTCAGGTGAGTTCTTCATCACTCTCGTGGGCGACGTGCGGCGATTCACGGTGTGTTGACCGCCGTCCACTGCAAGCATGGGGCGCGCGGGGGGAGCGCCGGCTCCCAGGGGAGCGCTCCCCTGGGCTCGACCGGCACCGCCCGTCGAGCATCGCAGGAGCTGACGTATCGACATGAGCGGCGACCACCATACGAACCATCCCGTCCATGGCACCGCGGCAGGCGACGCGTACGTCGCACTGCCCCCGACCGCCGTCGACGCGACCGCATCGGGGCCCACCCGGCTGATCGTGGCCTGGCCCGGGTTCGATCCGCCCCGGACGGCGAGCGCGCTCGCCGCGGCCATCCCGATGACCGGCGTGCCGGTGTGGCGCGTCTACCTCGACCTGCCCGGCCGCTCACCCGGCGGGCTCGGCTCGGGCGCGATCCTGGAGACCGGGACGATCGAGGCGTACTGCGCGGCGGTCGAGAGCGCCGTCGAGCGCCTGCCAGCCGCGCTGGCAGACATCCGCCGCGATCTCGGGCTCCCGAACGACCCGGACGACCCGGATGACCCCGACCACCCCGGCGGCTCCGTTGGGCTGGCGGGCTTCAGCGCGGGCGGCGCCGTGGCGCTGCTGGCCGTGGCGCGCGGCATCGTGCCGGTGAGCGCGCTCGCGCTCGTCGCCCCGGTCGTCGCGCCGTCGCGGGTCGCGCGGGCGGTGGAGAAGCGCTCGGGCCGCGACCGGACCTGGACGGACGCCGCCGCCGCGCTCGCCGACCGCCTCGACCTCGGTTCCCTCGCCGCCGACCTCGCCGGACGGGACGTCGCGACGCTGCTCATCGGCGGCGCCAAGGACCGGGTCGTCCCGGCGCGGGAGATCACGTCCCTGCGCGACCTGCTGCGACGCCACGGCGCCGGACCGGTGGAGTCCGCGACGTTCCGCATGGGTCACGCGCTGGCCGCCGAGCCCGGCACCGAGGCGCGCCCCCCGATCACCGAGGCCGTGCGCGTGGACGGCGTCCTCACCGACTGGTTCCGCGACCGCCTCGCCTGCCCGACGCCCCTCCCCGAGGACGACGCACCGGCCGAACTGGCCTCCCACCAGGCCGCGCCGCAGCCGACGGGCAGCGAGCCCTTGGACACCGCAAGGGTCGACACCCAGCCGATCCGCGTCCGACCGGTCAGCGGCATCACGGTCCTGGCACAGCCACAAGCCGTCCACCAAGTGGACGCCTCCCCAGCCGAGACCCAGCAGCCGGACGTTCCCAGCCAGGCCGCCGCACAGACGGCCGACCTCGTCCAAGAGCCGGACGCTGCACAAGCCGACGCTGAGGCGCAACCGGACAAGACCCAAGCGGCAAGCGCCCAGCCGCTCGCAGGCGGGGACGGGGCGTGGTCGAGCAACACCCAGGACACCGAGTCCGTAACCCAGAACACCGACGCCGGAACACAGAAAGCCGACGTCGGAACGCGGGAAGCCGACGTCGAGCCCCAGGAGGCCGACGTCGAAGCCCAGAGCGCGGGGACGCCTTCCGCAGCGCCCGCGTGCGGGCTCGGTCGCGCACGCTGAGCGCGCGCACGCCAAGCGATAGAGCCGCCCGGCAGGCACCATCCGACGCCCGCCGGGCGGGTGCAACTGGCTAGGGATCAGCCCCGGGACAGGACCTCGTACCGGACGGAGATCACGCCCGCTCCGGTGCCGCCGACCTTCTGCATCGCGGCCTTGGACAGGTCCAGGCACCGGCCGCCCGCGTACGGGCCGCGGTCATTGATGCGGACGATGACCGAGCGATCGTTGTTCTTGTTCGTCACGCGGACCTTGGTCCCCATCGGCAGCGTCTTGTGCGCGGCCGTCAGCTCGCTCGGGTCGAAGGGCTCGCCGCTGGCGGTCATCTGCCCCTCCCAGTAGTAGGAGGCTTTGCACGAGCCTGTCTCGACGACCTTGTGCTGCCTCTTCTTCACAGGTTTGGCCACGTGACCGGCGCTGCTGTCAGACCGGCTCTTCGGAGACTTCGTCTTCTCTGGTGACGGTTCCGGTGAGCGGCTCTGGCCGCGGCTGGCACGCGTGGGTTCGGTCCGTGGACGGTCCAGCAGCGGTGCCGTGGTCTGCGGTGCGGTTTCTGCGGCGGAAGCCGATTTGGCTGGTTCGTCGCCGTCGACGAGGGCGAACGCGCCCACTGCGAGGGCGGCGGCACCGGCGCCGGAGACGATCAGGACGGTAGTGCGTAGGCGTGCTCGTAGAAGACGCCTGACAGGGCTACCCACAGAGGAGTCCTTTGTTAGGGGACAGGACCCCGGACGCCCGGTGTGCTCGCGGCGTGTTCAGGCGACGTGGCTCGTCCCCGAATCCCCCACCGCCCGCGGGCTCGCTCGCCCGCTTCCGCGCCGATCTTCAAGGCGCTACCGCATCATCGCGGTTCCGGCGTCCGGCAGGTGCGGCGAGGGAAAGGCATCTTCACTTTTGATCTCTAAGACGCCGCACAAGTCCTTGACCGTACGGTGTGTCGCGGGTTAATCAAGCCGCAGAGCCCTCATTTGTGGGGTTTGTCACCCCATATTTTGCCCTTCGGAGCTGATCAACTCCGTTGGGTAGCCGGGTTCGTAGATCAGCTTTACTACTCATAGAAGGTGTGATCTCGGGCATATAACAAACACTTGCCTGCTAACGGAACGGGGCGTTCCGCGAATGTCGTCGCATCCGCGGAACGCCCCGTTCTGATGATCGTCAGCCGAGGCCGGGCACCTTCGGGAGCCCGATCCCGGGGGTCTTCCCGAGGCCGATGCCGGACGCGTCCGGCATCGACAGCGGGCCGTCCGCCGCCGTCCGCTTCGCGGCGCCGTCCCGCGCCTTCAGCACCTCCACCACGCTGCCGACGCCGTTCTCGGTCTTGTCGATCTCTCCGCCGATCTGGTTGACCGCGTCGTTCGCCTGGCCGATCAGGTCGTCGGACGGAGCCGGCCGCGCGTACCGTCCGGCCGCCGGGAAGAGCGTCGTGCCGACCGGCAGCCCGCCCGGCCGCGTCGAGCCGAGCGAGAGCGGAAGGTTCGGCAGCCCGGGGGCCGGCTCGGAGCCGAGCGCGGACGGGACACCCGTCGCCATCGCGGCACGCTGCCCGCTCGGCACCGCTGCGCGGCGACCGTCCGAGTGCGCGGCGGCGTCCGAGAGGGCGGCGGACCGACCGTCCGGAAGCGCGGCGGGGAGGACGGCGCGCCCGCTGCCCGGGAGCACGCGGTCCACGCCCGGCAGCCCGCCGAGCCTGCTGTGGCGCAACGCCGTGCCGACCTTCTCGGCGTCCTTGACGAGCGCCTTCGGCACCCTGGTGAGGGGGTCGCCCTGGGTGGGCAGCGGCTCCGTCGCCGCGCGGCGGCCGGCGGGGAGGCAGTCGCCCTTGGGAAGCCCGCCCAGCGGGGTCTTGCCGATGGACAGCGGGGTGTTCGGCAGGTTCGTCCCGGCGTGGGAGTTGACCGTCTTGCCCGGGTTCAGCTTGCACCGCTTCGCGCTCGCGGAGCGAAGCCGGGGCGACGTGGGGGCGGCCTCGATGACGCCGTCGACCGCGCCCGTCGTCATCTCCGCGGTCTGGCCCGCCGTCTGCGTGACCGGTTCGGGGAGCGCTCCGGTGACGGGCCCGCCCACGGCGGCCGCCTCGTAGAGGAGCGTGGTGGCCGCACCGGGCGCGGCGTTCGCGGGTGCGGCCGCGACGGCGAACGCCGCGACGACCGGAGCCAGGACGGAGACGCTCAGCAGGCTTCTGGCGGATCGATTCATGCTTACCCCCGGGGATTTCGGATTGACCCTGCACGTGTAGGTGTGCGCCCGCGCGGTCTGCAAATCCGGCGCACCGTCGAGCGGGGACGTTAGTACACGCCCGGGACGCCCACCGCCAATTGGAGAATCAATTGGTAAACGCCATATAGATCTACTGAACCCGGCCGCCGACATCCGCACGCGCACCAAATGGCGACAAGTTCCAACAAAGTTCCCGACATGCGAAGCGGGGGCGTCCCGAAAAGGACGCCCCCGCTCGACCGGATGCGGGCTATTCGGCCGCGCCGAGGGAGATAGCCTGGTCGACCTCCTCCTTGCGCCCGGCGAGCTCGGCCGCGTACCGCTCCTCGTCGACCTTTTCGGCGATCTCCTCGTCCTGCTTCATGAGCGCTTCGAGGTCGGCCTTGGCATTGTCGAGGACGCCCATGTCCGCATAGGCGGCCTGCACCTTGGCGCCCCACAGCCCAACATCCCGGACGCATGGGACGATCCGGCTGAACAGCAGCGACTGATAAAGCGTGTACATTTCGGAGTTGTCGACGAACTCCATGCATTTCTCGACCGGCAGGTCGAGCTGCTCGAAGATCTCGCGCCCCTTGAACCGGTCGCGCATCAGGTAGCAGCCCTCGACGACGAAGTCCTCGCGCTCGCCGCGCTCCTTGTCGGTCAGCTCGGCGTAGTAGTCCTTGAGCGCGAGCCGTCCGAACGCCACGTGCCGCGCCTCGTCCTGCATCACGTACGCGAGGAGTTGCTTGACGAGCGGGTTCGCCGACATGTCGCGGTACAGGCCGAACGCGGCGAGGGCCAGCCCCTCGATCAGGACCTGCATGCCGAGGTAGGGCAGATCCCAGCGGCTGTCCTCCAGCGACTCGGCGAGCAGCTTCGCCAGGTCCTGGTTGATGGGGTAGTACATGCCGATCTTCTCGTGCACGAACTTCGTGTACAGCTCGACATGGCGCGCCTCGTCCATCGTCTGGGTGGCGGCGTAGAACTTGGAGTCCAGGTCGGGCACGGACTGGACGATGCGCGCCGAGACGTTCAACGCGCCCTGCTCCCCATGCAGGAACTGGCTGAACAGCCAGGAACCCTGGTGCCGTCCGAACTCGTCGCGCTCCTTCTGCGACATCTTCTCCCAGATGTCGGACCCGAAGAGCGGGTTGAAGTTCTCCGGCAGGCTCGCGACGTTGACCGGATCGACCTCAATATCCCAATCGATGCGCTTCTGCGCGTCCCACTGCTTGTCCTTGCCCTTCTGGTACAGGTTCAGCAGCCGGTCGCGGCCCTCGTCGTACTCCCACGTGAACCGTGCATCGCCCGCCATGGGGACGTTCCACGTGTCCGTGGGGACAGGCGTGGCGTAGAGGTCGTAGGAACTCACGCAGAATCCTCCTCCGGGGTGCGCCGCCCGAGCGCGACGCTGGTGTGCTCCGCCCACGGCTTTACACACCTTCGTAACATGTAAAGCCCCGCGGGACCAGACCCATGCAGGAACACGCCCCCACCCCGAACAACCCGTCCGCGAGCACCCGCAACCACCCACTCACCCCGCCAACCTGCACAAACCCAGCCCAACCAGACAGCCACCACCTCCGCTACGCCCACAGGCAGCAGCCCGCTACTGCACCAAGCCGTTCAGCAACAGGACCAAAGGCAACCAGCCTGCGCGAAACCGAGTACCTGAACGCCGCCCCAACCGGACGCGCCCGAGCCCTGCCAGGACCGGAGCCAGTTGAACGGCGCCAAAACGGGAGCGGTTAACGCCAGCACAACCGGAGCCACCTGGTCACCAGCGGCTACCAGGCACCGAGTCTGCCCCGCAGGCCAACCCGGCACCTCCCATTAGCGGGATTGGAGGGCGTCCAGGCCTACTGCCTGGGCGATTATCAGGCGGCGGTCTAGGCGGGGGTCCTTGATTTCCACGACGTAGCGGTCACGGAAGCCGAACTTCTTGACGACGGAGAAGACGAGCTGGTCGCCGGCGTAGAAGTCGAAGTGGTACGGCCAGGCGAACGGGAGGGCGTCGACGTAGGGGATGAACTGCCAGACGCGGCGCAGGACCGCGACGGTCTTGTTGCGCTCGCTGCCCGTCGTGACGCCGAGGCCGGGCTGCTCCAGGTGCCAGGTCGAGGCGAGCAGCGACTTCTTGAAGTCCTTGCGGAAGACGCCGATCGGCTGGCCGTTCGCGTCCGTGATGTCGTACGCGGACGCGAGGTCGATGCGCTTGCGGGCCTTGAACCCCAGGATCGGACGGGTCTTGGCGTCGTCCGCGTAGAGGGTCACCTGTTCCTTGAAGGCGAGGCGCTTCTGCTGCGCGAAGGCGAGCAGTTCGCCCTCGCTGCCGTCCGGGGCCTCGGCGTGCACCTCGTACTGGTTCACCATCAGGCGGACCCGCTGCCGGATCAGCAGCGTGTTCTGTGCTTGAAGCCGTTCCTCGTCCAGCGAACTCACCCGTTCTGTAGCGTTTTGCGGAGTCTGCCACAGATGGCGGGACGCGGTCAGGGCTCCTCGATATGCGAAGCCAGGTAGCCGTGGATCAGGCGCTCCGCCTCGGCGACGATCATCGGGTCGCCGGCCGGGTCGCGGCGGAACGCCATCTTCAGCACGGCGTCGCCGGCCTCGACCGCGATGGCGAGCGCGGTGGCGAGGCGCTGGGTGTCCTGGACGCCGAACGACTCCACGATCATCTGGCGGATCCGCCCGGCGACCACCGCGTTGTTGTCGGCGTCGGAGTCGAGCAGGTTGACGTCCGCGACGTCGCCGAACCGCAGCACGCGGAAGCCGGGGACGGTCCGGTGCATCTCCACGAAGATCTCGATGATCGCGCCGACGGTGTCGGACCAGTCGCCGAAGCCGCCCTCGGCCAGCCGCGCCGAGATCCGCTCCCCGAACACCTCCAGGTTGCGGAGGGCGAGCGCCTGCGCGACGGCGCGCTTGTCGGGGAAGAACTGGTACACCGATCCGATGGCCACGTCGGCGCGCTGCGCGATGCGCGTCGTGGTGAGGCCGTCGTAGCCGTCCTCATCGAGGATGTCCGCGCAGGCGTCGAGCATTCGCTGGACGCGTTCGGCGCTGCGGCGCTGGGCGGGACGGCGGCGGAGGGGAGTCCGGATCTCGGTCACGCCACCATTGTCACCCGAACACGGCGGGCTCCGGCATGCGCGACGTGCCGTTCACCACCCCAAGGTCATGAGAGTCTTCCGTGCGCACCATCCGAGCCCTTAATATCCGAAAGTAATTCGCATTTCCGGATGTTGGGGGAGGGAACGCGATGGGGCTTCCGGACGGCTTCCGCTGGGGCGTCGCCACGGCCGCGTACCAGATCGAAGGCGCGGCGACCGAGGACGGGCGGGGACCGTCCACCTGGGACACCTTCGCCCACACTCCGGGACGCGTCCGCGACGGCCACACGGGCGACGTCGCCTGCGACCACTACCACCGCTGGCCGGAGGACATCGCGCTCATGGGCGGGCTCGGCGTCGGCTCGTACCGGTTCTCGATCGCGTGGCCGCGCGTCCAGCCTGCCGGGAGCGGGCCCGTGAACCCGAAGGGCCTCGACTTCTACGGCCGCCTGGTGGACGGCCTGCTCGCCGCCGGCATCGCCCCCGCCGCCACCCTCTACCACTGGGACCTCCCGCAGCCGCTCGAAGACGCAGGCGGCTGGATGACCCGCGACACCGCCTACCGGTTCGCTGAATTCTCCTACCTCGCCGCCGAGCGGCTCGCGGACCGCGTGGAAATGTGGATAACTCTGAACGAGCCCGTGGTCGTCATGGCCTACGGCTACGCGTTCGGCGTTCATGCGCCCGGCCGGACGCTCATGCTCGACGCGCTCCCCGCCGCGCACCACCAGCTCCTCGGCCACGGCCTCGCCGTCAACGCCCTGCGGGGACGCGGCGCCCGCGAGATCGGCCTGACGAACCACTATTCCCCGGCGTGGGCCGCGACTCCCGACGACCAGCCGGCCGCGGACGCTTTCGACGCGTTCATGAACCGGCTGTTCACCGATCCCGTCCTTCTCGGCCGTTATCCCGAGGTCATGGCGGACGCGTCGTTCGTCCGTTCCGAGGACCTCACCGTCATCGCGTCGCCCATCGATTTCCTGGGCGTCAACTACTACCAGCCGACGCGGCTCAAGAAGGCGGACGAAGGCCCGCTGCCGTTCGATATCACCGACATCACCGAATATCCGGTGACGGGGATGGGCTGGCCGATCGTCCCGGACGCCTTCCTGTCCCTGCTGCGGAGCCTCCATTCGCGGTACTCGCTTCCGCCGCTCTACATCACCGAGAACGGCTGTTCGTTCCCGGACGAGATCGGCACCGACGGCATCGTGGACGACTCGTCCCGCATCGAATTCCTGGACGCCCACATCAAGGCCATGCGAACCGCCATCGACGAGGGCATCGACATCCGCGGCTACTACGCGTGGTCGCTTCTCGATAACTTCGAATGGTCGGAGGGCTACCATCCGCGTTTCGGCCTCGTCCACGTCGACTACGAGACACAGAAACGCACGCCGAAGAGGTCATACGGCTGGTATCGCGACTTCATCGCCGCGTCGTCCTGAACGCGCCGTGAGCCGATGACGGCGCGTCCGCGACGGGCACCGGTCCGTTGTACCGGGCGTACGCGGCGATCGGCGGCTTGTCGATAATCTGCTCTCGCCGCTTCCGCCGTGGAGGTCCTGAATGCCCGACTCTCGTCCGCTGCGCTCGAACGATCCCCGCGAGGTCGCCGGGTACCGGCTGACGGCACGGATCGGCGAGGGCGCCCAGGGCAGCGTCTTCCTGGGCGAGTCGGACACCGGCCAGCGCGTCGCGGTGAAGCTCCTGCACGCCGGAATCGGCCACGACGATCGGGCCCGGACGCTCTTCGAGCGGGAGCTGTCCGCGGCCCGGCGGGTCGCCCCGTTCTGTACCGCCCGCATCCTCGCCGCCGGGACGGACGAGGACGTCCCGTACATCGTCAGCGAGTTCATCGACGGGCCGTCGCTGCGCGAGCACATCACCGAGCGGGGTGTGGCGGCCAGCGGCGAGCTGGTCAGGCTGGCCATCGGCACCGCCACCGCGCTCGCCGCGATCCATGAGGCGGGCGTCGTCCACCGCGACTTCAAACCCGCCAACGTGCTGCTCGGCGAGGACGGCCCGAGGGTCATCGACTTCGGCATCGCCCGTCCGCTGGACGCCACCTCGGCCACCATGACCGGCGCGGTCGGCACACCGGCCTTCATGGCGCCGGAGCAGGTGGCGGGCCTGACGGGCGGCGCTCCCCTGGACATGTTCGCGTGGGCGTGCACGATCGCCTTTGCCGCGAACGGCGTCCCACCGTTCGGCAGCGACAATGTGGCGGCCATCATGCAGCGCGTCCTGCACGGGGAGCCGCAGTTGGGCACGCTGACTGGGGAGCTGCACGCCCTCGTCGCGTCCTGCCTGGCCAAGGACCCGGCGGCCCGCCCGACCGCCCTGCAGGTCCTGCAACGGCTGCTCGGCAACCGGCCGATAGTGAACGGCGTCGCGACCCAGCCCCCAAGCCCCGCCCCGGACGGAGCCCAAGACGGCCCCTCGGACGGAGACGCAGAGCCGGATACGGATTCGGACGCGGCCCTGGAGTCGGACGCGGCCCCGGACGTCAGCGCGAGCCCGGATGCGCGCGCGAACCTGCTCGCGGAAGGCACCTCGGCCGCCGCGATCCGATCGCCGCCTCTCGCACCGCCCCCATTGGCGGTCGATCCACCTCTCGCGCACATGCCTGGACAGCCTTGGCTGGGCGCGCCTCCGTCCGGCGCGCCTCCGTTTGGCGGTGGTCCGTTCGGCGGTGGTCCGTTCGGCGCTTACGGGCAGGGGACGGTGCCGACCGGCGGGCCGCCTCCGCCTCCCGCTGGGTTCCCGCATCCGACAAATCCGGCGGCGCCTGGACGGCCTGGACGGAAAGGACGCCCGCTTCTGGTCGTCGCGGGCGCGGCAGCCGCTGTCCTTCTGGTCACCGGAGGTGTCTTCGCAGCGGTCCTGCTCAGAGAAAACGCGACGGGAACGAAAACGGGGCCCGGCGCCGGGACGAGCGGCGGGGCGGTGGCGCAATCGAGTTCGTCCACGCGGACCTGCGTCTACTCGTCCAAGACCGGCGAGAACGTCAAGGAGGTAGGGAAGCCGCCATCGCAAGTGCCCGCGACGCAACCGCAAGGGGCCACCATCAAGACCAACCTCGGCACGCTGGAATTGCGGTTGGACCCTGCCAAGGCGCCCTGCACGGTGAACTCACTCGCCCACCTCGCGAGCAAGAAGTACTACGACAACGCCCCATGCCATCGCCTGACAACGGGCGAGTCCCTCAAGGTCCTGCAGTGCGGCGACCCGTCGGGGACGGGAACCGGTGGGCCCTCCTACCAGTTCGCGGATGAGATCGCGCCCGGGACCCGCTACACCCGCGGCACCGTCGCCATGGCCAACGCCGGGCCGAACACCAACGGCGGCCAGTTCTTCATCGTCTACGAGGACGCGTTGTCCCTGCCGCCCAACTACACCGTTTTCGGCAGGGTCACGTCCGGCCTGGAGATCGTCGACAAAGTGGCGAAGGCGGGGGCGGGGGCCGGGGACAGCCCGGTCACGGGACCGGGCGACGGCCCGCCGAAGCAGAAGGTCACCATCACCGAGTTCCGGACGCTCGGCGGTTAGCGTCCGGAACCGTTCCGATGGGACGATCCCGCAATGGCCGAGGATGGGACGATCTCGCAATGGCTGAGAAAGCCCGCGTGCCAGTGGTCGAGGATCTCTATGCCGCGTTCGCGAACGTCCCACATCCCGTGAATCTGGACGGGTGCCCCTGCTGCGTCGGCCCTAATGAAGGACGGCCGCTGCTCTCCCGTCCCCTCCGCGACCTGGCCGCCGAGGACCTCGCCCGGTACGCCGCCAAGGCATTGAGCACCTGGGGCGGTCCGGAGGACTTCCGCTATTTCGCGCCGCGCCTGCTGGAACTGGCGGCAGACGACGCGTTCGGCTGGCCGGACGCCGAGATCGTATTCACCAAATTCGGCCAGGCCGGATGGCACGACTGGCCACAGCGCGACGCCGTCGCCGCCTTCCTGAACGCCTTCTGGAGCCGGACTCTCACCGGCTTCCCCACTCGTCCCTCCGTCGGCTCCGCCCTCTGCGCGCTCGCTGGCGTGAATGCCGACATGGCCCCTTGGCTGGACGAGTGGGGCAGCGCGTTGATGTCCGAGCCCGCCGTCCGCGAATTGCACGAGTTCGTCACCGGGGAACTGACCTGGCGGCGAGGGCGACCACGCCTGGCCAACGCGTTCTGGGACACCTCGTCAGACCCGTACCAGCAGGTCATCAGCTGGCTGACCGGCGGAGATGCGGCCGCGGCCGTCAGCGCCGCGATCGCCCTGACCGAGGACGAGGCGGCGCTGGAGCTCCTGATGGAAATCGAATCCAGGCTGAGCCCGGGAGTTAGCCCGCGCTGAGGCGGTCAGCCCCACGTCGTCCCGGCGGGTTCCCGGATGGTGGTGTTGAGCCGGTTGAACAGATTCGTCAGGCCGATCACGAGGATGAGTGCTGACAACTGCTTCTCGTCGAAGGCGTCGGCGACCTCGTCCCACAGTGCGTCCGGCACCGAATCCGCGGACCGGTCGGCGAGGCGGGTCACGCGCTCGGCCAGTTCCAGCGCCGCCCTTTCGGCGTCCGTGAAGAAAGGCGCCTCACGCCAGGCGGCGACGGTCGCAATCCGTTCGGTCGTCTCACCCGCTTTGGTCAGGTTGTGGACATGGGCCTGCACGCAAGCGCTGCATCCATTGATCTGGCTCGCGCGCAACGCGACCAGTTCCTGGAGCTCATGGGAGATCCCGCCCTCGTTGATCGCCTGGATAAAACCGCCGATCCCCTTCGTCGCGGCGGGCAGGACATAGGCCGGGTTCTTCATCCGTGCTTGCATCGTCGTTCTCTCCTCGCCCTTCGAGCCGACGCCCTCCGCGCCGGCCGTCCACCCCAATGACGGACCCGGTCGAACGGGTGTGACAGGAATCCGACCCCGATTTCTCCACCCGTCGCCGACGCCGATTTACGCGGCCCGACAGTGGCCGCGCGCGGCAGCCAGTGCGATACCCAGGACGGCCAACACCCCGAACACCCCAGTGCCGGGGACGCCCGGCGCTCCTCGTTGGAGTGGTGCCGGTTCAACGCCGTACAGGAGGTCAGCTCAAGTCCGGGGCGCCCGCCGCGACAATGGGATCATGGACCGCACGTTCGAGGACCTGATCGCGGAGGCCGGATCGGCCTCCGTGACCGGCTGGGATTTCTCCTGGCTGGACGGCCGCGCGACGGAACAGCGCCCGTCCTGGGGATATCAGCGGCTGATGAGCGAACGGCTCGCCACGGCCGGCGCGGCACTGGACGTCCAGACCGGTGGCGGTGAAGTGCTGGCGGGTGCTGACCGGTTCCCGCCCACCATGGCGGCCACGGAATCCTGGCCGCCGAACGTCGACAAGGCCACGCGGCTGCTGCATCCGAGGGGCGTCGTGGTGGTCGCCGATCCCGACGAGCCGCCGCTGCCATTCGCCGACGAGGCGTTCGACCTGGTCGTCAGCCGTCACCCCGCCACGGTCTGGTGGACGGAAATCGCCCGCGTCCTGGCCCCCGGCGGTACGTACTTCGCGCAGCACGTCGGTCCGGCCAGCGTTTTCGAGCTGACCGAGTACTTTCTCGGGCCGCAGCCCGAAGCACGGCAGAAACGCCATCCGGACATCGAAGCCGCCGACGCCGAGGCCGCCGGTCTCGAAATCAAGGACCTGCGCCTCGAACGGCTGCGCATGGAGTTCTTCGACATCGGCGCGGTCGTCTACTTCCTGCGCAAGGTGATCTGGATCGTCCCGGGCTTCTCCGTCGACGTGTACCGCGACCACCTGCGGCGCCTGCACGAGCAGATCCGCGAGGACGGCGTGTTCGTCGCCCATTCGTCCCGGTTCCTCATCGAAGCCCGCAAACCCGGCTGAGCTGTCAGGCCGGTCAGCGCCGCAGGCTCTCCACCTCGGCCTCGTACAGGAGGGCGGGGTCGAACTCCATTCCGGTGAAGTGACCGGCGAGTTCCAGGGAGAGCACGCCGTGCAGGCGCGTCCAGAAGGTCAGGGCGCGTCGCCGCACCGGCGCGGGGTGGGAAAGGCCCCAATGCGCGTGCTCGTCGAGGTTCGTATCGAGGTGCGCGACGGGGACGATGTCGTCCGCCGTCACGGGCGGGCAGGCGTCGAGCATGATCGCCATCAGCTCCCCGGCGATCTTGGCGGTGTCGGGCGGGGCGTGGTATCCGGGGATGGGCGTCCCGTAGATGAGGAAGTAGCGGTGGGGGACGTCGAGCGCCCACCGGCGGACGGTGTGGGCCAGGCCCGCGAGATCGGTGCCTCCTTCGGCGGTGGCGTGGAAGGCGTCGGCCAGGCTGCGGTAGGCGTCCCTGATCAGTTCGGTGATCAGCTCGTCGCGGTTGGCGAAGTAGCGGTAGAGCGCCGGGCCGCTCATCCCCATCTGCTTGGCGATCGCGTTGAGGGACAGCGCGGACGCGCCCGCCGTGGCGATCTGCTCCCAGGCACGATCCTTGACCTCCGCGCGCACCTGCGCCCGGTACCGCTCGCGGGGAGACGCCGCGATCTCCGCCATGTCACCGCCCCTTCCGTCAGCCCAGCCCTGCTCAACACAGCACAGCTACCAGTGACGATATGACTTCCGGACGCGCTCTCCGGCCGCCCTCTTGACGCGGCACTGTAGCTCCCTCATTCTTGTTAGAGGTTATAACGAAAGTAACTGCCTATCGCGCTGGTTGAAGCCGGCCACGAGGAGTGCTGGACATGAGCAGAGCAACACGACGGACGGCATGGACGCTCACCGCCGCCGTGGCGGCCGGGGCGATGATGATCACGCCGGCACTCGCCGCGCCCGTCCGGACCGCAACCGCGACCACGACCGGCGGCAACGCGTCCGACCCGACCGCGTCCGACCCGACCGCGACGAGCCGGAACACGTCCGGTGGGAAGGCGTTGGGGCAGCCGTTCGGGCGGATCGAGTGGCGGGCGTGCACCGAGACCGAGTTCCAGGGGATGCGGTGCGGGACGATGCGAGTCCCGGTCGACTGGTCCGAACCGGGCGGTGCGCGGCTCGAACTGGCGCTCGTCCGCCGTCCGGCCGATGATCAGGCGCGACGCGTCGGCACCCTGATGCTCAACAACGGTGTCGGACGGTCCGCGATCGAGCAGCTCAGGCTGGCGATGCGGACCGGACTCCCGCGCATCGCCGGGGACATGACGAAGCGGTTCGACCTCGTCGCCCTGGATCCGCGCGGGGTCGGGCGCAGCACTCCCATCCGCTGCGCCGAACCGCTCAGGCCGGCGGGCGTCAGCTACTTCCCGAAGGACCGGCAGGCGTTCCAGACGCTCGTCACCCACAACCGCGCCCTCGCGCGAGGCTGCATCCGCCAGAACGGCGACCTGATGGCCAACGTCGACATCACCAGCGTCGCCCGTGACTTCGAGGCGGTTCGCGAGGGCCTCGGGGAGCGGCAGCTCAACTGGTACGGGATCCTGTACAGCAACCTTCTCGGACGCACCTACGCCGACCTGTTCCCCGGACGGCTGCGCACCATGTTCCTGGACACCGCGCTGGACGACACCGGCTCACCCCTCCGCCGGATCTTCAACGAGGCCGCGGCGGCGGAGCAGTCGTTCAACCGGTTCGCCGCCTGGTGCACCGGCTCCCCGGACTGCGTGCTCAGGGGACGCGACGTCGCCGCCGAATACGACACCCTCGTCGCCCGCGCGGACCGAAGCCCCATCCCCGTGGCCGGTGGCGCCCATCGTCCGCTGACCGGTGAGGACATCCGCGTCGCCACCCAGGAGTTCATGAACGTCTCGTTCATCCAGTGGCCCGCGCTGGCGAAGGCCATCGCCAAGGCGCAGGCGGGCGACGCCTCCGAGTTCACGCGCAATCCCGACCGGACGCTCGATCTCGTCCAGGCCCAGGTGCCGACCTGCTTGGACACCTCACGTCCCGTCCGGACGTTCCAGCAGGTCGCCCAGGTGCGGAAGCGGCTCGCCGAGATCTCGCCGCATCTCGGCGGCGCGGTGAGCTCCTGGAACAGGTACGCGGGCTGCATCGGCTGGCCGATCGACGCCAAGCCGGTGCATTCCGGTGGAAAGGTGTGGGGCGCGCCGCCCGCGCTGGTCGTCCAGTCCACGCATCAGGCGCTCGCCCTGCACTCTGAGGGACGGGCCCTCGCCTCCCAGCTGCCCGGCAGCGTCGTCCTCAGCAGGGAAGGCGACGACTACAGCATGTTCCTGGTGTCCCAGTGCGTCCGGGACGCCGGTAACCGCTACCTGATCGACCGCGCGCTGCCCAAGCCGGGCACTGTCTGCACCAACTGACTCGTCCTACCGCCTGAGAGCCCCGGTCGCCGCAGCCTTGGCCGGGGCTCTCGGCACGCGGCCCGCGGGCTCCAGGCCACCGCCCCGCCACGCCGCCACGCCGAGTCGTAGATCAGTGGCTCGCGGGCAAGGTGAGAGTCGCCTCCACGGCGTAATGGTCGGACAGGGGGACGAGATGGCCGTCGGCGAGGCGGACGTGGTCCTGAAAGAGCAGGCGCGTGGTGGACTCGATGCCCGGCGTGACGAGGACCTGGTCGATCGGCTCAAGGACGGCGTACTCGGGACGGAAGGTGGGTGCCGTGTCGCCGTCGAGGGCGTCGCGCAAGCCGGTGGCGGACGCGAACTCCCGGAACAGCTCGTGGGGGCGGGGGACGTTGAAGTCGCCCATCACGACCTTGGGTTCCGCCGCGTCGAGTTTCCCGACGAGGGCCGCCAGTTCGCGCAGCTCGGATTCCTCGACCCTGGTGTAGGCGTTGGACATGGACCAGTCCATGTCCATGTTCGCGGAAAGGTGCGTGTTCACGATCGTCAGGAACCCGCTCGGAAGCCGGACGCGGGTGAACAGGGCGCCTTTGCGCAGCAGCCATTCGAGACGCGCCGGACGGACCGGCGTGAAGGATTGGAAATGGCGGCGAGTGATCGGCCGACGCGAAAGCGTGACCAACCCGCCGCGCACCACCGGAAAGGTCGCCGCGTGCGCGACGTGCGGGTACGACTTCGCCGCGCGTCGCAGGTGGGCCAGGTTTCGCGGTGAGATGACTTCCTGCAGGCAGACGACGTCGTAGTCCGATTCCTCGATGAGCCGTGCCAGTTCACTCAAGCGGGCCCGTGAACGGCCGCGGAACAGCGTGTTGAAGGTGAGGACGCGGACGTTCATGATGTGCTCTGCCCGGCAGCGAGGAGCTGTCCGTCGTCGTCCCACATGACCATGCCCGCCACTCTACGTGGACGCCGCACCGCGCAGAGCAGCGCCACCTGCCGGCCCCGACGACGCAGGCCCTCCGGACACTGCCACGCCCCCGAGTGCTGGCTTTCCGCAGGGTTTCGGACCCGCAGTGATGGCCCCCTCATTTCGGACGCGCCACACTCGCCCTCATTTAGGTATTTCGGCTAAATCATCAGAAGGTGGGAGGAGGATGGCTGACCGGCGAGCGCGGCGAACTATCCAGCACGCGTTGAAATGAGGGAGGGGCTGGTGCATCATTGGAGACTCAGCCCCGGACGTAGTCATGGAGGCGCACATGTGCACGCCCTACTGCCCGAGGGGTCACTGAATTCGCACCCCGGCGATTCACCCCGTGACGATTCGCTCCCTCCCGGTAATCCCCCGCTCATCGCCGACTTCGTGACGCCGAAAGTGGCACCGATGCACAGCGACCCCGCTTATCTTCCCCTCATCGGCAGGCAGCCGTGCTCGATGGCTTTTTGCGGACGGTCCTCCTGCTTTCACGTCCGGCTGGAGACGACGTCCGTTCCCGGAGACCGGGCGGGCGGACGCACTTCCTGCGGCGCCCATCTCGCCGAAGTCGTCCATGAATTGGCGCTGCGGGCCCGGGAACAGCGGCGATACCCCGCCCAGGTCGTCGTCTACGCGATGACGCACGGTCCGCGCCCGAATGACACGGGACCCTTCGACCGGCTCATCCTCGGCGCCATCCCGGTCTGAGACACCCCACCGAACACGTCCCCGCCCGAACACGCCCCGAGCACGCCGGCTGACCGACGCCTACCGAACACGCCCGGCCTGGACGCGCTTCGCATCACAAACCGTGTTCGGTCATGGCTATATCCGGACATTGCCCTGCGACCATCGCGCGCTCGCGCAGAATGGTGAGACATCGCCGAACACATCCGCACCCACCGTCACGCAACGGCACCATCACCACCGACATGACCATGACTTCACTCGAGACAACGCGCGAGCTACCGCCGCCCCTGTCCGCCTACCGGCGGGTCGTCAGCACGGACATCGACGTCCTACACGACACGGTCGAACCGTACGCAGTCGGCCACGACCTTCAGGCCCTCCGGCCCGGTGTGCCGCTGGACGGCCAGGTCAACGCCCTCAGCGTCGGCGCGATCAATCTCGTCTGGGTGCGGTACGGCGGTGGCGGCGTCATCGTGGACACCCCGCCGACCGAGGGGCACTTCGCCATGTGCGCGCCGATGGCGCCCATGGACATCGAGTACCGGGTCACGAAAAGTCGGGACACGACGGGCGGCGGCCACATCCTGTCCCATGACGAGCCGATGCGAATGACGCCGCCCCCGATGATGGGCTGCCTCGTCATCGCGACCAGCACCGGACGTCTCACCGACCATCTGGCCCGCCATCTCGGCCGCGAGCACACCTCACCGCTGCGGTTCTACGGTTCCGGCGAACCGGGCCTCGTGCCGTCCTCGATCGTCGAGCGCACGTGGCGGCACGTGTGCGGCGTCCTCGACCATGCGACGGCGGCCGGCGGCCTCCACCCGCTGGCGGAGCGCAGCCTTGAGGAGTCGCTGCTCACCGCCATCCTGCTCGGCCTGCCGCACACCGCGACGGCGAGCCTCGCGGAGCCCGAGGAGCGCCCCTCGCACCATCTCGCCGGCGTCATCCGCGAATGGGTCGAGGCGCACTACCAGCAGCCGATCGGCGTCACCGACATCGCGGCGGCGGCGGGCATCGGCGTCCGGCAGCTCCAGGCCATCTGCCAGGACGAATGGGGTCTGACGCCCACCCGGCTCGTGCGCGGGATACGGCTCGACCACGCCCGCGCAGCCCTCCTCGCGGCACCGCCCGGCCCGCGCACGATCACGGACGTCGCCGAGGCCGCCGGGTACGTCCACATGAGCCGCTTCGCCGCCCACTACCGGCAGCGCTTCGGAGAGACCCCCACCCAGACCCTGAACCGGACCTCCACCACGGCCTAGCGTCCGCCGGAGTGCTTGCCGGGTGCGCCCGCCGCGCGTGCGCGGGTGAGGGCGGGCGTCTCCGGCCCGCCGTCGATGTGCTCGGCGAACTCGCTGATCCAGCGGGCGACGAGGTCGGGATGGCTGCGCGCCACCCAGTGCCCTGCCGGTGCGCGCCGCACGTACAGGCGGGACACCGGCCCGCGCGCGGACAGCAGCAACGACTGGGACCCGTACCGGTCCTTGATCGGGATGATGAGCTGGACGGGCACGTCCGTCCGCCCCTCACCGTCCGTCCGAGCGACGCCAGAACGGGCACCACCAGCACGGCCCCCACCCGAGCGGCCAGCACCCGAGCGGCCGCCACCGAGACGGGCGTCACCGGGCGGGGCGCCACCGTAGCGGCCGCCGCCGTATCGGGCGGGACGGCGGCGGGTCATGTTCGCTCGGTACAGGCCGAGGCCGTTGCGGGCGTCGGCCGGCCGGGTGGCGGCCGGGTGGCCGGAGCGCGGGTCGGCGCCCTCCCGCCGCGCTATCAGTCGCGGGAACCCCGCGGCGAGCAGGCGGGCCGCGAGCTCGCCGATCTTGGGCGCCATCAGGACCGGCATGTAGACGCTGCGCCGCGCCTGGTCGAGGACCTCGACGACGCCGCGCGGCCCGGACCGGACGGCCCGCCTGGCCCAGCGGGCCATATGCCGCCGGTCCGGGCCGGAGATCGACGTGAACGAGGCGATGCGGCCCCGCAACCGGTCACCGATGACGGCCTCCCAGCCCTGCACCGACCCCCAGTCGTGCCCGACCAGGTGGACGGGCTCGTCCGCGCCAACACCGTCCAGGACGGCTTCGAGGTCGCCCATGAGCGCGTCCAGCCGGTAGTCGAGCGGGTCGGACGGGCTGCTGGACGCCCCGGCCCCGCGCACGTCGTACGCGACGACGCGGAACCGTCCGGCGAGGCGTTCGGCGACCTCGTCCCACATCGCGCCGGTGTCCGGGTAGCCGTGCACGAGGACGACCGTCGGCCGATGCCCCTCGCCCCGCACCCGCACCGCCAGCCGGATCTCGCCCGACCTCACCCGCTGGTCTCGCATGGACCTCGCCTGCCCGTCCGCCCGTCGCGTCGTTTCTCGTGAAACTACGCCACTGAGACGGGCCGTCCAATACGGCTACCGCACGGGCTGGCGCAAGATCGTGCGCATCCGCTCCGGGTCGGTCTCGCTGGGGTCGGACAGGTAGATCTCATGATGCAGGCCGTTCGGCGCCACGCCTTCGTCCTTCATCAACGCGTACATGCGGGCGAGGGACGCGGGCTCATCCGCGTACGCCCCGCGATGCAGCATCTGCACGCAACGCCCCTCCGCGACCGTGACGTGCTGGACGCGCGCAGCCGCAGGCACTTTCGCCCGGACGTCCTCACGCGCCTGGTCGACCGACTCGATGCCGTCCGGGAGGCGGAGGAACAGATGCCACCACCATTGGTCGCGCGGCACGTCGAACGGCGAACGCTCGTCCTCGACCCACCAGAATCCCTCCAACGGCACCATGGGCGCACTGAGCGCACCCATGACCGCGTACAGCGCGCCGACGCTCTCGCTGTAGGCGGCGCCGCCCGGCTCACCACGGCCTGTCACCGCCAGCCCGGACACGCGCCCGTGCTCCACCAGCTCCGGCTCTTCGGCCGCCTCGTACCAGCTCACTGGACGTCCTCCACTCTGATCTGCACCTTGGTCCCCAGGTGCTCGGGCGGCGTGGTCGCGGGGTCGTTGAGGTACACCTCGCGGACGGGCCCGGCGGGCGTGTGCCCGTAGTCGCCGAACCACGCGAGCACGCCATGGACCGTGAGCGGAATCTCCTCGTACGGACCGACATGGACGGCCGACGCGAACGAACCACCGGGCAGGACGTCGTCACCGTCCGCCGCCTGGACGACCACGCGGACGTCGAACTCCTCGTCCATGTCCAGCGGGAACAGCCCGATGAGCAGGCCGTCCGGCGACATCCGGGGCAGGAGGCGGCCCACGCAGGCGGCGGTCGCGTCCGGGATCGTCGCCGGGGTCGCGGGCTCGCGCGCCGTGAAGACGCGGCGCGCCGGCTCCTGGACGATCGACACCTCGGCCCGCGGCAGCCCCTCGGCGACCACGCGGTCCAGGAGCCGCAGGCCGCGCCGCCGCCGGGCGACATCGGCCTCGATCCGGTCGCGCGCCTCCTTGAGGGCGCTCGCCTCCTTGAGGGCGTCGCCCTCGTCCCCGGACAGGACGCGCGCCACGGCCGGCAGCGGCACGTCCATCGCCCGCAGCAGGCCGATCAGCAGCGCGTTCCGCGCCTGGCCGGGCCGGTAGTACCGGTAGCCGGACGCCGGGTCCGTCCACGCCGGGGCGAGCAGCCCGAGGTCGTCGTAGTGCCGGAGCTGCTTGACGCTCAGCCGGCACAGCCGCGCGAACCGCCCGATCGGCAGGAGATCATCGCTCACAGGAGCCACCCTCATCCCTCCCACAATGGGAGAGTCCAGCCCAAGGACGGATCAGCAAGGACGGATCCACAAAGACGGGTCAGCAAGACGGATCAACAGGCTCAGGACGGACGCGCCTGCAGCCCGGTGCACTCGCGCAGCCCGTTCCACCGCTTGACGGCGGACGCCGCCGCCGCGCCCTTCAGCGGGATCGGGAGGCCACCGGAGATCCTGGCGGGCGCCCACTTGTCCTTGGTGACCTTGCCGTTCTCCACCTTCAGGAGCAGCACCCCGGACTCGGCGGTCTTGCCGTTCGCGGAGTAGAACACGAAGTTGCCCATGCCGTAATGGACGTACGACCCGTCCAGGTAGCCGCCGCCCAGGGGAATGTGCGCGTGACCGCCGACGATGATGTCGGCGCCTGCCGCGACGAGCTGTTTGGCGAGTTCCTGCTGGCGTGGCAGCGGGCAGGGCTGCAGTTCCGCGCCCCAGTGCAGGTGGACGATGACGACGTCCGAGCCCTTGCGCGCCTCCTTCACCGCCTGCACCATCCGGGGGATGTCCTTGGCCGACGCAAGCCCGCCCTTGGTGTCGGTGGCCGTCCACGCCTGGATCAGGTTGTCGTCCAGTACCTGAGTCGCTCCGACGATGGCGAGTTTGTTGCCCTTCACCGTGACGCGGTAGGGGCGGAAGGCGGCGTCCGCGTTCTTGCCGATCCCGACGACCGGGAACCCGCTGCGCTTGATGGCGGCCAGGGAGTCGAGGAGGCCGCCCTCCATGTAGTCCATGCCGTGGTTGTTGGCCATGGACACGACGTCCACGCCGGACCCCTGCAGCGCCTTGAACGCGGACGGCGGCGCACGGAAGGTGAACGACTTGGGCGCGGGGGTCCCGCCGCCCGTGGTGATCGCCGTCTCCAGGTTGATCATGGCGAGGTCGGCGGCGCGCAGCTGCTTCGCGACCGGTCCGAGCGCGTTCTCCGGATCGCCGAGCCGGGACCGCAACTGGCCCTCGAAGTGCGTGTCGCCGCCGAACGCCAGGATGATCGGCTCCTTGGCGGGTGGCGCCGGACGCGTCCCGCCCGAGGACGCCTTCCCGCTCGGTGACGATGTCGCGCCCTCCGCGCCAGGGCCATCGGAGCCGCCGCACGCCGCCGCGGTCAGCGCCATCGCCCCCGCCACGGCCGCCGCAGCGACCGCCTTCCCCCGCATGCCCATCGCGTCACCTCCGCCCCGGCCCGCCACGGACCTCCGTCATCGGACGCCCCAGCATGACACGGGCGGCGAGCACCTCGACTAAAGATGTAGGATTCATTATCTTGAATCATTCAAGTTTGTAGTCGACGCATCACCGCCGGAGCGGCGACGAAGCACCGACGGAGCCAGGAGGAACCGCGCCCATGTCCGACAGGCCGACGACCACCACCGACGCCGGAATCCCCGCGCCGAGCGACGCCCATTCGCAGTCCGTGGGCCCGAACGGCCCGCTGCTGCTGCAGGACCACTACCTGATCCAGAAGATGGCGCACTTCAACCGCGAGCGCGTCCCCGAACGGGTCGTCCACGCCAAGGGCGGCGGCGCGTACGGCGTCCTGGAGATCACCGAGGACGTCAGCCAGTACACGCGGGCGAGCCTCTTCCAGAAGGGCGCCCGCACCGAGTCGCTCGTGCGGTTCAGCAGCGTCGCCGGGGAACTCGGCAGCGCCGACGCCGGACGCGACCCGCGCGGCTTCGCGATCAAGTTCTACACCGACGAGGGCAACTACGACCTCGTCGGCAACAACACGCCGATCTTCTTCATCCGCGACCCGCAGAAGTTCTCCGACTTCATCCACTCGCAGAAGCGCCGCGCCGACAACCACCTGCGCGACAACAACATGCAGTGGGACTTCTGGACGCTGTCGCCCGAGTCCGCCCACCAGGTGTCGCTCCTGATGACCGACCGCGGGACGCCCGCGTCCTGGCGGCACATGAACGGGTACGGCTCGCACACGTTCCTCTGGTACAACGCCGCTGGCGAGAAGTTCTGGGTCAAGTACCACTTCAAGACCGAGCAGGGCATCAGGAACTTCACCGCCGAAGAGGCCGACGCGCAGGACCCGGACGTCCACATCCGCGACCTGTACGAGGCGATCAAGCGCGGCGACCACCCGTCCTGGACGGTGCAGGTCCAGATCATGCCGTTCGAGGACGCCGCCGACTACCGGTTCAACCCGTTCGACCTCACCAAGGTCTGGCCGCACGCGGACTACCCGCCGATCACCATCGGCCGGTGGACGCTGAACCGGAACCCGGAGAACTACTTCGCCGAGATCGAGCAGGCCGCCTTCGAGCCCGCCAACCTCGTGCCCGGCATCGGCGCGTCCCCGGACAAGATGCTGCAGGGCCGGCTGTTCTCCTACCCGGACACCCACCGCTACCGGATCGGCCCCAACTACCTGCAACTGCCGGTCAACCGCCCGAAGGCACCCGTCCACACCTACAACAAGGACGGCGGCATGGCGTACTACAACTCCGGTGACCCGGTGTACGCGCCGAACTCGGTGGGCGGGCCCGTGGCCGACCCCGCGCTGTGGACGGGCGACACCTACGGGGTAGCGGGCGAGATCGTCCGCAGCGCCTACACGCTGCACCGCGAGGACGACGACTACGGCCAGGCCCGCACGCTGTGGGAGAAGGTCCTCTCGGACGTCGACCGCGACCACATGGTCCACAACATCCTGATCCACGCGAACGCGCCCGAGGTGACCGGCGACATGAAGCCGCGCGTCGTCGAGTACTGGCGCAACGTTGACAAGGACCTCGGCGACCGCGTCGCCAGGGGCCTCGGCGTGAACGGTTCCTGACCACCCCGCGGGGACGGCCTGACCTCGACGCCGTCCCCTCCGGGGCTGTCTCGTATACACATCTCCGAGCCCACGAGACCCTAAGACAAC
>NZ_VCKW01000118.1 GCF_005889715.1 Actinomadura soli
GCGTCACCCCCTCCTCCGCCCCGCGACGACCGCGACCACGATCCCGATCCCGGCCGCCACCACATTGAGCACCCCGCCGATCACCGGCGCCATCTCCGCCACCGTCTGCATGGCTCTCGCTCCCGTTCCGTCTCGGACGAACGGGATCAGGCTGACCCGGCTCCCCGGCCCGCAGCCGTGCGCTCCTGTGACCCACTGCGCAGGCTCCTCAGGTCACACCTCTGACCTGGACCTTCTCCAAAGCAGAGGACAGACGGGCGCACGCCCGGCGTCACACGATGGCGTGCCCGAAGTCGGCCGCGAGCGACGTGAGATCAGGCTCCCCGTAGCACTCGCGCATCGCATGGAAGACCGCGACCTTGTGCTCACCGAACCGCCGCGCACGGACGGCGTACGAGTCGGCGGTGAGGAACGTCGGCGGATCGGTCTTGCTGTGAAATCTGTCCGCATACGCCACAAGCTTTTCCTCAGCGGATTCGGCCGTGTAGTCGGCAACGGGAATCGGAAGCCGCTGCCGCTCGATGTCGTCCCGCGTCAGCCCGGTGTGGTGGGAGCAGAACCGGCAGATCACCTCGGGAAAGCCCTCGTCACGCAGCAGCTCGTGCCCCAGCAGGCCGTGCTTGATGTAGTTCGCGTGGTCGAGCGCCCCGGTCGCGTCGTAGAGCCGGTAGACGCCGATGTCATGCAGCAGACATCCGGCCCGGACGAGGTCTTTGTTGACGTCCAGCCCGGTGTCGCCCATGATCTGCTCGGCGATCGCGCACACGATCGCGCCGTGCGTCCAGACCAGCTCGAAGGCTTCCGCAGTCGGCGCGTACCGCTCATGCAACGCCCGGATCTCACCGTCCGCCGGAATCCCCACCCGCGTCACTTTACGCTCTGGGCAGCCTTCGCAGCGCTTGCGCGACCATCTCGTCGAGCGGCAGGCAATTCACGCCCAGCCACCTCAATCTGTCCGCCGCGTCCCTGACGCTCATGTCGGCTTCCTGCGCCGCCAGGATCAATTGTTGCAGCGGCAGCGGGTCACGCGCGTTCAGCCAGGACCAGTCGCAATTCTCCAGAAGGCTGCGGTCTTTCAGGACCTCGGATTCCAGAACGTCGCCTGGAACGGAGAACCCGCAGGCCACGAGTCCGTCCTTGGCCTCCTGCAGCCCGATTTCGAGTTGTTCTGAACACCTCACCACATGCGCGGGCGAAAGCGTGGCACCGGCCGCCTGTCTCAGCAGGTTCCGCCGGAGGTCCAACGAGAGTGAGACGACATCGAGGTGATCTTCGGAGTCCAGGTTCTCGCACGCCACGCCGAAGCCGTATTCGCGCAGTCGGATGGCCAGTTCCGACGGTTCTTTTTCCATCTCGGCGCTCTGAATCAGCACGACGTGCAGCGGAATGTCCTCCCCAGGCGACAGCCAGGGCTCCCCACCGTGGAGGTCACGGCTGAGCAGCGTCAGGTCACCGAGCTCAGCGCGGACGGGAAAGCTCGCGGGCACCGGAACGCCGTAGTCCGCCAGTCGCGCGGCCGCCTCCGGAAGAGGGAGGCCGAGCTCGTAAGCCACATTGGCCAGATGGGCGGGCGCCAGCGGTGCGGTCGCATCGAAATGGTCGCGTTCCTCCTGGCCGAGCCTCCAGTTGAACAACTCCCAATCGTCCGAGGAAGGGTGATCGGGCAACGCGAGCCCGTCGGCTCGGAAGCCGTAGCCGGTCAGCCTCGCACTGACCTCGGGGACGGAGATGCCCAGATTGAACGCGCACTTGACCAGATGGCTCGCCGGGAGCGAAGAACCGTCCTTGATCGGACTTCCGCGCTCCCAGTACAGCAATTGCAGATCCGTCGGCTGGAGCGGAAGAGGCGGATGGGCTCCCGGCGGCACGGAGAATCCGTAGCGGTCAAGGCGCAGCCGCAATTCCGGCACACCGACACCGTGCTGGAGGGCGACGGTCACGAGATGCCCGATGGGAACGGCTTGCGTGTTCCTCCACCATGGAGAATCGCCCTCGCCGGCGACGCTGAGCAATGCGAGATCCACGCTGAAGTCGTCGCCGTCGTCCGGGAACCGGCCCGGATCGATCTCATGGACTCCCAGGTCCACCGCGCGGCGCGCGAGATCCCGTGGCGAGGCGCCGGTGAGCATGGCCATCCAGACCACATGCCCTGGAGATGACTGCGCCTCCTCCCAGCTCCATACCAGCCTCCCGGCCAGGTCCGCCGAGCCCGTAAACGCACCGGTCGCGAACAGCAGGGTGTCCGACGGTCGCGCACGGCGCACGGCTCCGAGGTCACTCAAACCCAGCTCGGCCAGTTGCGTGCACAGCCGGTGGGAAGCCATGCGCCAGAGAAGCACATGGTCCGGAACGTCAAAACTGAATTCTCGTCCCCACAGCCCCTCGAACTGGGACTCGCCGGGCTCCGGCCTGGCGCTGAGATCGCCGTCCAGGACGAGGTGGGAGTCCTGCAGAAAGCATCCGACGCGCGCGGCGTCCAAGGTGCCCGTTCTCGTGGCGATGGAGGCCCCGGATTCGGCCGCCGCCTCGCTGACGAGATCGGCCAGCCGCGGGTTCTGCTCGGTGACGGCGCTCAACCAGCGCACGTCCAGCAGGCGGTGTCCCGCCGAGACGAGTTCGGCCGCCGCCGACCGCAGCAGATCCTCGGCCTCACTGGACACGTCGGAAAGGACGCTCCGGCGGTCGACGGACAGCCGTTCGGGCGCATACCCGCCGACGAGATTGACGATGGCGCCGTGCAGAATCCCACCGCCGGGGCCCGCGAAGACTCCGCGGGCGACGGTCGGCCGCACGAGGATTCCGTCGACCAGAAGGCCCCCGCCCTTCTCGCACCAGACGACCTGGCAGCCCTCGGCGCCCGTCCACGGCACGAGTTCGCCGTGCACGTCGAGCCCGCCGGATTCCCAGGACGGGCTCACCCGGGGCTTCAGGACGCCCGGCTCCCAGATTTCGCGTTGGGCCTCATGCTCGACCACCGTGCGGAATTCGGCGATGCCGAGGAGGCGGCGGAGTTCTTCGACGCAGGACGGGGCGTCCTCGCTCTCGCGGAGGTAGAGCTTCACCGAGGTGCCCGGAGAGCGATCGGTGGGCAGGTGCTCCATGCGGAACAGATGGCCGGGGCCGAAGATCGACACCTTCAGGGTCGGGTGCGAACGGTGTCCCCGGTCGAGCGGACGGGTGATGACCTCGATCTCGTCGGCGATCATGAAGTAGCTGAGGACGCCGATGCCGAACCGGCTGTTCGGGTGGAACGGGATGGGCGGATCGGCGTTCCTCCAGTCGGCCGACTCGACCAGGAACTCGGTGGTGTCGGTGAAGCGGGTGCCCGCCTGGGAGAAGACGTCGGTGAGGACGGACTCCGTCATGCCGATGCCGTTGTCGCGGCATTCGAGGTAGGCGCGGCCGTTCTCGTCCACCCCCTGGGTGAAGTGGATGCGGCCTTCCCAGTCGTCCAGCCAGTCGCCCCTGCTGCGGTAGGCGTGGCGGGCGCGGCGGTACCGGCAGGCGTCGAGCGCGTTCTGGTACAGCTCGCGAACGGCCAGGCCGCGGTCCTGGTAGAGCTGTTCGCCCATGAGCAGGTCCTGGACGCGCCGTTCGTCCAGGCGGAATCGGCTGACGCGCTGGAAGAGCAGGCGGCCGTCCTCGTCGGTGCCGGGCCGGACATCGTCGGCGGACGCTCGGGACGGCAGGCCGGTGAGCACCTGCATCGTGGAATGGTCGCCGCTTCCCTGCCGGATCGTGTGCAGAAGGGCGTCGACCTGGGTGGCGTATTGGCGCAGCCCTTCGAGTTCGGCGGCGTGGTGGCAGTCGGCGCGCAGGACGAGGCAGCCGGATTGGACCACCCATTTCGCCCGGGACCTCGCCGTTTCCCGCAGTTCGGCCAGATCGACGGGATGCGGGATGCCGAGGTGGCGCACCACGATGTCCGGGAGCCGGACGAGGTCGAGCGTCAACGCGTAGGCGACCGTGAGGATCTGCCCGATCAGCAACTCCCGGACGCGCTGCTCGTGCGGCTCCCCCGCGAAGAGGACGGTCTCGAACTGCGGCGCGTTCTTGCGGTCCGTGTCGCCGAGTTCGGAGAGGTCGCGGCGCAGCGCGGCGAGGAATCGCTGGACGGTCTTGGCGTCCAGCACCTCGTCCCGCATGCGATCGTCCGCGATCTCCATCTCGTTCAGCAGCTCGCGCACGGCCCCCAGCGCGTACGCCTGCGGGAAGCGGGCCGCCCAGCGGTGGAACAGCCACCACCCGATCTCGCCGGCGGCCGAGTCGCGATCCGGAAGGCTCCGGGCCTGAGCGCGGTCCACCAGTTCCCGCTGGCCGCCGAGGAACGTCTCGAACTCGCGGCGCGGGCCGTCGCCCACAGGGGTGCCGAGGTCGAGCGGGTCGATCTCGCGGAGCGCGGCGAGCGTTCTGGCCATGTGCGTGTGGTGCACGAGCGGCACGAGGACGAGCAGGGCGGCTTCGGCGGGCGACAGATCGCACAGCGGCTCCGCGAGCCGGGTGCGCAGGAGCCAATCCGTCCGCTTGCCGAAGCGGGCGGCGAGGTCCGCGTCCAGCCAGGGGTCGTCCGCCAGGATCGCCTCGGCCTCCCCGCTCAGGACGCCCAGCCGCCCTGCGATGTCGTTCGCCGCGTCCCTGAAGGCGGAGGCGTCACGCCGCGCGTCGACCAGCGTCCACGCGACGTGCCCGGTGACGTGGGCGGCCCAGGGATGCGGCTCCGGCCTGGCGGGCGGGGCCTGCGCGTAGAGCCGGACGGCGGCGCGAGCGTCGTCCTCTCCCCCGCCGAGAGCCCGGACCAGGTCCCGGAGCTGCCGTTCATCCGTGGGCCGGCCCAATCCTCGAAGGAGGTCGTTGACGCGCGTGCGCGACTTCAAGTGCATCTTGTCCGCGATGGCCTGGAGGCTCTTCTGGCCGTTGTCGACGTAGACCGTTTCGAGGAGTTCGAGCAGTTGCCGGTAGGGACCGTCCTCAGGCCACGCCCTCCGATCGATGCGATGCCCACCCGCCACGTCCGCCTCCCGTCGCCGCCCAGAGACGTATCTACACCGCCCATGGGTGAGAGACCGCCATAATCGAGCAGAATCCGCGCATGCAAGACGACGCGTGGGCCGGTTGTGACGTCACGCTTCTGGACTCGTCGCCCGCGATGCTCGCCAAGGCCAAGGCCGAAGAGCGACGAGCGGCTAAGCCATCCGACGTCCGTGACCGCATAAGACTCGTGCACGAGCGAGGCGAGGACGCGCCCGGCCTCCTGAGCGGGAGGAGACGGTCGGCGATCTGGCTGAGCGGCTCCAGAATCACGGCGTCGCGACGATCGCCTGGTACGGAGTGTGGTTGTTCTCCGAAAAGGAGATCGCCGCGATCGCCGAAGTCGAGCTAGGGGCCGGCTAACGCGACCCCTACCGCCGCCTCAGCCGCGTCTTCCACCTCCTCGGCCGGAAAGCGTCCGGATAGGGGGAGGGGCGGTGGGGTGCGGCGTCAGGTTCCGTCGGCGTAGACGCAGTGGTCGGATCCGCGGCCGACGATCGTGCCGTCCGACAGCTTCACGGTGACCTCGACGGTCTGCTCGTAGTAGTAGGGCTCGGACTTGAAGGTGTTGGAGTACCCGAGGTCCGACCAGCGTCCGTCCCCGTCGGTCGGCGCGCTGTGGCTGATATCCGGTCTCTGGGTCGAGGGCCAGGACGTCCACCGGATCGAGTCCGGCGTGGTCTGGTACGTGGTGATCCGGTTGTACTCGACGCGCACTCCGGAGTTGGGGCGGTACCGGGTGCCGGTCACCGTCGCGGAGACGGTGTGCGTGGCCGGGTCACAGGTGAGCGTGTAGGTGGTGCGGACGTCACGGTCGCAGGTCGCGTCCCTCTCCGTTACCTGAGCGCCCGCGCTGTTCCGCACGATGACCCGCACGGTCTCGGTGTAGAAGAGGTAGTCGGACGCATTCCAGTCGCGGGTGTACCCCTCGATGTTCAGCGTGCCGTCGCTCGCACCGGTCCCCGTGCCCGTGACGGCGGGGAACTGGGGAACCCAGCCGAGGCTGCCGTCCGTCCTGACGAAGGAACTGGTGAGCAGCCTGAATTCGGCCTGATAGGCGAAGCCCGGCACCCACGTGCCCGTCAGCCTGGTGCTGATCTTTCCGGTGGACGCGTCGCACGTGATCTCGGCACGGCCCGGTCCGGGAGCGGCCGGGGCGGCGGAGGCCGTCCCGGTGAGGGCGAGCGAGCCGACGAGCAGGAGTGCGGCTAACAGTGGCGGGATACGACGCAGCGTCATGACGGTGATCCTCTCTCTCGCCACCATCTTGACGATCATGGTCGGGCGGCGGGAGAGCGGAGGCCGCATGCGGCCAGGGCCCTGGCTCCACGCCGGTCAGGGCGTCGTCTCGGTGCGGTCGGCGCCCCAGAGGGTGTGGAAGGTGCCTTCGCGGTCGACCCGGCGGTAGGTGTGGGCGCCGAAGTAGTCGCGCTGGCCCTGGGTCAGGGCTGCCGGGAGGCGTGGGGCCCGGAGCGAGTCGTAGTAGGCGAGGGCGGTCGAGAAGCCGGGGACCGGGATGCCGAGCTTCGCGGCGATGGCTATGACCTCGCGCCAGGCGTCTTGTGCGTCGCCTACGGCCTCGGTGAAGTGGGGGTCGGTCAGGAGGGTCGGGGTTTGCGGGTCGGCCTCGTAGGCGGCGCGGATGCGGTCGAGGAAGCGGGCGCGGATGATGCACCCGCCGCGCCAGATGGTGGCCATCGCGCCGAGGTCGATGTTCCAGCCGTACTCGGCGCTGCCCGCCTGGATCTCGTGGAAGCCCTGCGCGTAGGCGACGATCTTGGACGCGTACAGGGCCTTCTCCACGGCCTCGGGGAAGCCGAACGAGACGAAGGCATCGTTGCGGGACGGGCCCGGGAGGTTCTGCGAGGCTTCGCGGAGGACGGCGTGGCCGGAGACGCTGCGGGCGAAGACCGCTTCGGCGATGCCGCCGACCGGGACGCCCAGGTCGAGAGCGGTCTGGACGGTCCAGCGGCCGGTGCCCTTCTGCTCGGCCTGGTCGAGGACGACGTCCACGAACGGCCGTCCGGTGGCGGCGTCGGTGTGCGCGAGGACCTCGGCGGTGATCTCGATGAGGTAGGAGCCGAGGCGTCCGGTGTTCCAGGTGCGGAAGACCTCGGCGATCTCGGCGGGGGCGAGGCCGGCGGCGTGCCGGAGCAGGTCGTAGGACTCGGCGATCAGCTGCATGTCGGCGTACTCGATGCCGTTGTGCACCATTTTCACGAAGTGCCCGGCACCGTCGGGGCCGACATGGGTGCAGCAGGGCGTTCCGTCCACCTTGGCGGAGATGTCCTCGAGGAGGGGGCCGAGCGCCTCGTAGGACGCGGCGGAGCCGCCCGGCATGATGCTCGGGCCGTGCAGGGCGCCCTCCTCGCCGCCGGAGATGCCGGTGCCGACGAAGTGGACGCCGCGTTCACGCAGGGCTGATTCGCGGCGGCGGGTGTCGGCGAAGTTGGCGTTGCCGCCGTCGACGATCATGTCGCCGGGGTCGAGGAGCGGCGCGAACTCGTCGATGACGGCGTCGGTCGGGCCGCCGGCCTTCACCATGATCACCAGGCGGCGGGGGCGTTCGAGGGACCCGACGAACTTCTCCGGCGTGTCGGCCGGAAGGAACGTCCCCTCGTGGCCGAACTCGTCCACGAGCGACCTCGTGCGTGCGGAAGTGCGGTTGTGGACGGCGACGGGATGTCCGTGCCGCGCCAGGTTGCGGGCCAGGTTGCGGCCCATCACCGCCAGCCCCGTGACTCCGATACGCGCCGTTTCCATTGGATCGCTCCTCCTCGTGTGCCACCCTGATCAAGGGGTTGTACGCGGGTCCATGATCCCCCGTTCGAGCGCCGGTGATCGCATGCCGGCGCCGGGCGCGGGAACGGGAACGGGACGCGCGGTGAGAATCCTTCGATGGTGTCATTCTCCAGGGGGTTGCGAATGCTGGGACTGCCGGACGATGCGGCGGCGTGTCTCTTCGATCTCGACGGGGTGCTGACCAGGACGGCGGCCGTGCACGCCGCCGCCTGGAAGGAGATGTTCGACGGCTACCTGCGCGAGCGGGCACGGCGCGACGGCGGGCCCTTCACCGAGTTCGACCCGGTCAAGGACTACGGCCGGTACGTCGACGGCAAGAAGCGCGAGGACGGGACGCGTTCGTTCCTGCAGTCGCGCGGCATCGAGCTCCCTGAGGGCGACCCGGACGATCCGCCCGAGAACGAGACCGTGCGGGGGCTCGGCAACCGCAAGAACGCGCTCGTCCTCCAGCTCATCGAGGAGAAGGGCGTCGAGACCTTCGACGGGTCCATCGACTACGTGCGCGCGGCGCGCGAGGCGGGGCTGAAGACGGCGGTGGTTTCGTCCAGCGCCAACACCGTCCAGGTGCTGCGGACGGTCGGCATCACCGGCCTGTTCGACGCGCGGGTGGACGGCGTGGTCGCGGCCGAGCGGAACCTGCCGGGCAAGCCCGCGCCCGACATGTTCCTCGCGGGGGCTGAGGAAGTGGGCGTGACGGCGAAGCAGGCGGTGGTGTTCGAGGACGCGCTCGCGGGCGTCGAGGCGGGACGGGCCGGCGGGTTCGCCTACGTGGTGGGCGTCAACCGCGTGGACGGCGCGCACGCCAAGGCCCTCGCCGAGCACGGCGCCGACATCGTGGTCTCCGACCTGTCCGAACTGATGGAGGGCAAGTGACAGACCGGGACGGGCTGAACCCGGCCGACCGGCCCGTGTTCACCGTGGAGCCCTGGTGCGTGCGGGAGCCGGAGCTGCGGCTGGACCGGCTGGCGCAGACCGAGTCGGTGTTCGCGCTGTCCAACGGGCACGTCGGGCTGCGCGGGAACCTCGACGAGGGCGAGCCGCACGGGCTGCCGGGCACGTATCTGAACTCGTTCTACGAGCAGCGTCCGCTGCCGCACGCCGAGACGGCCTACGGGTATCCGGAGTCGGGCCAGACGGTCATCAATGTCACCAACGGCAAGGTGATCCGGCTGCTGGTGGACGACGAGCCGCTCGACGTCCGGTACGGGCGCGTCCTGCGCCACGAGCGGAACCTCGACATGCGGGCGGGCACGCTGACCCGGCATGTGGAGTGGACGTCCCCGGCCGACAAGACGATCAAGGTGACATCGGTCCGGATCGTGTCGCTGACGCAGCGGGCCGTCGCGGCGATCTGCTACGAGGTCGAGCCGGTGGACGAGGCGGTCCGGGTGGTCGCCCAGTCGGAGCTGGTCGCCAACGAGGCGCTGCCGGGCGGCGGCAAGGACCCGCGCTCGTCCGCGATCCTGGAGAGCCCGCTCGTCGGCGAGGAGCACGTCGCCAACGGCACCAAGGTCCTGCTCCTGCACCGGACGCGGCAGAGCGGCCTGCGGATGGCGGCGGGCATGTCGCACCAGATCGAGGGCCCGAAGTCGATGGCGATCGACACCGAGAGCTCCAAGGACGTGGGCCGGCTGACGGTCGCGACGCGGCTGGAGCCGGGGCAGCGGCTGCGCATCGTCAAGTACATCGCGTACGGGTGGTCGAGCCGGCGGTCCCGGCCCGCGCTGCACGACCAGGTGGTCGGGGCGCTGGCGGGCGCGCGGCAGACCGGCTGGGACGGGCTGCTCGACGAGCAGCGCGCGTACCTGGACGAGTTCTGGGAGGGCGCGGACGTCGAGGTCGAGGGCGACGCGGAGATCCAGCAGGCGGTCAGGTTCGGGCTGTTCCACGTCCTGCAGGCGGGCGCGCGCGCGGAGAGCCGGATGATCCCGGCGAAGGGCCTGACGGGGCCCGGCTACGACGGCCACACGTTCTGGGACACCGAGACGTTCGTCATGCCGGTGCTGACGTACACCTCGCCGGGCGCGGCGAAGGACGCGCTGGCGTGGCGGCACAGGACGCTGCCGCTGGCGGTCGAGCGCGCCACCCAGCTCGGCCTGGACGGCGCCACGTTCCCGTGGCGGACGATCCGCGGCCACGAATGCTCGGGGTACTGGCCCGCCGGGACGGCCGCGTTCCACATCAACGCCGACATCTCGGACGCCGTCGTCCGGTATGTGGACGCCACGGAGGACACCCAGTTCGAGCGGGAGATCGGCCTGGACATCCTGGTGCAGACCGCCCGGCTGTGGCGGAGCCTCGGCCACCACGACGTCGGCGGCGTGTTCCGCATCGACGGCGTCACGGGCCCCGACGAGTACAGCGCCGTCGTGGACAACAACATCTACACCAACCTCATGGCGCGCCGGAATCTGCAGGAGGCCGCGGAGGTGGCGATGCGCCACCCGGACGTGGCCGACCGGCTGGGCGTGGACGCCGAGGAGGCCGCGTCGTGGCGGGACGCGGCGGCCGCGATGCTGATCCCCTACGACGACCGGCTGGGCGTCCACCCGCAGAGCGAGGGGTTCACCAACCACGCCCGCTGGGACTTCGCCGCCACCAAGCCCGACCACTACCCGCTGCTGCTGAACTTCCCGTACTTCGACCTGTACCGGAAGCAGGTGGTGAAGCAGGCCGACCTGGTGCTGGCGCTGCACCTGTGCGGGGAGGCGTTCACGGAGGAGCAGAAGGTCCGCGACTTCGCCTACTACGAGGGTCTGACCGTCCGCGACTCGTCGCTCTCGGCGCAGACGCAGGCGGTCGTCGCGGCGGAGGTCGGGCAGCTGGAGCTGGCGCACGACTACCTCGGCGAGACCGCGCTGATGGACCTGCACGACCTGAACCGCAACACCCGCGACGGGCTGCACATCGCGTCGATGGCGGGGGCGTGGAGCGGGCTCGTCGCCGGGTTCGGCGGGATGCGGGCGGGCGGCGGCAGGCTGCGGTTCGCGCCGCGGCTGCCGGGCGGGATCAGCCGGGTGGCGTTCCGGATGCGGTACCGCGGCAGCCTGATCAAGGTCAACGTGACGGCGGAGGCCGCGTCCTACGAGCTGCTGGACGGCCCCGGCATCAAGCTGTGGCACCACAACGAGCCGTTCACGCTCGCGGACGAGTCCGTCGAGCTGCCGATCGAGCAGATCCAGCCGCGTCCGGCGCCGGCGCAGCCGGCCGGCCGGGAGCCGATGCCGCGCCGCATCGACCCCCACAGCCGCGACCCCCGCCGCCGCTGATCCTGCGCCCCGATCGGTCAGTCGGAGGGGCAGGGGTCGGGCCGGCAGGGGTTCGGGGCGTCGTGCGCGGCCCTCTCGTCCGCCGGCGGCGGGCCGGATGTGCCGTGCCGGACGAGGAGCCGGCGCGGCCCGGGCCCCTCGTCGCCGAGCCGGTCGTAGGGGTTGGCGAGGGCGCACTTGCTGATCGACAGGCAGCCGCAGCCGATGCAGTCGGTGAGGTCGTCGCGGAGCCGTTCGAGCTGGCGGATGCGGTCGTCGAGGACGCTCCGCCAGTTCTCCGACAGGCGCGCCCAGTCGTCCACCGTCGGGGTGCGCTCCTCCGGGAGGGTGCCGAGCGCGTCGCGGATGTCGCTGAGCGGGATGCCGACGCGCTGCGAGACCTTGATGAACGAGACACGGCGGAGCGTGTCGCGGCTGAAGCGCCGCTGGTTGCCCGCCGTTCGGCGGCTGCTGATCAGGCCCTTGGACTCGTAGAAGTGCAGCGCCGAGACGGCCACGCCGCTCCGCTCGGCGAGCTGTCCGACGGTCAGTTCGTGCAACCGGTGCTCAAGCCGCGTCATGACCCGCATCCTATGCGACCTCAACCGCGGTCGAGGTTTCCGTGGATCCCGCAGGGTTTTCGGGGGCCGGCGATGCGAAGCGCCCGCCCGCCGAGGTCGTCGGCGGGCGGGCGCGCGGCGGCGAGCCGGTCCCAGCGGGCTAGTGCTCCAGGCGGCGGACGAGGTCGTGGTACTCGTCCCACAGCGCCTTCGGCATGTGGTCACCGAACTTGTCGAAGTGCTCCGGGACGAGGGCGGCCTCCTGCTTCCACACCTCGGTGTCGACCGACAGCAGCGTCTCCAGGTCGGCGGCGTCGAGGGCGAGGCCCTCGGTGTCGAGCGCCTCCCGGGTCGGCAGGTGCCCGATCGGCGTCTTGACGGAGTCGGCCCGGCCGTTGAGCCGCTCCACGATCCACTTCAGGACGCGGCTGTTCTCGCCGAAGCCGGGCCAGATGAACCTGCCGTCGGCGTTCTTGCGGAACCAGTTGACGTAGTAGATCCGCGGCAGCTTCTCGGCGTCGGTGGCCTTGCCGATGCTCAGCCAGTGGCCGAAGTAGTCGCCCATGTTGTAGCCGCAGAACGGCAGCATGGCGAACGGGTCGCGGCGCAGCTCGCCGACCGTGCCCTCGGCGGCGGCGGTCTTCTCGGACGCGACGTTCGCGCCGAGGAACACGCCCTGCTGCCAGTCGAACGACTCGGTGACGAGCGGGACGGCGGACGCGCGCCGCCCGCCGAACAGGATCGCGGAGATCGGGACGCCCTTCGGGTCCTCCCACTCGTCGGCGATGATCGGGCACTGCCCGGCCGGGGTGGTGAAGCGGGCGTTCGGGTGGGCCGCCGGAGTCTCGGACGCCGGTGTCCAGTCGTTGCCGCGCCAGTCGGTGAGATGCGCGGGCGGCTCGTCGGTGAGGCCCTCCCACCACACGTCGCCGTCGTCGGTGAGCGCGACGTTGGTGAAGATGCTGTTGCCCCAGAGCGTCCTCACGGCGTTGGCGTTGGTGCTCTCGCCGGTGCCGGGGGCGACGCCGAAGAACCCGGCCTCCGGGTTGATCGCGTAGAGGCGGCCGTCGTCGCCGAACCGCATCCAGGCGATGTCGTCGCCGATCGTCTCGACCTTCCAGCCGGGGATGGTCGGCTCCAGCATGGCGAGGTTGGTCTTGCCGCACGCCGACGGGAACGCGGCGGCGACGTAGCGGGTCTCCCCCTCCGGCGGCGTGAGCTTCAGGATGAGCATGTGCTCGGCCATCCAGCCCTCGTCGCGCGCCATCGTCGACGCGATCCGCAGCGCGTAGCACTTCTTGCCGAGCAGCGCGTTGCCGCCGTACCCGGACCCGTACGACCAGATCTCCCGCGTCTCGGGGAAGTGCGTGATGTATTTGGTGGAGTTGCACGGCCATGGGACGTCCGCTTGACCCGGCTCCAGCGGCGCGCCGACGGAGTGGACGGCCTTGACGAACGAGCCGCGCTCCTCGATGAGCCGCAGCGCCGGGGTCCCCATCCGCGTCATGATCCGCATCGACACGGCGACGTAGGCCGAGTCGGTGATCTCGACGCCGAGCTGCGAGATCGTCCCGCCGAGAGGACCCATGCAGAACGGCACCACGTACATGGTGCGGCCCTTCATGCAGCCGTCGAAGAGGCCGCCGAGGGTCTCGCGCATCTCGTCCGGGGCGATCCAGTTGTTGGTGGGGCCCGCGTCCTCCTCCTTCTCGGAGCAGATGAACGTGCGGTCCTCGACGCGGGCGACGTCGGTCGGGTCGGAGGCCGCGTAGAAGCTGTTGGGCCGCTTGGCCGGGTCGAGCCGCGTGAGGGTGCCCTGGTCGACGAGGACGCCGGTCAGGCGCTCCCATTCCTCGTTCGAGCCGTCGCACCACTCGACGCGGTCGGGCTTGGTCAGCTCGGCGATCCCGCGTACCCACTCAGTCAGTTCGGTGTGGCCGGTAGGGGCCTGGTCGGCCCCGGGGACCTGGTTGGACACGGGCAACTCCTTCAGCTGTTCGCAGGATGTTTGCATGATGAACAAGACCCGCTGTTTTTGCCATTTGGTCTGGACCAATCCCGTCCGCTTTTGCCCCTTCGTGCCCGATTTTGTGATAGATATCACCGGTCTGCGGGCGGAACGGGCGAGGCCCCCGGCGTACCCCGCCGGGACGCGCTCAAGCTGGGTAAACGTGGGTCTCGGTGGCCTTCACGGCCGCCCAGATCATGCTGCCCTCGGACAATTGAAGCTCCGCGACGGCCGCCGGAGTCACCTCCGCGACCGCGTCGAAAGGCGGCCCCGCCAACCGCACCCGGGCGCGGTCGCCGTGCCGTTCGATCGCGGCGACGCGGGCGCGCCACAGGTTGCGGGGGCTGCCGTCGGGACGTGTCCGGTACAGCGCCACGGCTGATGGCGCGAAGGCCAGGAAGACTTCACCTTCGAGAGAGTCGACCGTGTCGAGCGTCGCGGCGCCGTCCTCGACGGTCCCCGTGCCGTCCTCGATGGTCACCGTCCCGGCCTCAGCGCGGCCCCGGTACAGGTTCAGCCCGACCAGCCGCGCGACGTAGCCGGTGCGGGGACGGCGGGCCACCTCGGCGGGCGTCCCCTCCTGGACGAGCCGTCCGCCCTCGATGACGACGATGCGGTCGGCCAGCACCATCGCGTCCAGCGGGTCGTGGGTGACGAGGACGGCCGCGCCCCCGAACCCGGCGAGATGGCGGCGGAGCGCGGCCCGGACGTCCATCCGCGTGTGGACGTCGAGGGCGGCGAGCGGCTCGTCCAGCAGGAGCAGCCCCGGGTCGACGGCCAGCGCCCGGGCGAGGGCGACGCGCTGCGCCTGCCCGCCCGACAGCGCCCGCGGCCGGGCGGAGGCGAACTCCGCCAGGCCGACGCGCTCCAGCCATTCGGCGGCGCGGCGGCGGGCGGCGCGGCGGCCCGCGCCCTGGCAGCGCGGCCCGAACGCGACGTTCTCCAGCGCGCTGAGGTGCGGGAACAGCAGGTAGTCCTGGAAGACCATGCCGATGCGGCGGCGGTCGGGCGGCAGCGGGCGCAGGTCGTCGCCGTCCACCCGGATGTGCCCGCCGGCCATCGCGACCAGCCCGGCCAGGGCGCGCAGCGCGGTGCTCTTGCCCGCCCCGTTCGGGCCGAGCAGCGCCACCACCTCGCCGGGCGCGGCGGTGAGCGCGAGGTCGAGGTCGAACGCGCCGCGCCGCACCACCAGCCGCGCCTCCAGCCCCCGCGCCCCCCGGTCCGCTTCGCTCATGAGGTGGTCATCCAGCGGTCTCTGAGTGCCGCCAGGACGATGACCGCCACCGCGAGCAGGACGAGGCTGAGCACGATCGCGGCCTGCGGGTCGGTCTCCAGCGCCAGGTAGACGGCCAGCGGCATCGTCTGCGTCCGGCCCGGGAAGTTCCCCGCGAACGTGATCGTCGCGCCGAACTCGCCGAGCGCCCGCGCCCAGCACAGCACGGCCCCGGCCGCGACGCCGGGCGCGACCAGCGGCAGCGTGACCCGGTGGAAGATCGTCCAGCGGCCCGCGCCGAGGGTGGCGGCGGCCTCCTCGTAGCGCAGGTCGGCGGCGCGGAGCGCGCCCTCGACGCTGATCACCAGGAACGGCATCGCGACGAACGTCTCGGCCAGCACGACCCCGGCCGTGGTGAACGGGAACGTGATCCCGAACGCTTCGTCCAGCCATCCGCCGACCAGCCCGCGCCGCCCGAGCACCAGCAGCAGCGCGACGCCGCCGACCACCGGCGGCAGCACCAGCGGCACGGTCACCAGGGCCCGGACGAGCCGGACGCCGCGAAACGGGACCCGGGCCAGCATCCAGGCCAGCGGGACGCCGAACAGCAGGCACAGGACCGTCGCGAGCGTCGCGGTGACGAGGGAGAGCCGCAGCGCGTCCAGCACCTGGTCCTGCATGAGGCGGGTGCCGAGCGTCGACCACGGGGCCCGGACGAGCAGCCCGGCGAGCGGCAGCACCAGGAAGGCGAGCCCGGCCAGCGCGGGCACCAGCAGGACCAACGGCGGACGCCCGGCCAGCCTGTCGGCGTCCTTCACGGCGCCTCGAAGCCCGCCCGGCCCAGCACCGTCCTGCCCTGCGGCCCCAGCACAAGCTGGATGAACTCCTTCGCGAGCGCGCCCTGCGGGGCCCGCGCCACCGCCACGATCGGGTAGTCGTTGATCGCCTGCGCCGCCTGCGGGAACTCGATGCCCGTGACCCTGTCCCCCGCCGCTTTGACGTCGGTGCGGTAGACGAGCCCGGCGTCCGCCTCGCCCAAGCCGACCTTGGTGAGGACGGCCTTGACGTCCTTCTCCCGCGACACCGGCTCGACCTCGACCTTCGCCGCGCCGAGCGCCTTCGCCGCGGCGGCCCCGCACGGCACCTGCGCCGCGCACAGCACGACCTTGAGCCCCGGCCGCGACAGGTCGCCCACCGCGGCCACCCTGCCGGGATTGTCCTTGGGGACGGCGATGACCAGGCGGTTCCTGGTGAACACCTGGGGTCGCCCGGCGGCGTCGCCGGCGTCCGTCACCGTCTTCATCGTGGCGGGGCTCGCGGAGGCGAACACGTCCGCCGGGGCGCCCTGCGTGATCTGCTGCGCGAGCGTCGAGCTGGCGCCGAAGTTGAACCTGACCCTCACGCCGGGACGCGTCCCCTCGAACGTCGCGCCGAGCGAGGTGAACGCCTCGGTGAGCGAGGCCGCGGCGAACACCGTCAGCGTCCCGCCGCCGTCGCCGCCGCCCGACCCGGACGCACCGTCGCCGGCCTCCCCGCAGCCCGCCGCGCCCGTGACGAGCAGGGCGGCGGCCGCTATCGCGATCCACGTGCGCACGGAACCTCCTCAGTCCGGCAGCTCGACGATGACGTTGGTGGACTTCACGACGGCCTCGGCGACCACGCCCACGCGCAGCCCGAGGTCGTCGGCCGCCTCGCGGCTCATCAGCGACACGACCCGGAACGGCCCCGCCTGGATCTCCACCTGCGCCATCACCCCGTCGCGGACGACGTCGGTCACGATGCCGCGCATCCGGTTGCGGGCCGAGGAGAACCGCTCGCCCTGGCCGGACGGCGCGCCCTGCCCGGCGGACGCGCCCCCGCCGCGCGCCTGGTCGCGCACGAACGAGGCGAGTTCGGCCCCCGGGACCAGCCGGTGCCCGTGCTCGTCCCGGGACGCCGGGAGCCGCCCGCCGTCCACCCAGCGCCGGACCGTGTCCGCGCTGACCCCGAGCAGCGCCGCCGCCTCGCTGATCCTGAACGTCGTCACACCGCCAAGCCTAGCGACCCGCAAATGCAAGGAGATGTCCCATATAGGAAGGAGGATGCGAGCCAGTGGCGATAATCACCATCGCAGTTGCGGCTCAGCGGACCTCCAGGAGGACCTCCGCGATCATGCCGAGGCAGGACCAGTCCACGAGGCGTTCGCGCCTGATCCGCCCGAACGCGGCGATCTCGACGTAGGTGCGCTCGCCGTCCGCCGCGAGGCCGTGCGGCCCGGACGACCGCAGGCGCGCCAGCTCGCCGCCGGTGATCCGGGCGGAGAACAGGTGCGCCCGGTGCCCGGACATCGTGGCGTTCACCTGCCGCGTCCCGTGCGCCCGCAGCCGCGCCGCGTCCAGGACCAGTCCGGTCTCCTCCTCGACCTCGCCGAGCGCGACCTCGGACGGGGCGCCCGCCCCGGAGCCGCCCGGCAGTTCGTGGACGAACCCGTTCACGCACGGGCTCCGGAACTCCCGGACGAGCACCACCTCCGTCTCGTCCAGCGTCTCCCCCGGCCGGTGCAGGACGACGGCGGAGACGTCGGGCCGCCCGAAGACGACCTCGTTGTCCTTCACCCGCCTCTCGGCCGCGACGTGCATCCGGACGTGAAGGCCCCAGTGGTTGCCGAACCGGAACACCACCCGCGCGCCCAGCAGGGCGTTGCCCGCCGCCCGCTGGCCCGCGTACCAGCGCTGCAGCGACTCCTCGCGCCACAGCAGGAGCGGGATCTCCCGCTCGCCGCCCGTCCGGGACGCGCCGGCGCCGATCCGGTCGAGCGCCGCCGCCACCGTCGCCGGGAGGTCGCCCGCCGTCGGCACGCCCGACTTGGCGGCGTAGTGCAGCAGGTAGCGGTTCTTCGGCGCCTGCGGCGGGGCGCCGAAGACGGCCCGTCCGCTGTCGTGCCACATGCCCCACTCCACGTTCGTGGTGAACGCGGGCATCGTGGCCAGGTCGCGCGGCACGTAGAAGATCACCTCGTCGGACAGGTGCAGGCAGCGCTCCTCCCACTCGACCTGGCCGACATAGTCGTCGTGGACGCCGTGCCTGTGCTCCGGGACGAACACCACGAGCCGCCCATGCCCGCGCCAACGTTCGCGCAAGGCGGCGACCGCCGCGGGCCGCCACGACGCGACCTCGGGCGACCGGGGCGTCGGGCCGGCGAGGAAGACGGCGGCCTCCCAGCGGTCGGGCGGTTCCTCGCGCGCGTAGACGACGTCGAGGTCGGCTCCCATGAGGGCTCCCATACGGCTCGCTCCTCTCCACCCCCCGGTGTGGAGTGGTCTGGTAGGGGTAATGGTGTTCCCAACCAGAATCACACGCCCGGTCAGGAGGAATGATCATGACTGGGACCATGCGCGCTCCACGCTCCCGGGGCGGCCTGAGCGGCACGCTGCTGGTGCTGCTCGGCCTCTGGGGCGGTTTTCTCCCCTTCGCCGGCCCCTATTTCGGGTTCGGCTTCTCCCCCGACGACACCTGGGTGTACGACACCGACCGGCTCCAGCTCGTCATCGCGCCCGCGGTGGCGGTGGTGCTCGGCGGGCTGATCGTGCTCGCCGCCGCCAACCGCGCGTTCGCCGTGTTCGGCGCCTGGCTCGCCGCGCTCGGCGGCGCCTGGTTCGTCGTCGGGACGTCCGTCGCCACGCTCTGGGACGTGCGGGGCATCGGCGACCCGCTCGGGTCGGGCGAAGGGCAGCGGCTCGCCGAGCACCTGTCCGGGTTCACCGGGCTCGGCACCGCCGTCGTGTTCCTGGCGGCGCTCGCACTCGGCCGCTTCGCCGTGATCGGCGTCCGGGAGGCGACGTCCTCGGACGGTGACGGCCAGGCGGGCGCGACCACGACACAGCCCCTGGTCTACGGGCGGTACGCGCGGGAGAACCCGCCCGCACCCGCACCGGCGCCGCCCGGCGACCGGCACATCGCTGGCGAATCGCGCCACAACCCGTAGCCGTAGCGCGATCGGCGTCCCGACGTACGCGCGGACGGGACCGCTACCGCTGGTGGCGGTCCCGGCGGCGCATGTCGCGGACGGCCTTGGTCGTCTCGTAGCTGCCCCGCTCGTCGTCCAGCCGCACGTCGTCGCGGTCGGTGAACATGGCGACGAAGGCGACCAGCAGGCCGACGCCGCCGATCCACGGCTCCCGCCAGGCGAAGCTGAGCGCCACGCAGACGACAGCACAGGAGATGAGCAGCAAGAGCTTCACGTTCCACCCCTCGACCCGCGCCCAGGTGCCCGGGAGACCCGGGCCGACCGGTTTCCGTTCACGCACTTGTCACCCGACTCGACGAGTAATGGAAGACTTACTCGCCGGTCGTAGGATGCATCCTGACATGCCGCGGCCCGCCGGGAAAGCTCCCTGGCGGGCCGCGGGCGGGATGGTTCCGCTACTTCTTGCCCTTGCCGCGCTTCTCGCGGATCTTCATGGCGATGTCCAGCGGCGTCCCGTCGAAGCCGAACTCCTCGCGCAGCCGCCGCTCGATGTACCGCCGGTAGCCCTCCTCCAGGAACCCGGACGTGAACAGCACGAACCGCGGCGGACGCACGCCCGCCTGCGTCGCGAACAGCACGCGCGGCTGCTTGCCGCCGCGCACCGGGTGCGGGTGCGAGCTGACCAGGTCGGCGAAGAACTGGTTGAGCTTGGACGTCGGGACGCGGGTGCCCCACCCGTCCAGGGCCGTATCGATCGCCGGGACCAGCTTGTCCATGTGCCGCCCCGTCTTGGCGGACACGTTCACGCGCGGCGCCCAGCGCGCGTGGTGGAGCTGCCGGTCGATCTCCCGCTCCAGGTAGTGGCGGCGCTCCTCGTCCAGCAGGTCCCACTTGTTGTAGGCGATCACCATCGCGCGGCCCGAGGCGACCACCATGGAGATGATCCGCAGGTCCTGCTCGGCGAGCGGCTGCTCGGCGTCCACGAGCACGACCGCGACCTCGGCGCGCTCCAGCGCCGACTGGGTGCGCAGCGTCGCGTAGAAGTCGGCGCCCTGGTTCTCGCGGTGCCGCCGCCTGATCCCGGCGGTGTCGATGAACCGCCACGTCCGGCCGCCGAGGTCGATCAGCTCGTCGACCGGGTCGCGGGTCGTGCCCGCCACCGCGTCCACGACCGCCCGGTTCTCCCCCGCCAGCTGGTTCAGCAGGCTCGACTTGCCGACGTTGGGACGGCCCAGCAGCGCGATCCGGCGCGGCCCGCCCACCTCCAGGAACGACTCCGGTGGCGCCTCCTCCGGCAGCGCGGCCAGCACCGCGTCGAGCAGGTCGCCGCTGCCGCGCCCGTGCAGCGCGCTGACCGGGTGCGGCTCACCGATCCCGAGCGACCACAGCAGCGTCGCGTCCGCCTCGACGGCGGCGTTGTCGGTCTTGTTGGCGACCAGCACCACCGGCTTGCCGGACCGGCGCAGGATCTCCACGACGGCCTCGTCCACGTCGGTGGCGCCGACGGTCGCGTCCACCACGAACATCACGACGTCGGCCAGGTCGACCGCCAGCCGGGCCTGCTCGGCGATCGCCGCGGCCAGCCCGGCCGAGTCGGGCAGCCAGCCGCCGGTGTCGACGACGGTGAACCGGCGGCCGCTCCACGACGCGTCGTAGGCGACGCGGTCGCGGGTCACGCCCGGGACGTCCTCCACGACCGCCTCGCGGCGGCCGAGGATCCGGTTGACCAGGGTCGACTTGCCGACGTTCGGCCGCCCGACCACCGCGACGACGGGCGCGGGCCCCTCGTCCGCGGCGACGTCCTCGACGACGTCCACGGTCTCGATCTCGTTATCGCTCACTGTGAATTCCCCGCGGGGGCCGTACGGCCGCCCGTTCACTCATGCTCTTTGGCGAGGCGGACGACCGCCTCGATGACCTCGGCGAGGCTCAGCTCCGTCGAGTCGATCTCGTGCGCGCCGCCCGCCCTGGTCAGCGGTGACGCCTTCCGGGTCGAGTCGAGCCGGTCGCGGCGCGCCTGCTCGGCCCGGGTGACGGTGACCGACGCGCCCGGATCGGCCGCGAGGTCCTTCGCGCGGCGCGCGGCCCGCGCCTCCTCGCTGGCCGTCAGGTACACCTTGACCGGCGCGTCCGGCGCGACGACCGTGCCGATGTCGCGGCCCTCCACCACGATCCCGCCGGACCCGATGATCTCGCGCTGCAGCCCGACCATCCGGGCGCGGACCGCCGGGACGGAGCTGACCGCGCTGACCGCGTTCGTCACCGCGCGGGTGCGGATCGGGGCGGACACGTCCGTCCCGTCCACCGTGATCGTCGGCGCGTCCGGGTCGGTGCCCGATGCGATCACCGGCTCCGCCGCGCGGGCCTCGACCGCGGCCGCGTCCTCGACCGGCACGCCCTTCTCCAGCATCCACCACGTCACGGCGCGGTACATGGCGCCCGTGTCCAGGTAGCGGAGCCCGAGCGCGCGGGCCACGCCCTTGGACGCGCTGGACTTGCCCGACCCGGAGGGTCCGTCCATGGCGATGACGAGCGGCACGATCGATCCCTCTCTAGTCCGTCGGGCACGCCGGCGAACCCCCGTGCGCGCCCCGCCGAACAGGCTACCGGCCTCGCGGTACCGTCAGGTCCCCGCGCTCCCGGCCGGGGACGGGACGGACCAGCCGCGGGCGCGCAGCTCGTCCGCCAGCCGCTCGGCGGCGTCCGGCTCCACCGCCAGCTCCAGCACGCCCAGCGGACGGCCCGGGGAGTGCTCGATCGTCACGTCCTCGATGTTGACCTGCGCGATCCCCGCCGCCTGGAAGATCATCGCGAGCTCGCCCGGACGGTCCGGGATGACCACCTGGACGGTCGCGTACGCGGGCTGGTCGCCGCCGTGCTTGCCGGGGATGCGGGACCGGCCCGCGTTCCCGCGCAGCAGCAGGTCGGCGACGTGCGCGGCGGCCTCCTCGCTGCCGTCGCGCAGCAGCGACGCGGCCACCGCGAGGTCGGTCGCGACGGCCTCCAGCACGTCCGCGACGGGCTGGGAGTTCGCCGACAGGATGCCGATCCACAGCCGGGGGTCGCTCGCCGCGATCCGGGTGACGTCCCGGACGCCCTGCCCGGACAGGCCGAGCGCGACGTCGTCCGCGCCGGTGAGCCGGGCGGCGACCGCGGCCGACACCACGTGCGGGCCGTGCGAGACGAGCGCGACCGCCCGGTCGTGCTCGGCGGCGTCGACCTCGACCGGCATCGCGCCGCATTCCTTCGCCAGGGCCCGGGCGGCCGCCACCGCCTCGGGCGCCGACTGCGGCGCCGCGCACAGCGCCCACGGGCGGCCGAGGAACAGGTCGGCGCGCGCCGCGCCGGGACCGGACCGCTCGCTGCCCGCGAGCGGATGCCCGGCCACGAACGTCGTCAGGTCGCAGCCCAGGTCGGCCGCCTGCGCCATCGGCAGCGCCTTCACGCTGGCCACATCGGTGTACGCGGCGGCGAGGCGGCGCTTCTGGGCGTCCAGCAGCGTGACGGCCACGGCCGCGGGCGGCACCGCGAGCACCGCGAGGTCGGCGGGCTCGTCGAGCGCGGTGCCCGGCAGCGGTTCGCCCGCGCCCAGCTCGACCGCCAGCCGCAGCGCGGCCTCGTCCCGGTCGGCCAGCAGCACCTCGGCGCCGCGCTCCCGCATCGCCAGGGCGATCGACGTCCCGATCAGGCCCGTCCCGACGACGACGATCCGCTGCGGCACCACATCCTCAGTCACGTCCACAAACCCTACTGGCGCGCCCTCTACTGCGCGATGTCCATGCCTCGCTCGCTCGGGCGCTACTGCGCGATGTCGAGGCGGAGCGCCGTCGCGCCGCGCAGGTAGACGTGCTGGACGTCCGCGCGCGGGCGGTCCGTCTCGATGTGCGCCATCAGCCGGATCACCCGGGGCAGCGCGCCCGGCACGCCGATCTCCGTCGCGCACAGCAGCGGCACCTCGTGGAAGCCGAGCTTGCGGGCGGCGAGCGCCGGGAACTCCGCCGTCAGGTCCGGCGTCACCGTGAAGATGACGCTGATCACGTCGTCGGTGCTCAGCTCGTTGCGGGACATCACCGCGGCGACGAGCTCCGTCGTCGCCTCCAGGATCTGCCCCCGCTCGTCGGCGTCGATCTGCGTCGCCCCGCGGACCGCGCGTACCGCCACAGCCTGATCCTCTCCTCGCGTCCGTCCTGCCCTACAGCCCGACCGCTTTGTACAGGTCGCCGATCTCGTGCACGGTCAGCGCCCGCATCGTGCCCGGCTTCAACGATCCCAGCTTGATCGGCCCGAACTCTATGCGCGCCAGCTGCTGGACGGGGAACCCGACCTCCTTCAGCAGCCGCCGGACGATGTGCTTGCGCCCCTCGTGCAGGGTGATCTCGACCAGGACGCGCCGGCCGACCTGGTCGAAGATCCGGAACCGGTCGGCCTTGGCGGGCCCGTCGTCCAGCGTCACGCCCGCCCGCAGCCTCTTCCCGAGGTCGCGCGGGATCGGCCCGTGGATCTCCGCCAGGTATGTCTTCGCGACCCCGTAGGACGGGTGCGTGAGGCGGTGCGACAGCTCCCCGTCGTTGGTGAGCAGGATCAGGCCCTCGGTGTCGGTGTCGAGCCGTCCGACGTGGAACAGCCGCTCGGGCACCTCCACGTAGTCGGCGAGGGACTTGCGGCCCCGCTCGTCCGACATCGTGGACACCACGCCGCGCGGCTTGTTGATCGCGTAGTAGCGCATCTCGGCGCGGGTCTCGACGCGCTTGCCGTCCACGTGGATGACGGCGCTGCGCGGGTCGACGCGCTCGCCGAACCGGAAGACCCGCTTCCCGTCGACGGTGACGCGGCCCTCGCCGATCAGTTCCTCGCAGTGGCGGCGGCTGCCGATCCCGGCCTCGGCCAGGACCTTCTGCAGCCGCACGCCCTCGTTCTCGCTCACGTGTCCTCAACTATCAACTATGTCGTCAGGCAGGTCGTCGGGCAGGTAGGGGGCGAGCTCCGGGAGCTCGTCGAGGTCGCGGAGCCCGAGCCGCTCCAGGAAGTACCCGGTGGTGCGGTACAGGTGCGCCTGGGACTCGGGGTCCTGCCCGGCGGCCTCGATCAGGCCGCGCAGCGTCAGCGTGCGCATGACCCCGTCGCTGTTGACGCCCCGGACCGCCGACACGCGCGCCCGGCTCACCGGCTGCCGGTACGCGACGACGGCGAGCGTCTCCAGCGCGGCCTGCGTGAGGCGCGCCTGCTGCCCGTCGGTGACGAACCGCTCCACGACGGGGGCGCAGGCGTCCCGGGTGTAGAACCGCCAGCCGCCGGCGACCTCCCTGAGATCGAACCCGCGGCCCTGCTCGGTGTATTCCGCGGCAAGCTCGCGCAGCGTCTCCGCGACCTCGCTGCGGGGGCGCTCCAGCAGCTGCGCGAGGGTCATCTCGGTGACGGGCTCGTCCACCACCAGCAGGATCGCCTCGATGGACGCGCGCAGCCCGGGAAACTCCGGGAGTTCCGGATGTTCCGGCGGCGCCTCGCCGGGGTCCTCAGTCATCGTCGGCCTCGTCCTTCTTCAGCTCTTCGCCGTCCTTCTGGGAGGCGCCCTCGTCTGGCTGAGGGGCGCTCTCGTCTGGTTGAGGCGCGCCCTCGTAGTCGTCGCCGACCTCGACGTCGCCCTCGTCGGCGCCGGTCCACGCGACGCGCAGCTCGCCGAGCGGCTCGTCCTGCTCGAACGCGACGTTCTGGTCGCGGTACAGCTCCAGCAGCGCCAGGAACCGCGCGACGACCTCGTAGGTGCCCTCGGCGTCGGACGCGAGCACGCGGAACGTCGTCCGGCGGAGCCGGCGGAGCCGTTCCACGACGATCGCGGCCTGCTCCTTGACGCTGGCCTTCGGCTGGTAGATGTGCTCGACGGAGACCGAAGGCGGCTCCTTCGGCGTGAGCGCCTTGGCGGCGAGCCGGGCGAACTCGTCCGGTCCGAGGCCGAGCAGCACCTCCGGCAGCACGTTCGCGAACTTCGGCTCCATCGGCACGATGCGCGGGAACCGCCGGCTCGCCTCGGCGATCCGCGCCGCGATGAACTGCGCGACCTCCTTGTAGGCGCGGTACTGCAGGAGCCGCGCGAACAGCAGGTCGCGGGCCTCCAGCAGGGCGAGGTCGTCCTCGTCGTCGACCTCGCCGGAGGGCAGCAGCCGGGCGGCCTTGAGGTCGAGGAGGGTCGCGGCGACCAGCAGGAAGTGGCTGGCCTGGTCGAGGTCCCAGTCCTGGCCGTGGGCGTGGATGTGCGCGATGAAGTCGTCGGTGACCTTGTGGAGCGAGACCTCGGTGATGTCGAGCTTGTGCTTGGAGATCAGACCGAGCAGCAGGTCGAACGGGCCGTCGAAGTTGTCCAGGTGGACGTGGAAGCCGTGCTCCTCCTCGGCCCCCTGCCCGGGCTCGGGCGACGTCTCGTCCACGTCGCTCACGGTAGCGGAGGACGTCTCCTGCACGGTGCTCACCGGCCATATCGTCCCATGCGCGGCGCGTGCTCGCACCACGGCCGGTCACGAGCGGTGACGGCGCGCCGCGGGCTCCGAACGGCCCGCTACCGCCCGGTCAGCCGCCGGACGATGCCCTCCACGTACGTCCGGGTGAACGTCTGCGGGGGGCCGTTGATCTCCAGCTTGCCGCCGGCGATGGGCGCGGTCACCTGCGCGGGCGAGGACACCAGCGAGCCGCCGACGAGCATGCCCATCTTCCCTGCCGGTAGCTGGTTCTGGAACGCCTGCGCGGCCTTGCCGGTCAGGGTGGCGAAGCCTGTGGCGTCCTGGGACCCGAGCGTCAGCCCGACGCTCCAGCCGCTGCGGCCCCGCGCCGGGTCGGGCGGCATCGCCTTGACCTCTTCGAGCCGGCGCACCGTCAGCGCGTCCGGCCCGAACACGTAGCAGCCGGACCGGTCGGGCGGGGCGAGGGCGCCGCCGGTGCAGGGCGGTTGCGACTCCTGCGCGACCAGCCTGAACGTCAGCGGCTCACGCAGATCGACGGGCCCGGAGAAGAGGGGCTTGGACGCCTCGTCATCGCCCGCCAGCACCAGGATGGCGACGGCCGACACGACGAGGACGGCCACGACCACCACCGCGACCGCCGCGACCACCAGGACGGCCGTCGGCCTCGGGCCCCGGCCCGGCTGCGGCGGCTGGTGCGGCGGGAGCGGCTGCGACGGTGGGACGGCCGCCGGCGGGGGCGGGGGCTCGCCCG
>NZ_VCKW01000119.1 GCF_005889715.1 Actinomadura soli
GTTCAGCCTTCTGGAGTCCAGGTGGGTGGCCTGTATCACCACGAAGCCGTGGGCGGCCCAGTAGTCGGTCAGGGGTGCGTAGCCGTCCAGGTTGGAGCCGAAGCCGTGTGCGAACACGACGATGGGCAGGTCGCGTCCGGTGACCGGCGCGGACACGCGCACGTGCAGGTCCTCGCCGCGCTCGGGGGCGGGCAGCACGATCGGCTTGACTGAGACGATCGGGGCGGCGGCGAGGCCGTCGGTGATGGCGGTCGCCGCGGTAGCGGACGTGGTCATGGGTGTTTCCCCTCCTTGGGGTTCTGTGCGGTGGCCGGTCCGTGGCGGTTCACGGCCGGACTGAGATGGAGGCGATCAGCCTCATGCCGGGTACGCTAAAACCTGACATTGGTGTCAGAGGCAAAGGTGTGTGCCGCACATCACGTAAGGGGGTCGGATGCGCATCGGGGATCTCGCCGCTAGGACGGGGGTCAGCGTCCGGTCCCTGCGGTACTACGAGCAGCAGGGACTGCTCGCCGCCGAACGCAGCTCCAGCGGTCAGCGCCACTACCCCGACGGCGCGGTCGGCCGGGTCCGGCTGATCCAGCAGTTGTACGCCGCCGGGCTGTCCAGCAAGACCATCGCCGAGCTCATCCCGTGCGTCGTCGACGGTCGGGCCACGCCCGAACTGCTCGCCCGGCTGGCCGCCCAGCGCGACCACATCGACCGGCAGATCGCCGACCTCACCGACACCCGCAACCGGCTCGACTCCGTCATCACCGGCGCCGGCACCAACATGCTCACCGGCCGGTCCTGTCGCGCCAAGGACGCCCCGCACACCTCAGCGCAGGACGAAGAGGCTCACCGGTACCCCGGCGAGCAGACAGCGGCCGACCACACCGCCGTCCAGGCGCTGCGGTGAGTATCTCGTCGATGTGCTCCAGGGCCTCGTAGGAGGAGCGGGTCACCGGTTTGCAGGGATCAAGCCGCGTCGCCCGCGGGGCCATCTACTTGCGCGGCTTCGGCCACGCCGACTCCAGTGCCTGACGCACCGTCGGGGCGAGACACCGTGCTTGCGCATCCCAGCGCGGATCGACAGCCATCCCGTACATCACGGCGGGCAGCTGCGTACACTCGGTCTTGGGACTCCCGCATCATCCGAGCCCCTCACGGGGGGTGACATACGAGATACTCCCCCCCGCAAGCCCCTGGGCGTTACTGAGACTCGTCAACACGGCAACCTGACGACAGGGGCGTGGCCCGAGTTAGACGCGGACGAAACCACCGCCGCCTACAGTCGCGTCCAGCTCAGCCGCTCGGAACCGGCGTCGACGCAGCCGAGGTTGTCCGGGCGGCCATGCAGGGCCTCCACCCAACACGGGGCGCTCCAGGTCTCCGGGTTGCTCGGCACCAGCCACGGGCTGGAAGACGCTCTGCAGACCAGCGTCCGACACGCACCGGCCGCGACCGAACCTGCTGCCGCGCGCCTCCGGGCCGGGTTGCGAGCCGAGGAAGCGCTGTGCCGGCTGGCTGAGGACCTCAACGATCCGGTCGGTGACCTGGTCGCAGGTGCGCTGCTGCAAGCGTCGCAGGTGCCAGGCGGCGGCGTTCAGCGGCTACTCAACGATCTGGCGGCGTTGGTGGCAGCCGACGTGGCCGGGCGGCGCGAGGTCGAGGCCGCCCGGGTTCCGCACCACCATCCGCGGGCTCGCAGTGATCTTAGAGCTGTTTGGTACGGCATTGGCGCTGCGTCCCGACTGTTCGGCCCCCTACGGCACGCTGCTGGGCCAGGTCGTGCTCGCCGTCGTGCTGGGGATCTGCGGCGCCGTGTTGTGGATCATGTACCGGCTGGCCAACCAGCCACCCGTACAACGGTTCCTGACCAAGAGCGGTGGGTTCGCGCATTCCGAAGGGTCGGCCACCGGGAACTCAAGGGTGTTGAGGCCTGGTGAGCGAGTCCAGGCACTTGGGTTCAGGAACTGGAGCGCTCGCGGGCCGACGTGCCCGGGTCCAGAGTGAGGGGACCAAGGATGGCCGCGACCTCCTGGTGGCTGGGGTCATCGAGGTGCCGGTTGCCCTGCTGGCATTGCTCCAGCGGGGTTCGGTTCTGGTTGGGGTCGCGGAGGTTGGGGTCGGCGCCGTGGGCGAGCAGTCGCCGCACGCTGGCGGGGCGGCCATTGCCGGCCGCGACGTGCAGGGGCAGCCGTTGCCATTCGGCATCGGGTTCGTTGACCGGCGTTCCTGCGTCTATCAGCTGGTCGATGACGTCCAGTCGCTGGTGGTGGGCGGCGAACACCAGCGCCCGGATATGGCTTTGTGTGGGGAACCGGTGCAGTGGCCAGCCGGTGATGTCTCCCGCGGTGGCGGCCATCTCCAGGCTGTCGATCCTGGCGCCTGCGGCGACGAGGACGTCCACGACGGCGGTCATGCCGAACACGGCGGCGTGCCGCAGCGCGGTTCCGCTGGGCACGCCCCCGGAGTCGGGTGCGGAGATCGCCTCGATGTCGGCGCCGGCCTCGATGAGCATTTGGGCGACCTCGGCGTCACCGTAGCTGGCCGCAGTGATCAGCGGTGTTTCCTTGTCGCCGGGATGCCCGTCGACGGGTGCGCCCGCCTCGATCAGGGCCCTGGCGATCGTGCCGGTGCCCGGCAGGTCGGCTGGCAGGCCGAGCCGGTCGTGGTCGAAACGCAGCATGGCCATGTAGCCGAGCGGGTCAGCGCCGTTCAGGTGGTCGCACCAGTGCTGCATCTTCGTGGTGGCCAGGTCGGGGTGGGCGGCCAGGAGCCGGGCCAGGCGGGAGATGTCACGGCTGTTGAAGATCTCGCGGCGTTCTACTTCCAGCTTCAGCTTGGGCCAGCTGGCGAATCCGTATTCGCGGGCGATCGTGAGCTGGGCCGCGGACAGGGTGATGCGGTCGGCGACCGAACCGATCCGGGTGATGGCGTCCGGGTCGCCGCGCTGGGCGGCGTGGAGCAGGTCTTTGGCCTGGTGGCGCAGCTGGTCCAGGTTGGGCTGGGCGGGCAGGTCGGTCATGACGTTCTCCTCGTTGCCCCGTGGTCCGCGGCGAGGCCGGAAGAGATGGTCATCGGGTCGGCCTGTTGGTCTGGGGATGGAGGTGGACTCTGTCCTGCCCGCGGACCCGGCGGCGCCCTCCAGCGCCGGCCCCTCACCCTACCGCGATCGGTCGCCGGCGGCCGTGTGAGCGTGATTGGCTGGCTGGGCTCACGGCTGGTCAGCGGCAGGAGCGTCGGCCGCCGTGGCGAGCGTGGGTGGCCCAGGACGCTGGCATGGTGCTCGGCGGTGGTAATGGTCACGCCGCACAGGTCGCAGATGCGCCGCATGTCGCCGCCAGTGGCGAGAGCTTCGTCGACGATGCGGTCTTGGCGTGCGGCCATGGCGGTCATGCCGAGGCGGCCGTTGACCCAATGGCGGCTCACCGGGCCGGTGTCCGAGGCGCTCAGCCAGTGCAGGAAGAAGTGAGGGTTGCGGCCGCCGGGCCATCGGCAATGGCGGTCATCGAGGTAGGCGGCAAGCCGGGCTTGGCCGGCTCGGCCAGCAGGACGGTGCGGTCGGGCAGGCAGCAACGCGTCACGGATATCGGTGGGCTTGAGGTCGCGCGGTTCGACCGGCCGCAGACCGCGGAAGATCAGCAGGGCGGCCATGGCCGCGGGTTGCGGGGATCGGCGGAGTTCAAACGCCTCGCCCAGCCGGGCGGTATCGGCAGGCAGCGGGGTGCGGCGTTCGATGTTGCCGACGCGGATCCGTGCGGTGGGATCGGTAAAGATCATCTTGCGGGCTTTGAGCGTGGTGAGAATGGAGCGCGGGGCTCGGGCGAGCTTGACGCGCGGGTTGCCGCTGGTGGGCGGTACCTCGATGATCTGGGTGCGGGAGATTTCCCGCAGGGAGTGATGGCCGGTCTGTGCCCAGGTGGTCAGAGTCGGCAGGGCCCACCGCAGCCGCGTCTTGATGGTGACCGGTGCCCGTGGCCGGCATCGTGGTGGGGTGGTGCTGCCGTGATACAGCACCTCGAACCAGACACGCAGCTCGCTGCTCATGGGCTCGGGCAGGTCGTTGGTGCTGCGTTAGAACCAGACTTCCAGCGTGCTGGGGCGATCTTCGGTGAGCAGGTCGGCCTCGGCCAGGATCGTCAGGATCGGACGGCTCCGCAGATCGGGGTTGCCCGGGGCAAGGGCGTGCAGCCGAGCGATGTCACTGGCGCGGATCGGGACCGTGGTGATCTCACCCATGGCGAGCAGGACGCGCAGGGCGACCCGGGTCCGCCAGGTCTGTGCCAAGTGCCAGTTGTAACCCTCGGCGTGGTCGAAGACGACCTGGTCGAGCCGTTCAACCAGCAGCATGCTCGCCGGATCCCCGTGGCCGTGGCGGCGAGTGGCCTCAGCGAGGGTGTCGCGGGCCAGCAGGTCCAGCTGGCCGAGACGCGTGCTACCCGATAGAAGGGACCGTCGAGATGACGTTCAAAAAAGGTTGCCAAGGCGGCGCTCGCCGTCGTCCCCATCTGGGGCGCACTCGTCCTCGCCCCGGCGACGGCGGCGCAAGCACACGACACCTGCCAGACCCAGGGCACCGACATCGCCTGCGTGACCCGCGACCCCCACCAGATCAAGTGGTGCGACGGGGAACGCGACGGGCACGGCGTCTACGCCCAGTACCGCGTCGAGTTCTTCAAGATCACCACCGGTGGCGACCCGGACGGTAGCGGTCCCCACTGCGGCACCCGCCGCGCTGAATGGCCGATCTACGACTACCGGGTATGTGAAAGCAGCCCAAAGGCCACCACCTGCAGCCGATGGAAGCGGACCTGACCCAAAGGTCAGCCCATACCGCGCAACCACCCGACGCCACGCGGCCGGGGCGGGGTCCCTCGCCGACCGCTGGCGTCAGCCGTGTCATCAGCAGAGATCCATCCGCTGACCGACGTGTCGAAGGCCACAAGCCCAGCCGTTCAGCCAGTTCACTAGCGAGGGCTCGGCCACGGCCACGTGGGCGCCAGGCCGCGGCACTTCCGATCACCAGCAGCGCTCAGGGTAGAAAGCCACTGCGTCGCCCCGCCGCGAGTCGGCCAGCAAAGTCATGGAAGAGACCGCGATCATCCCGTCCACCGACACCGACACCGACACCAGCGCCGCGCCCCACGAGGTCTCCCCGTACTGGAGAACCAGCTCGTACATGTGCTTTTAGGACAGCACTGCCGCGACGCCGGCCAGCACGATGACCCTGATGGTGGTCGCCCATCGGATCGCTCGATCGCGCCAGCCTCCACCATGAGAAGCCTGGTCGAGCTTGTTCCCCTGTTCTGCGTGCCCTGCAGGAGGCTCACACTTGCGCGTTGGCGTGCCGGTCGAACCTGCCCGCGAGGCCGGTCTGCTTGACCAGGCGCCCCCAACGCCCGCACCGCCCAAAGCGCTCGGCGATCTCCCTTCCTGCAGGCAGGTCCCCAGTCCGCGTGCGATTGGCCACTGCCCACTGCCAAGCCTGGCGCTGCAGACGGGCCACCGGTCTACCGCTGTCCAGAGAGAGACCGCTCGCCTCACCCGCATCAGGCTGTCGGACTACATCAGCGGTTCCTATGAAGTCCTCTATGCCGTACTTCTGACCGCCATCAGCAGTCTTCGACAGGTTCTCTACGCTCGTAGATTCCTCGTAAGAAGCCAGGTCAACGCCGGTCAGGTCCGCATCAGGGGCCGGAGCTTCGTAGGAAGCCGCAGAGGGACCTGAGACCTGCTCAGAGGATCCGGGTGCGGGCGCCGAATGGTTACTTTGCGATGCCTGCCTGACCTGCCGCATCAGCAGTTCATACGCCCCGATCAACGCACAGCTGAGCTTCCCCCTGCAGCACGGACTGCTGACCTGAGGTCACCTGTGATCATCAGGAAGGATGTCCGTCATGCCCTCGCCACACCCGCCCGAGTTCCGACGCCGCGCCGTCGAGCTGGCGCGCCAAGGTGACAAGTCACTGGTCCAGCTCGCCAAGGACCTGGGAATCAGCCGGTCCTGTCTGCAGAACTGGGTGAACCAGGCCGACGCCGACGACGGCGAAAAGGGCGAGTCCGGCCGCCTGACGAGCGCCGAGAAGAAGGAACTGGCCGAACTGCGGCGCCGTAACCGGCAGCTGGAGACCGAGAACGAGATCCTCAAGCGGGCCGCTGCCTACTTCGCCAGGGAAAACGTCCTCCCAAAGTAATCTACTCGCTGGTCCGTGAACTCGCCGCCGACTCGATCCCGGTCGCGGTGGCCTGTCGAGTATTGAACGTCTCCACCTCGGGATACTACGACTGGTTGGGGCGGCCCGAATCACCGCGTGCGCTGCGCGACAAGGACCTGACGAAGATGATCCGCGAAATTCACGCCGAATCGCGCGGCAGTTACGGCTCGCCGCGGGTGCATGCCGAGTTGACGCTCGGGCTGGGTGAGCAGGTGAACCGCAAGCGGGTGGAACGGCTGATGCGCCAGGCCGGTCTGCAGGGCGTCTACTGGCGTCGAGGCCGCCGCAACCTGGTGAACGCCGCGACCGAGGAGGACCTGGTGCAGCGCCGCTTCGACGTCGCCGGCCCCGACCGGTTGTGGCTTACCGATATAACCGAGCACCCTACAACGGAAGGGAACTGTATTGCGCTGCTGTGATGGACGCCTATTCCAGGCGGATCATCGGCTGGTCCATCGATGCCCGGCAGGACACCGATCTAGTCATCAATGCACTCGCCATGGCCGTCACCCGGCGCACCCCGCCACCGCGCTCGACCATCCTGCATTCCGACCACGGAACGCAATACACGTCCTGGGCTTTCGGGAAACGTCTACGGGATGCCGGGATGCCGGGCTGCTCGGATCGATGGGCACGGTCGGTGACTGCTACGACAATTCTATGATGGAGTCGTTCTGGGGGACGATGCAACTGGAGTTGTACGACACTCGCGCGTGGAAAACCAGGGAAGAGTTGGCTGGCGCGGTCTTCGAATGGATCGAATGCTGGTACAATCCGCATAGGCGTCATTCCAGCATCGGAATGCACAGCCCCGTCACGTTCGAAGGGCTCAACCTGCCCTCAGACACCCGCGAGTGACCTCACCGTTGGCGTCCGTGCAACGGGGGGAAGCTCAGTCCAGGCAGACTGCCGCCGCTTTTATGGCAGGCGGCGTACTGGGCAGGTAGGTGAAGTCCGTGAGGTGCCCGGCTCCGGTGGACTTCAGGACACCCCTTGACAGCGGGGCGGGAAGGGTCCTAACTGGCAACAAACCTTTCAATTCCCCGCCGCTGAAGGGTCCGCTCCGATGAACTCCACCCGGCTCCCGCGCGCGCGATCGCGCTCCAAGCAGCTCCTGGTCATCCTCTCCTCGCTGGCGCTGTCAGTGGCCGGTGCGGGGCCGGCCGTGCGTGCGGGCGCTTCTCCGGCGCCCGCCGCCGTCCAGGTCGCGAGCATGCAGGACGTGGTCCCGGTGCCGGTCAGGACCGAGCCGGCCACAGGCGCCGACCACGCGATCACAAGCGGCACGGCGATCTATATCCAGCCGGGTTCGGCCGGGGTGGGCGACTATCTCGCCGCGCTTCTGCGCCGATCGACCGGCTACCCGCTGCCGGTCAAGACCGCGCCCTCTACGCCCACCGACGGCATATCGTTGCTGCTCACCGGCGCCGACCCGACCGTGGGCAACCAGGGCTACCAGCTGGACGTCACGGCGTCCGCGGTAGTGATCCGGGCGAATCAGCCCGCCGGGCTGTTCGCAGGTGTGCAGACGCTGCGGCAGCTTCTCCCGGCGGCGGTCGAGAGCACCAGCACGCAACCGGGTCCGTGGACGATCCCCGGCGGCCGCATCGTCGACCATCCACGGTTCGCCTATCGCGGCGCCCACCTCGATGTCGCCCGCCATTTCTTCACCGTCGACGAGGTCAAGCGGTACGTAGACGAGATCTCCCTGTACAAGGTCAACCATCTGCATCTGCATCTGACCGACGACCAGGGCTGGCGGATACAGATCAACAGCTGGCCCCGGCTGGCGACGTACGGCGGCGAGCTCGAAGTCGGCGGCACCCCGGGCGGGTACTACACCCAGGACCAGTACCGGGACATCGTCGCTTACGCGCAGAGCCGCCACATCACCGTCGTCCCCGAGATCGACATGCCCGGCCACACCAACGCGGCGCTGGCCTCGTACGCGGAGCTCAACTGCAACAACGTCGCGCCGCCGCGCCGCACCGACATCCAGGTCGGCTACAGCTCGCTGTGCATCGGCAAGGACGTCACCTACCGGTTCGTCGCCGACGTCATCCGCGAGGTCGCGGCGCTCACCCCCGGCCCCTACCTCCACATCGGCGGCGACGAGGCCAATTCCACGTCCCAGCAGGACTACGTCACGTTCCTCAACAAGGTGCTGCCGCTCGTTCAGCAGCAGGGAAAGACCGCGATGGGCTGGCACGACATCGTCGACGCCACCCCGCCCACCTCGGCCGTACCGCAGTATTGGCAGACGGGGACATCGCACGCGGGGGTCCAGGCGGCGGCACGTCGCGGCAACAAGATCCTCATGTCCCCCGCAAACAAGGCCTACCTCGACATGAAGTACAACTCCAGCACGCGTCTCGGGCTGAGCTGGGCGGGCTTCATCGAGGTGCAGACCGCCTACGAGTGGAATCCCGGAGCGTACCTGTCCGGCGTGGGCGAGTCGCAGGTGTTCGGCGTCGAGGCGCCGCTGTGGTCGGAGACCCTGCTGAACATCGACGACATAGAGTTCATGGCCTTCCCCCGGCTGCCGGCCATCGCCGAGCTCGGCTGGTCGCCGCAGTCCACCCACAACTGGAGCGCCTTCCGGCAGCGGCTGGCCGCGCAGGGACCGCGGTGGCAGGTCATGGGTGTCGACTTCTATCGATCGAGCCAGGTGCCGTGGGACACCGGCAACCCGGGGGCGTGCTCCGCACCCGCGTGGGAGCCCACCGCGGCCTACGTCGGTGGTCAGCAGGTGTCGTACAACGACCACACCTGGACCGCCCGATGGTGGACCCGGGGCGACACGCCCGGCAACAACACCCAGAACGTCTGGACCGACAACGGGCCATGCTGACGGCCAGAGAACCGGCCGACCCGTCTGGGCGAAGGTGACCCCGACCGGAGCCGGCATTCGTCCTCGCCGTCAGATCACCGATCAGCTTGATGTGGGGTGTCTTCCGCTCTAAGGCTGCTGGCAGTGCAGGGCACGGTCTTTGCGCCGGGCCCGGCCGCGGCTTGACCGGTGGTCTTGGGCAGGGCGGTCGCGTTGTTCGGCGTCGGTGGCCGACCGGCTCGTGACAGGGCACGTCCTGGCCGGTGGTGTTTACCGTTCGCCGCGGAGATTCGACCGTTCGTCGCACGTGGCGGGCGCGCTCAACGCATGCACGGGACCACTCGACGCCGTCCCGGATCTTCCTCTTTCGATCGTTCTGCGCTCAACGGACTCTCTTGTCCAGAGGACTACATACATCCTCATAAGCGGATATTTCTCGGCTCTCCCGCCCACACGCCTCGCACCCCCATCCCACCCCCATCCCGAGGTAGGTTCCATGAGAAAGTCCAGAGCGAGACCCAGAACGACCGTGCTGGCCGTGGGCGTCCTGGTGGCCGCGACCCTTCCGGCGTTGTCGCAGTCCCACGCGGCCGGGCTCGCGAGTCCGGACGCCGCGGCGCCGGTGAACTACGTGCCCGACGAGCCGCTTCCCACCGAGCCGGTGCCCCCACAGCAGCGGCTGGACGGTCTCGGCATCAGCGGCTACCCCGACCGGCTCAGCGTCGAGCCCGGGGAGTCGGTCAAGATCATGGCGAGCACGAAGGCGAAGACGTTCACGTCCACCATCGTCAGGGTCACCCACGGCGACGCCGACCCCAAGGGCCCCGGCGTCAAGGAGCAGGTGATCGACACCCCGGTCAACGGCACCTACCCCGGCGCGGACCAGCGGCTCCCGCTGGGCTCGTACGTCACCGTGCCCGACCGCGGGCAGCTCAGGCCGAAGGACGGATTCACCATCGCGACGTGGATCGCCCCGTCCACGATCCCGGGATCGCCCTACAACAGGACCGCGCTGAAGCGCACGCCGGTCGGCACACCTCGGGCGCAGGGGCTGGTCACCAAGTGGTCGGAGGCCGACAAGCGCGGCTACGGCCTGTTCATCGACGAGACCGGCGCGGCCGCACTGCGGGTCGGCGCGGAGACCGTCTCGACGGGCGTCAAGCTCAAGCCCTGGGCGCCCGCGATGGGCGGCCCGGAGATGTACTTCTCCAAGAACCCCCGGCCGCAGCACGTCAACAACTCCGGCTGGTACTTCGTCGCGGCGTCCTTCGACGCGAGATCGGGCCAGGTCACCGTGACGCAACGGCCGGTCTCGACGCACCCGGACGACTCCGGGGCGACCGTGACCAAGCAGATCGGCGGCCGGGACCTCCGGCACTCCGCCGACCCGCTGCTCATGGCCGCGTACTGGAACCGCTCGGGCGACGACCACCCGGCCGGCCTCTACAACGGCAAGATCGAGTCGCCCGCCCTCTACGACCGGGCGTTGGGCAAGCGTGAGCTGGACGCCATCGCCAAGGGCGCGCACGCGCCACGTCCATCCGCGGCGTGGGACTTCTCCAAGCACATGTCCGGCGACCGGGTGGCCGGCAGCGGCTCGCAGGGCCTGGACGGCCGTGCGGTGAACCTTCCCGTCCGGGCACTGACCGGCCACGCCTGGGACCGCAAGACGATGAACTACAACCAGGACCCGAAGCAGTGGGGGGCGATGTACTTCCACGAGGACGACCTGGGCGACGCCGTGTGGAAGCCCTCGTTCACCTGGAAGGTGCCGCAGAATGCCCGCAGCGGCGTCTACGCCGCCCGGCTGGAGGCCGACGGCAAGGTCTACCACGCCACGTTCGTGGTCCGGCCGAAGAAGCGGACGTCGAAGATAGCGATGCTGGTGCCCACGCTGACCTACCTGGCCTACGGCCAGACCGGCGGCACCATGAGCCAGTACTCCGACCACGCCGATGGCAGCGGATACGTCTACTCCACCCACCGGCGGCCGATCGAGAACCTGCGCTCGCTCACGACCGGCCCGAAGGGCGAGGGGCGCCCCTGGGCGTTCGAGGCGGACACCCACATCTACGACTGGCTGGAGACGAAGAAGTACGAGGTCGACTACATCACCGACCACGATCTGGACCGCGAGGGCAGGAAGATCCTCGACGGCTACCAGACGGTGATCACCGGCACCCACCCCGAGTACATCTCCACCACCGAGTTCGAGTCGATCAAGGGCTGGCTCAACGACGGCGGACGGCTGATGTACCTGGGCGGCAACGGGTTCTACTGGGTGACCGCCCTCGACAACACCAGGAACTACTCCGAGCTGCGCCGCCATGACGGCACCGAGGCGTGGCAGGCCGCCCCCGGCGAGTACTACCACAGCACCGACCGCGAGTACGGCGGGCTGTGGCGCTTCCGCGGCACACCGCCGCAGGAGCTGGTCGGCGTCGGCTTCTCCGCCCAGGGGTTCGGCAATCCGACGGGCTCGGCCCAGTACAACAAACCGTTCGACCGCTCCGAGGCGAGCTACTCGGAAGCCGGAGCCTGGGTGTTCGAAGGCGTGTCCAAGAAGAAGGGCATCGGCGACGACATGCCGAGCCTGCAGAGCCCGGGCGGGCCGATGGGCGAGGAGGTCGACCGCGTCGACTACGCGCTCGGAACCCCGGCCAACGCGATCGTGCTCGGCACCTCCCAGCGGTTCGGTGAGCAGTACATGCACGTCGTCGAGGAGATCAACACCTCGTCGCTGTTCGAGGGCGGCGACACCAACCCGATGGTGCGCGGCGACGTGACGCTGATCCACTACCCGAAGGGCGGGGCCGTGTTCTCGGCCGCGTCGATGGTGTGGAGCGGCCAGTTCTTCCACAACGGCTACAACAACGACATGACGCGGATCACCGAGAACGTCCTGAACAAGTTCACCTCCGGCGCCCCGCTTCCCGGCACGGGCTAGGCCGCGGTGACGCGAGGCCCGGGGCGGCGGCACTCGCCCCGCTCCGGGCCTCGCGATCCGCCGGCCGGCTCCACCGACCCTGCCCGCCCGGCCGGCGGAACGGAATCCAGGTCCCGAAGAAAGGCCGGCCCGTGTACATAACCGTTCGTGGGATGGCGTCCTCCGACACGCGTGAACCGTCCAAGACCCGGCGTTCGATCGTCGGACGGGTCCCCGGCACCGTCGTGGTGCTCGGATTCGTCAGCCTGCTCACCGACATCTCCACCGAGATGGTCACCGCGGTGCTGCCGTTGTTCATCACCGTGGGGCTCGGCCTCTCCCCGATGGCGTTCGGCGTGCTCGACAGCGTCTACCAGGCCGGCACGGTGGCCGCCCGGGTCGGCGGCGGCTACGTCGCCGACCGGTTCACGCGGCCCAAGGCGGTGGCCGTGGCCGGCTACGGGCTGGGCGTGATCGCCAAGGCGCTGCTGCTTCCCGCCGCGGGCGTCGCCGCGCTGTCGGCCGCGACCGGCCTCGACCGGATCGGCAAGGGCCTGCGCACCGGCCCGCGCGACGCGCTGATCGCCGGTTCGGGGCCGCCGGCGACGCTCGGCCGCTCGTTCGGCGTCCACCGCGCGCTGGACACCCTGGGAGCGCTGCTCGGCCCGGTGGCGGCGTTCGGCCTGATGGCCGCGGCGCCAGGGGACTTCGACGCGGTGTTCGTGGTCTCCATGTGCGTCGCGGGCCTCGGCGTGCTGCTCCTGATCGGCAAGGTCGAGGAGAGCCGTCCGTCCGCCGCGGCCGACGCGCCACGGATCACCTTGGCCGGGGTGGCCCGGCTCGTCGCCGGACGGGCGCGGGTGCGTCGCATCCTGCTGACCGCGGCGGCGCTGTCCGCGCTGACGATCAGCGACGCGTTCCTCTACCTGGTGCTGCTGGAGGGCGACGCGATCTCCACCCATGTCTTCCCGCTGATGTTCCTGGCCACGGGGGTCGTCTACCTGGCCGCCGCGGTGCCGTTCGGCCGTCTGGCCGACCGTTTCGGCAGGTCGCGCGTCTTCATCGCCGGCCATGTGATGATCCTGCTCGCCTACGCCGTGGCGGGCTCCGGGGCGGGCCCCGTGGCCGCCGCCGCGACGCTCGCCCTGCTCGGGCTCTACTACGCCGCGACCGACGGCGTTCTCCCCGCCGCCACGGCGGCGATCGTCCCCGCGGGCTACCGGGCGACCGTCATCTCCGCGGTGCAGACCTGCGTGGCGCTCGGCCGCAGCCTGGCCGCCCTCTCCTTCGGCGCGCTGTGGGCGCTGACGGGACCGTCCACGGCGCTGTGGGCGTTCGCCGCCGCCCTCGCCGCGGTCCTGGCCGCCGTCTCCCTGATCGGAGGACTTCGATGAACCGTTCCCGCGTGATCCTCACACTGGCCGTCCTGCTCGTGGGGGTGGCCGCCGGCACGGTGCTGACGGCGGCGCTCGGACGGGACGGCGCGTCGGTCGCGGGCGAGGCGGGCCCCGGGTTGTTCCGCGACGAGCACATCGTGTTCAGGTCTCTCAGGCCGGGCGCCGACCAGGGCCGGATCGCCTACGCGCCACCGGACGCCGTGGAGAACCCCGTGCTCGCCGGGCCACGGTGCCTGCGGGTGGCGGCCGGGGCGAAACGGGCACTGTGCCTGCGCGACGGAGGCGTGCCCGGCCGACCGTACGAACTGGTACGGCTCGACGACCGGTTGCGGGAGGCGGGCGACGAACCGCTGGCCGGAGTGCCCAGCCGGGCGCGGGTCGCCCCCGGCGGGCGGCACTTCGCGACCACGGTGTTCGTCAACGGGCACGGCTACATCTCACTCGGGTTCTCCACGGAGACCGTGATCTACGACGGCGAGACCGGCCGCCCGCTGGCGAACCTGGAGCGCTTCACCTTCCTCGTCAACGGGTCGAAGGACACCAGCGCCGACCGCAACGTCTGGGGCGTCACCTTCGCCGCCGACTCGAACACCTTCTTCGCCACCGTCGCCGTGTCCGGCCACACCTACCTCGTCAGAGGCGACCTGGCCCGCCGCACCCTGACCGCGCTGCGGGAGAACGCGGAGTGCCCGTCGCTGTCCCCCGACCAGACCAGGGTCGTCTTCAAGAAGCGGGTGAACGAAACCTCACAGGACGCCTGGCGCTTCCACGTCTTCGACCTGCGCACCGGGCGGGAGTGGCCGCTCGGCGAGACACGCAGCGTGGACGACCAGGTGGCATGGCTCGACGGGAAGCGGGTGATGTACGCGGTGCCGAAGACGGCCGGGGGGCGCACCACGGCCGACATCTGGACCGCCCCGGTCGACGGCGGAAAGCCGCGGCTGCTGATCCCCGACGCCGACTCGCCCACCCTGGTCGGCGGCGACCTCTAGACGTGCGGAACCCCGCCGCGCTCGCGGGGCCCGCCGCCTCGACCTGCCACGATCGAGTCCTGCAGCCGCTACGGAACAGACCTCAGGGACAGGCAGAACTCGCGAGCAGGTCCACGTGCACGCGATCTTCACGCTCTTGGCCTCTGGCACGAGCTGGAACCACAGCCGAGGTGACCCAGCCCTCGGGCTTCTCCTCGGCGAGCGTGGGCGCGACGGCGGTCAGCAGCAGCTCTCGATCGTCCGGCAGGTCGGTCTCCGCGAAGTGGCGCAGGTAGATAAGGAACGGCACGACCCGATGCCACGGGCCCTCCTCGCCGTGCCGGCGCGCGACGTTGTTGGCCAGCCACGTCAGGAACGTCGTCTTGCCGGCGCCCGCGCCGCCGAGCAGCAGCACCCGCCGTGCGCCGGCGATGGCGTTGGCGGAGTCCGTGCCCGCACCGGTCAGCTCCGGCATGGGCGTCGCCACCTGCCGGCGTGTGATCGGCGGGACGACGTAGTACTTGTCGAAGGAATAGTCCTTCGAACCACGCCCCCTGGCCACCCTGAACAACTCGAAACCCGCGTTGTCCTCACGAACGAAATCGACAAAGCGTTCCTCGAAATCGCGATCCGGAATGACGTCGTCGTCCGATTTCCGGTCCGGGTAGGGGTCATCCGGGCGGCTGATCCACGCATCGGATCGGGTCTCCTTGTTCTCCACGAAAACGCGGCGATACGACTTCGGCCGCGCGGCGTCGTGATGCTGGACCACCTCGTCGTAGAACCAGGTCGACACGGCGAGTGCCACCACGCCGGACGACTTGTCCAGAGCCCCTCGCAGCGGCGCCGAGTTGACCAGCCGGAAGGCCAGGTTGATGGCGGTTCCGGTGTAACCGTGGCTGTCTCCGGCGACCTCACCGGCGTGCAACGCGACCCGCAACTGGAGCCGCTCGGACTCCGGCAGCGCGGCATTGTGCTCACCGAGGGCGCGCGCCAACTCCTCCGGCAGCGGCGCCGCGAGCGGAAGCTTGGCGAGGTGACCGGGAATCAGAACCAGCACCCCGTCCCCACGGTCCTCGTGAATACAGTTCACCCACGCGACTCCCGAGCGCTCGAACGCGGTTTCCAGTGCGCCATAAACACCCTCACCTGGCGTTGAGCTGCGCAGGTCGGGTTGTGAACCGGCTGAATTCCTTGATGTCGACGACAAGAATTGTGTAATGGCGGTCGGCTGGTCTGGCCATGGTGAACGTTCCGGGCGACGTCATAATGTCGCTCCCAGACCGGCGGGCCTGATCGCCGGGGCGGTGATGGAGGCGAACGCCTCATACGGCACGGTCGCCGGGCGAGGCGTCCGGAAGTCCGGGAGCTCTCGCACGTCGGAGTTGGAGATGAAGGGGTTGGCCTCGTACGCGGCGGCCTCGTCGGGGAGCGCTGCCAGGGCGCGTCCGTCGTCGGGCAGCCAGGCACGGTCTTCTCCCCCGGTGCGCGCAGAGCACGCCGCGGACCAGCGTCCACCGGTGCGGACGCCGTCGGCATACGCCTCGAAGCTGAAGGTCACCCACTGCGTCGGCGGCGTGGGCGCCGGTGTGGGCTGGTCGGGGTAAGGGGTCATCTCGGATCTCCGCTGACGGTCGCAGTGGTGGGGGCGGCACGGACTCCGGCTCGGTCCAGGACGCGGTGCACCGTCGCTCGCCCGACGGAGACCTCCATCAGGTCGCCGCAGATCACCTTGTCCGTGGCTTCTGCCGTCTTCCTTGTTATCGTCCGCGAAGCGGTCTGTAAAAGGGGGCAGGTAAAGTGGAACAGTCCAATTTGATTCCGTCGAGAGTTGTGGGTGCATTCTGTCGAATCGAGTGGCGATACCCTGCCATTGCCCAGCCAGCCGATGTGCGCTCGAGCCTGTTGCGTTGTTTATAGGTGGCCCATCGAACGCAGCAGCCGGACTCCGCCGCGCACTCCGCGGCGGGCGTGCGCGGCACGTCAGTCGTTCCACTGTGCAGCGGGCGACCTGCACGCTCTGGCGGCGTAGCTGCTGGTGCACGTGGTAGGTGCCGTAGCTGGTTGATGGGCGTCGGTGACCTGCTCGATCAACGCCGCATCACGCCGGGCGCGAGGTGAGGGTGGCGGCGTTTGGAGCCGTAGTAGGTGCCCGGGCACAGGTCCAGGACCTCGGCGAAAAGCGCAAAGGCCGCTCTGAGGATCTCGTCGTCGCTCGCGAACTCGGACGCGTCTACCGGGTGTGATCGCGGCAGGCTGCACACCGTCCACCGCGCTGCCTCCTGGCTGGACATGGCCCGGCAATCCCCAGGCTTCGGCAATGGCAGGGCGGTCCGGCACCTACTTGAGATCATGGAGACGCGGCTCGCACACCGCTTCGCGAACGATCCGACCACCGACGTGAACACCTTCGAAGCCTCGGACATCCCATAACACTCGACTGCCAGCGGAGTATGGTCCCGGTCATGCCCCTGGATGAGTTCGTGCCGATCGGCTTCGATCCGCCGACCTTTCTCGCCACCGACCGGTTCCATCTCGAACCGCTGGGGCCACAGCACAATCAGGCCGACCACGCCGCCTGGATGTCGAGCATCGAGCACATACGCTCCACTCCCGGCTTTCTCGACGGCAACTGGCCACCGCGTAGCGGCATGACGCTCGAGCAAAACCTCGCCGACCTTCGCCGCCACGCCGACGACTTCACACAGGGGGCCGGTTTCACCTTCACCGTCCTCGACCCAGCCGACAACGATGTCATCGGGTGCGTCTACCTGTATCCCTCAGCCTCCGAGAAGTGGGATGCCACGGTGAAGTCCTGGGTACGGGCCGACAGATCGGCCCTCGACGTACCACTCGCGAACGCCGTCGCACGCTGGATCATCACCGACTGGCCCTGGGAGCGTGTGGACCGCTGCGGACGCTGAGTCGTGACGGCATGCTCATGCGCTCTTAATCCGCAGGCTCGCACGACTCGACACGGTAGAGGGCACTGGTTCAATCCCACTGTCGCACAACGGTGTCGATTTTTCCGTCGAGCCGCATGATCAGGGCCGACCGGCCGTTGACCTGGGTCGGCTCGAACGAGGTCCCGGCGCGGAGCCTCTTGAGGCCGACGTTCAGCAGGCGGCCCACCTTGCCGACCCCCACGATCGGGCGTTGCACCGTGTGGCGGATGCCGCCGCCGTCGCTTAGGGCCACGACATCCTGGGCGAGGATGTCGAGCAGGTCTCTTGTCGACGGCTTCGGCGCTCTCGCCGTGTCCGAGGTCGAAGACCTCGCGCAGCACGAACACCGCGCGCTCGGTCGGCGCCAACGTTTCCAGCACCAGCATCATCGCCGTCGAGACGCTGTCGGCCAGTACGGCGTCGGCGGCCACGTCGGGTGCGGTGCGCCGCGGCTCGGGCAACCATGGGCCAAGGTAGGACTCCTTGCGGCGACCGAGTGTCCGCAGCCGGCCGAGCGCCTGCCGGGTGGCGATCTGGACCAGGTAGGCCCGCTGGTCCCGCACCATGTCGAGATCGACGCGCGCCCACCGCAGCCAGGTCTCCTGGACGACGTCTTCGGCGTCGGTGGCGCACGTCACATGGCCGCGCTGTCACAAGGGCCCCGTCACCGGCATCTCGTGATCGTCAGGACGCCGCGCGAACGGTCCGTGCGGCACGCGACTCAACGAGTGAGGACGAAGTCATGGCAACCACGAAGGCGCAGGGCCCATCGGTCGCCCCGAGCCGCTGGTCCGCGCTGCTGTTCATCGGGCTGGGCCAGCTCATGATCATTCTGGACGCCACCGTGGTGAACATCGCGCTGCCGTCGATGCAGCGGGATCTGGGGATCTCCGACGGCGACCGGCAGTGGGTCATCACCGCCTACACGCTGGCGTTCGGCAGCCTGCTGTTGCTCGGCGGCCGGATCGCCGACTACACCGGCCGCAAGCGGACCTTCCTGGTCGCGCTGATCGGATTCGCCGGCGCGTCGGCGCTCGGCGGCGCGGCGGGCGACTTCGAGATGCTGCTGGCCGCCCGTGCCCTGCAGGGCGGGTTCGGCGCGCTCCTCGGCCCGTCCGCGCTGTCGCTGCTGACCGTGACGTTCACCGAGCCGAAGGACCGCGCGAAGGCGTTCGGCGTCTGGGGCGCCATCGCCGGTGCGGGCGGGGCGATCGGGCTGCTCGCCGGCGGGGCGCTGACCGACTACCTGGACTGGCGCTGGTGCCTGTACGTCAACATCCCGATCACCGCGGTCGCGGCGATCGGCGGGTACGCGGTGCTGGCCGAGTCGCGGCGTGAGGGCAGGGCCCGGTTCGACGTCCCCGGCGTGCTGCTGGTCACCGGCGGTCTGGTCGCGGTCGTGTACGCCACCAGCCGCGCCGAGTCCGACGGCTGGGGCTCGGCGACGGTCGTCGGCCTGTTCGCCGCCGGCGCGGTGCTGCTCGCCGCGTTCGCCTTCGTCGAGAGCCGGGTGGCGCATCCGCTGCTGCCGCCGCGCGTGATCGCCAGCCGCACCCGCGGCGGCGCCTACCTCGCGGTCGGCCTGACCGTCGTCGGCATGTTCGGCGCGTTCCTGTTCCTCACCTACTACATGCAGGTCGTCAAGGGATATTCGCCGATCAGGACGGGCGTGGCCTTCCTCCCGATGGCCACGGCGGTCCTGATATCGGCCGGGGGGCTCACCACCCGGCTGCTGCCCAAGGTCCAGCCGCGGGTGCTGATCGTTCCCGGCATGCTCATCGGCTCGGTCGCCATGCTGTGGATGCTCACCCTGGAACCCGGCACGTCCTATGCCCGCGGCCTGCTGGTCGTGCAACTCCTGTTCGGCCTCGGCGCCGGCATGATCATGCCGGTGGCCATCAACTACGCCACCCACGGCGTCGACCAGGGCGACTCGGGCGTGGCCTCGGCAAGCGTCAACACCGCGCAGCAGATCGGCGGCTCGATCGGCACCGCGCTGCTCAACACCATCGCCACCAACGCGACCGTGGACTACCTGGCCTCGCACGGCAGGAGCCCGGCCATCGCCAAACAGGCGGTGGTGGAAGGCTTCTCGACGGCCAGCATCTGGGCCGCGGGGATCCTCGTGGCCGGTGCGCTGATCGTCGCCGTCCTGATGAACACCCCGAACCCCGGGCGACAGGCCGCCGCCGAGAACACGGGAAGCGACACGGACACCGATGGCGCCGAGCAGCAGGACGCCTCCAGCGTCGAGGTGGTTACGGTGAACCGTACTCGTGCTCCCACAGCACATCGGCGATGACGCCGTTGACGGCGGGAAGGGTAAGTCCAGCACTCGCCACGATGTCTTGGCGGTGCAGGAAGTCACGAAAGCTGGTGTGGTAAACGCTGTACATCACGCTGCCGGGTACTTCTTGAGGTCGGAAGAACTCCCGCCAGTCACTCAGCACTTCCTGGACCATGAAGGCATCCACGCCGGAATCGACTCGCCGGAGAATCTCGGCGATGACGCGGCTCGAAACGGGGCGGGCCAGTTCGCAGAGCAGGTAGATCACCCAGATTCGCGCTTTGGGCAGGGGACGGTCCGTCATCCCCATGATCGACCAGTGGCTCTCATAGTAACTCTCCAGCCCTTGGGGCAGTTCCTCCAGATCGAGGGTGTCGTGGGCGCCCTTGCTCAGTTCGGGCAGCACGTATCTGAGATACATGAAATTGCCTTCGCTTTTGCCCGCCAATACCTCGACGAACCGGGAATTCGAGATCTCCCGGTGTTCGAGCCATCGCCGCAGTGGGTCCTGCCCGGCCTTGTGACGGAGGAATTCTCGGATGTCGGCCATGGTGTCGTCGAGGTGACGGCGCAGGTCATACGTCTGTATGGGCGCGTCGACCCTGAGGGGCATGGTCTTGCGGCGACGGCTGAGCAGGAAATAGACGCCTCGCGGCGGGGAAGGAGGAAGGTAGAGAACGTTGGCCCCGGCCGGTTCGGTGGTCAGGTCGACCTCGTCGAGCGCGTCAACCACGATGATCAGCGGTTCCGCCGATGCCAGCGCGCTACGGGCGCCGGCCAGGAGCCGGTTCAGGGTCTGGCCCTGCTCTCCGGATCCACCCGACTTCGGTGTCCGGGCGATTCCATAACGGGTCAGGAGTTGCGAGCCGAGACCGGCCAGGAAGTGAGTGGAGCTGTTGATGCCCTGGTCTCGGATATTGAAATGTGCCACGCTGCCCGTCCGCCGGACGAACTCGGCCAGGATGGCCGTCTTTCCCGACCCGGGATCGCCCTCGACCATGAAGAACCCGCGGTCGCTGGTGTTGAGGAATTCCGTGATGGCCGTGAAGACCTCGGCGCGCCCCACGAACTCCGCCGTCTTGTCGGCGATGAGATCGCGTTGGTTGCCGTCGACGAGCGGTTCGTTGCCTTCCGGGTCGGCGGCCTGCCTGAGGCTTTCCTTGATGTAGGTCAGGAGCTCGACCTGCCGCGCGACGTCCTGCTGCCGGAGCTGTTCTGGAAGCCCGCCCCGGTCCGCGGCGACGGATCGGACGGCCGATTCCAGCGCCGCCTCCACCGCCGAGACGATCTGGTCCAGTCTCAGGTGAAGCCCGGCCAGGAGCTCCGCACCGGTCATCGCCTCGCGCGGGTCGCGTCCGAAGGAGCCCACGACCAGCGGTTCCAGTTGCCAGGTCAGGGCCTCGTTCAGGCTACTCGGGGTCCCCAGGGCGTCGTCGTACCAGCGGGGGCTGCGTCCCCCCAGGTGGGAACGGACCCCTTCCATGAGCATGTCGCGATGCGCCGACTCCGGCAGGGCCAGGTGAACAGTCCGCAGTGCCCGGTCGAGGATGAGTTGCCGGTCGCCGCCGGTGAACGCACTGACGATCTGCGCGTGCGCCGTGCCCAGCAGCGACTCGATGGCCCAGCCGATGAAGATCTCCGTGACCATTTGCCTACATCCCTTGCTGAGTCAGGGCCATCGCCAGTCAACGCAGACGTCCTGGACCATCGCCGCGATCTCGGCAACGCCGTCGTCGGTGCCCATGGCCCTGAACAGCACGGCGTCCTCGGCCAGTGAGCGGAGCAGCCGTCCCCGGCCGCGCTCGGCGAGCCCGCGCAGGCGCCGGGAGATGACGAGGTTCAGGGCGCCGGCATTCTCCGCGGCTTGTGTCCGCAGGTCGATCCCGAGCCGCGCCAGGATCAGCGCGCCCCGGTAGGCCGCCTCGGGCGGGAGCCCGGAGACTGTCCTGATCAAAGTGGTGGCCGATTCGTCGCCCCGACGGCCGGTCGCCGCGACCGCGGTGACAAGCCGTAGGGTGTCGGCCTCATCCAGATGAAGAGTGTGGCTTAGCGCCCACTCGCGCCAGTGCGGCCTGCTCTCCTCGTCGGCGTATCCAATCAGGAGGCAGAGGGAGGCGCCCGCTGAAAGGGGGTCCTGGAACAGTTCCGCCGTGTCCCTGGCGAACTGCGCCCACTCGGCCTCGCCGCCCTCGAATTCTTCTTGGCCGGCGAACATCACCCAGAACCGGGCCAGCGGTGAGTTCATCCGGCGCAAACGGGATCTGAGCCGCCGTTTCACGGCGTCATCGACCAGCGGCATGAGCATCACGATCGGCCCGGCCAGGTCCAGGTCGGGAAGCCGGTCAAGGTGATCGACCAGGCGCTGGACGGCCGGTGGGCTGAGCTGAGGTAAGAGGTCCTCGAGGAAGAAGGCACACTCGCTATGGAAGACGCCGAGCGTCTCGGTCAGGCGGTCGCCCCAGTCACTCTGCCTCGCCATCTGAACGACGGCATTGTGCCGGGCGTCACTGAAGCGCATGGCCTTGGACGCCTCGGACTCGGCCAGGTCGTCCATGAACAGTCGGAACATGCGGCGGCTCGCGGCGCTCTCGTCGACCGGGTCGGTCGCGGCCGTCAACGGGATGATCTCTACCAGCTCATCGAGCCACCCTTGATGGAGGACCGGGAGCAGGGCGGCGAGCCCTTCAAGCCGTTCGGTGATGCTCAAGGGTGCATGCAAGAGCTGTGTCAGGGTGTGTTCGACGATTGCCCGATGCGTGTCAGGCTCCAGGACGTCTGCCGCCTGCCGCAGGAGTTCCGCACGCGCCGTCGGTGGCGCCGCCGTCAGGACCTGTGTCAGGTGGCGCTCCAGATTGGCCGCGAAGATCGGGCGCAGGATGATCTCCCGCAGGTATTCCCGTTTGCGCTCGTCGCCGGGAGCACGCAGGTGGGCCGTCATCGCCTCCTTGTCCTCGATTCCCACCAGGCGGAGGTACTCGTCGACGTCCTCGGCATTCAAACTCCGCAACTCGTCAGAGTCGAGCAGGAACCCCTCGCGGCGTTCGGGGAAGCGTTGCGCGACGAACCTGCGCGCCGGCTCCGCGCGACGACTCAACTCCTCCCGCAGGTAAGGAATGAGATCGGCGATGAGATCGAGGCGGCCAGGGTCATCGAAAAGGAATTCCAGCGACGCGACGAGCCCCGACGCCAGAGGCAGCGCCCGGTGTTCTGGGGCCAGCTGTGGAAGCAGTCGGGACGGCAGCCAGGATCGCGGCCCGGCGTTGGAGAAGTCGCAGGCGAGCCGCGTGGCCTCGGCCATCCTTCGCTCGTCCAGCCGCTCCGCCAAGAGGGCGATCAGCTCGGCGAGCTGAACCTCGCGCATCGCCTGGAATTCGTCGATCGACTGGACGACGTACGTGCCTTCAAGCGAATAGGGGAGCTTGACCGTGCCTTCGATCGCGCAATAGGACCGGTAGGTGAACACCGCGTGATCGAAGAGATCACCGGACAGTGCGGTGTCAGAATGTTCCGCGAGCGATCGGAAAATCTGTTCACGGGGCTCCCAGGGCATCTCGCATGCCGCTTCGAAGGCGCGCCGGGCCAGCGGGCCGCGTAGCCGGGGGGCGAGTGCGAGCACTACCGCCGCGAACGGATATTCGTACTGCCATGACCATCCCCACATCTGGGCATCGCCGACGTCCAAGCGTTTCGGGAGGGACGCGGCGGCCTGCCAGGCCGCCGGCAGCCAGTCGTCGCTGAGGCGGGCGGCGGCGGCCACAAGGGCGAGTGCCCGCCAGCTGTACATGTTCCGGTCGTTGACGGGCGGGAGATCCATGATCTCCATCGCCAGTTCCGCGGGCAGCGGGCCGTCCACGTTCTCCGCCAGGCCCCCCGCGGCGTCAAGACGCTGATTGGCGTCCATTCTGCGAAGGTTCGCCATTGTCTCGGCCCACCGGATGCCAGCCGCTCTCTCGATCTTCCGTAGCGTCGCCTCGGCCAGATCCGGACCGCCGTCGATGAGCGCCGAGGCTTCGGCGGTCCACCGCTCGATCAGCTCTCGGCGGCCGTCCTCTCGCGGCAGCAGCTGGATCAGTTCGCCGAACAGCCAGCCGAGCTCCCGGGCGTCTGGAGCCGCCTCGATGATCTCGATGGCTTCGCTCACCTGCGTGCGCGACAGCCTGAAGGCGACGAGTTCGATCCCGAGCCGGCGGACCGTGCCATCGGGAATCCTGCAGATTTCCAGGAACACCTGGTCCATCTGCTCGGTATTCAGATAGGGCAGCAGTACGGCGAGCGCGGACAGGCGAGGAATTGATCGGACGTTCGCGGGGAATCCCTGTTCGAACGTGTGCCAGTAGGAATGGCGCTGTGCTTCGGCCGGTAGGGCCAGTGCGAGATCGAGCGCGGGCTGGAAGTCCGCATCCATCACCTGGTCCTCGGGGACACCGTCCCAGGCGCTGGCCAGACCGCCCTGCTTGTAGGAATGTTCAAGGGCACATTTAAGGAGGTGGCCCTTGACCTTCCGCACGACCACCGTGATGGCGGGCTGGTCGTCGTACATTCCGACGATCTCTTCGCCATGCTCCTGGATCAGATCCGCCAGCACGATCTGGCCGGCCAGCTCATCCGGCTGATAGAGCGCCGACACCAGGGTCGAAATCGATGCATCGTCGAGCTTTTGAACGGTGGCCACCGACGCGATGACGGCGGCACCCCCCGCACGCTGAGCGAATTGCAGGAACTGCTGGCGGCCATCCGATTCGCCCGGCGTCGGAGGGACGGCATCGCGGGAAGGTGTGTCTGCCCCGTGAGGCAGGCGCTTACGGATCATTCGGTCCTGGACCTTCGCCAGGGATTCAACGACCCGTGAGGGCTCCGGATCCTCTTCGTTCGGGATGGTGGGTTCGGAGGGATGGGCCGTCGAGCGGCGAAAGATATTGCGGATCGAGGCCAGGTATCCACCGTCCTCCGGCTCTCCCTCACCTCGGGGGCCCACATCTTGGGCCGCGGCCATCAGGGCGTCCACACGTGCAAGGAGCTGCATTGAGCCTGATTGGTCGGCGATGATGGGCCTGAGCCTGAGGAGTGCGTCGCAAAGTTCGGGCAGCCGGTAGGCCGGATCTACCAGCGAACGAAGAACGTCATTGCCCAGCTGGGCGATGGGCGGAGTGGCCGCCTCCTCGGTCGGCGCGGTCGACCGGTCCTCACGGAGCATGTTCTCCAGCGCATCGACGAGCGTCGTGGCCAGCCGCTCGACAAGCCGCCGTCGCCGCAGCTCAGGAACCAGCTCCAAGAGCGGAACCGTCTCGCTGGCGATCAGGTTCTCGTACCCGAGGAGCTTCGCCGCCTGCGCGGGCTGCAGGCGCACCGAATCGATCCGCGCCGTGTCCTCGATCCGTGCCGCGATTTCGGTCCGGTCTTCGGCACCGAGCAGATGGACACCTCCGAGCAAGGTCCTGCTCGGTTGCTCATCTCGGGGCAGCGCCGCCAGCTCGACCAGCATCGCCGCAACCGTCCGTCGAGTGCCCTGCTCCAGTTGACCACCCGCAAGTAGCCGGTAGCAGCCCTCGGCCCGCCGACCGGGTGAGGTGAGCCGGCCGATCGTGGACAGCGCCCGCGACACGGTCCAGCACCCTGTGTCGACGGCGGCCGAAACCAGCGCGGGCGGAAGGTCGTCAGTCGTGACCAGCGTGCTCCGCACCAGCGCGAACCGGACTAAGACGTCCAACGGAGCGGCGACTCTCTCCGGGGCTTCAACGAGAGCCGTATCGACGGCCTCCCACGCGATCGCAAGGTCTCTCTCGTATCCGTCCCAGACGCGGACCGTCGGATCAACCCGGCGCAGCAGGCGCCGGTCGTCCTCGAACAGGCGCACGAGCTGGCTCACCCGTCCAGCGGCACTGAGATGTGACGGCAGCGCGTCACGCGCCAGGCTCGCGATCTCGGCGGCGAGTTCGGAGTCCGCAAAGGTCATGATGGTCCCCTTCCAACAGCGTAGAAGGCGACGCACGGACAGAGGCGGGAATCGACCGGCATCGGCCGTCAAGTGACGAGGGCTCGGAGAGTGGTTCGGGAATGTGGGAAGGGCCCGGCCGGGCGGTGATACCGGCCGCCTGTTGAAGTGGTCAGGGGCCTTGGAGGATCTCCAGCATTCGGGTGGTCGTGGTGGCCCAGGGGTACTGCTCGGCACGGGTTCGGGCGGCGGATCGGCGGAGCGGACGCGGGGCGCGGAGAAGCTCTTCGGTCGCGTCGGCGAAGCGCTCCGGGGT